>MGST01000013.1:7000-30535 GCA_001798605.1 Deltaproteobacteria bacterium RIFOXYA12_FULL_58_15 | reverse complement strand
TGCATCCATCAAACCGCCGGGGCCAGAGGGGACAGTCACCTTGCCGTTGATGCCATTGTTGCCGATGGGTCCCATGTCGATGACCCCATGGTACGCGGGTCCATGGAACATCCAACGGCTGGCGTAGAGCTCGGTGGCGTTGATGACGGTGTCGTGGGGGTTGTCGAGAGCAGCCAAGTTCGAGAGCGGTGGGTCCTCGCGACGCGTGGCGAGACGTACTCGGGCGCTTACGGAATCGTCAATGGAAACCGCCACCCAACCGTTCGGCTCCACCTTTGTTGTAATCGCTATCTCGAGTGGAGGTTCGACAACCAACCAGCGAGTCGCGCGAATGTCTGTCACCGCGACCACCACCTTGCCTTGGGCGGTGCCAAGAGCCGCCTCCATCATCCACGTGATGGAGAGCGTCATGGGGACCACTGGATAACGATCGAGGAGGCCTGCCCAACTGTCAGGCTGTGGGAAGAAGCAATGATCGATGAGCTCGGGAATCGTCTCCACAGAAATTGTGCGGTGGATCGTGTGGGTCTGTGTTGTGTTGCGCTGATGTTGTTGTCTGGCGTTGGCAATTGCAGATGGGGCGGCATCGAGCGCCGTGACCACATCCTGTTGTGCGACCACTTCGTTGTGCAGTGCTGCGAGCTGTTTGGCCAATGGGTGCAAGGGCGAAACCACAGGTGTTTGGCCAAGCGAGGTGACTGTCGACGCGCGTGTCAGTTGTGCAAGGGCTTTGTCGAGTCGAAGAAGTGGTGCGCCGAGACGAAGTTTCATCGGCATGGCGCTTCCCGAAACGAAGGCGTCGCCAGCCTCGATGGCCGACGCTCGATCCTGTGACGGAGGTGGCAGAAAGATCCGCTGCAGGTCGACGTCCACGCCTTCGGTCCATAACGCTGCGAGGACGTGGCGCAGTTGACCTATGCCCGAGCGTTGTTTGACGTTGGCAGAAATGGCGAAGTAATCGCGCCCCTTGAGGGTGTCGTCAACGAATCCAACCAGACGGCCACAGCCGACCTGAACGTACACCCGTACTCCAGAATCGTACAGGGCTTCGATGAGCTCGCGGAATCGCACCGGTTCGATGAGATGGCGCAGACCGAGTGCGCGAACGGCCTCTGAGTCATTGGGGTAGGGCGAAGATGTCGTTGCCGACCAAAGAGGAATGGTCGCAGGTTGCAAGTTGAGCTGGGCAAAATGCTGGCGATGGGGAAGAACAAAATCTGCAAACAAGGGTGAATGGAAACCTGAGCTAAATGGCAACACCTGGCAAAGGACTCCATCGTCACGCAAACGTTCCTCAGCCTCGTGGATGCTTCGTTCTCTGCCGCAGAGAATTACCTGGTGCGGGCAATTGTCATTGGAGATTGCGATGTCGGGGAGGTCAACGATCACTCGATCCGCGTGCTCTGCTGAGCAACCCGCCGCCAAGAACAACGTCCCGGGTACCTCGAGACTGCCGGGGTTGAGAGAGGCAACAAAGGCGTCGACATCCTGTTCGGCAAGCATGCCGCTGGCGATCATGCCACTCCACTCGCCAATGCTGTGTCCGGCTATGGCATCGGGAATTACGCCGAGTTGCCGCAACACCGAGTCGAGCAAGCGTCCAACCTCGATGACACCAAAGCCCATACCTTCGAGATCACGCGCGTCAGCGTGGGCGGGCACAGGCCGATCGAACCAATGGGCGACGTCGGCAATCTGTGGCGCAAACAAACCGTCGATTCCGGGGAACAGAAAGGCAACCTTGCCGCCGAGATTGATCGATGCGTTGGGAGTGAAAAAGTAACCATCGTGGCCCTTCCAAGGCTTGCCCTGGGCGACGAGCTCTTGGGCCTTGGCAATGCGCCCGTCGCTGGGTTCGAGAATGGCAAGGCGCACGTTGCCAGCAACCGGTTTGTCGCCGACACCGGCGGGATTCCTCTGGAGCATCGCCGTCATTTCCATAACGGAGGTGGCAGCAACGGTCAGGATCTGTGTCGGCTCCAAGGCTGCGCGGCGAGAACGTGGACCAGGCGGTGTCGACGGGAAGGTTGACGAAAAAAAAGATGGGGAAGCATGTGATGTCGACTCGAGCAACACGTGGGCGTTGATGCCGCCAAAGCCAAATGCGTTTACGCCAACGCGCCGCGTTTTTGCGTCCCAGATTTCAGCTTTGGAGAGCAAGCGCATGCGGGTTTTGTGTAGCAATGGGTGCGGCTGCTCGCAGTTCAAGCTAGGAGGCAAGACGCCGTGGTAGGCAGCCAGTGCACCCTTGATGAGTCCGGCCACACCCGCGGCAGGCATGGTGTGGCCAATCATTGATTTGACGCTGCCGAGACCAATGGTTGCAGAAGACCCACTTGGGGCGCCAAAGAAATCGGCAAGAGTGCGGAGCTCAGCGAGATCACCGGTTGGCGTGGCGGTGCCATGGGCCTCAATCAGTCCAATGGCGTCGTCAGCCGTTGGGTCGAGCCGGGCGGCCTGCCAGGCGAGTTGTAGAGCGAGTTTCTGCCCTCTGCTGCTAGGTTGCATCAAGCTGGTGTTGCGCCCGTCGCTCGCTACGCCGGTGCCGCGAATGACGGCGTAGATTCGATCGCCCTTCTGTTCGGCATCGCGCAAACGTTTGAGAACGACGATGCCGACGCCCTCACCGATGAGCAAACCATCAGCACGCGCATCAAAGGGACGCGACATCCCCGTGCGGCTCATGGCACCAAGCTGACAAAACACGCTCCAAAAAGTGACGTCGTGGGTGAGGTGAATGCCACCAGCAAGCATCAAGTCGCAGCGGCCACTTTGAAGCTCTTGCCGTGCTTGGTCTACGGCAACCAATGAGCTCGCGCAGGCGGCGTCCACCGTATAGGCGGGACCATGAAAGTCCAGACGATTGGCAATGCGTGACGCCGCGAGGTTTGGCACCAACCCAATCGCCGTGTCTGGACCAAATCCTGATACCTGGGATTGCAGATGAGCCTTGATCTTGCCCAATTGATCTGCGCTGAGCTCGGGAACCGCGTCTTCGAGACTGAGGATGATCTCCTGAGTCGTTCGCACGTTCTGAATGAGACGGGTCAGCGCAGGGGTGATGTAACCGCCGCGACCCAAGATGATGCCCACGCGGGTGCGGTCGACGGGCGGCCCGGCATTGACGTGCGCATCGTTGAGAGCGTCTTGGGCAACCCGCAGGGCCAACAGTTGGTCGGGTTCTGCGTGCTCCGCAGCAATGGGCATGACGCCATGAGCAAAGGGATCGAAGGTGGCGAAGTCGTCAATGAACCCACCGCGGTTGCAGTAGATACGGTCGGCAGCTTTGGAGGTGGGGTCAAAGAAGATTGGATCCCAGCGGCTGGCCGGTGCACGGGTGATACTGTCGGTGCCCGATTCGATGTTGCGCCAATAGGTCTTGACGTCAGGTGAACCCGGAAACACGCAAGCCATGCCGACGATGGCGATCGAATTGTTGCGATCCGCACCAGTCATTTGAGGTTTTCAAGGTTGGCGCGGGCCAACAAGATCTGCGCGTCATGCGGTGCGCCGCCGGTGAGCTCTTGGATCAAGCTTTCGACGCCAGCCGCTGGGGTGATGAGTCCCATCCCCCGTTTCTCGTATTCCGCAGACAAGGAATCGTCAACCATGCCAACTCCGGCCCAGGGCCCCCAATCGATGGAGACCACTCGCGATTGGAGGCGGTCGTTGAGGTTGATGGCCAACTTGTCGAGGTAGTCGTTGGCAGCGGCGTAGTCGGACTGTCCCCGATTGCCGAGAACACCTGAGATGCTCGCGAAAAAGACGATCGCCTGAACATCGGGGCGCAGGTTGTCCGCGAGGGCCAAAGCGCTCTGCACCTTGGTGTCGAAGACGCGATCAAAAGACTCCACGCTCTTATGACGGATCAGCTGATCCTCGACAATACCGGCACCGTGCAGCACGACATCGATGCGGCCGTACCGGTCGTAGACGCCGCCAATCAAATCAGCGAACGCCGTGGTGTTGCGCACGTCGAGACTGCGGTATTCCGCTTTGGCACCCATCTCTTCGAGTCCGCACAGAGTCTGGCGGATCTCGCGCGCAGCCAACACCTGTCGCGCCTCTTTGTCAATTTCGCGCGGATGTTGTTTGTTGCCGCTGCGGGCAGCCAACGCTCTGCGAACAGAGTCAATGCCCTCGGCATCGCGGAGGTCTGACGTCTCGGCCTCTGTCGGCAACGGCGAGCGGCCCACCAACACGAAGCGGGAGCCAAAACGTTGTGCAATGCCCTTGGCGATCGTAGCGGTGATCCCGCGGGCTCCTCCGGTCGCAAGAACAAGACTCTCGGGCCCGAGAGAGATGTTGCCATTGTGTGGTCCAGCAGCAGCCCTCGTGGGCATGAGAACTTGGCGGCCCGCACTGTTGTAGCCGACCTCGACGTAATCATCGTCGGCGCACAGTTCGGTCCAGATGAGATCGGCCAACACCACCGGCGTGTCGGAGGGATCAACATCCACGACGCGGACATGGACGCCGGGCCACTCCTTGGCAATGGCTTTGACGAGTCCGCTGACGCCGGCACAATCGAGACGGTAACGTCGTTTGCCGCGACCGAAGTTACCACCGAGGCCGGTCGCAACCAGCAGAGTCGTGGCACCGGCGACAAGAGCCGTGCGGGCCAAGGCAAATAACTCTTTGACGCCCGCGCGCGGTCCATGCCCGAGGGTGCCTAGATGAATGAGCCCATCGACACCATCCCAGCCGTCGCCGGCTCGGTGCATCTTGACCCCACACCCTGCCCGTCGCAACCGTGAGGCTAGGGCCGCAGCCACACCATGGCCGTCGTCTGTGATTGAGAATACGCGCTTACCAAGTGGCAACTCGCCAGGATTGGGTAGCTCGCGAATGACGAGCTGATAGCGTTGCACCTCAGTAGGTACGGTCAGCGACTCTGAATGGCGGCGGTCAACGGCCGGTCTCACGGATCTCGTGGGTGGTGCGGTGTCATCTTGCGGAGAAACGGTTGGGCGGGGTGCCTCGACAGCGTCGCCCTGGCGTTTTTCCTCCAGCCAGGTGAGAATGCCGCGCAGGGTCTTCACCCCAGCGAGCTCTTCCACCAGCCGATCGCGCTCCTTAGGGTCTTGCTCTTGTCCGGTGACTTGGGACAACTCGCCGAGAATTTCGATGCGCTTGATCGAATCGACAGAGAGATCGCCCTCGAGGTCGAGATCGAGATCGAGCATCTCCACCGGATAACCGGTGCGTTTGCTGACAATGTTTAGAAGGGTGGTACCGATGTTGAGCTGTGCTGTTTCGGTTACTGTTGCCGTTTCAGCCTGTGGAGCGGGCGCTGGTTGTACGCCCACTCGATTGTCGGTGAGCAAGGTTTGGCTTGGCGCAGTGCCGAGAAAGCTGAGCATGACCTCCCGTTGGCCGCGGACCAACTCGCGCAGGTCCTGGAGGTACTGAGCGACCACAACTTCGCGATTGTCCGCCGGGGACGGCGCGTCGAGCGACGCAGACGCGGCAATGGGCTCGGTGACGATGCGCATGGCCGTGTCAGGCAGATTGCCACGGGTGGGAACGGCGCGTTGTCCATTGACCAGCCACACGCCGGCAGCTCGCGACGCCGGGGGTGCAGAAAGATCGAAGGGTTTGGTGCCGCGATCTCGGAACAGCGCCTCGAGGTCGACGTCTACGCCAGCGACGGCGAGCTCGGCAACAGCCCCGAGGAGAGTGGGAATTCCGGGTTGTCCGGGTTCGTTACAGAGGATGGCGGTGTGTGGGCGGCCTTCGAGGATCTTACCCACCAGGTGCGTCAGTTTCCGCGCAGGGCCGACTTCGACAAACAACCGAGCGCCCGCTGCGTACATGCCTTCAATCTCATCGACAAACTTGACCGGCCGCACCAGTTGCTCCGCGAGGGTTCGGCGCACAGCTTGGGGATCCCGCTCGTAGGGTTTTGCTGTGGAGTTTGCCCATACCTCGATATCGGGCGCACGGAGATCGGCGTTTGCGAGGTCGGCGGTGAAGGCCTTGCGCGCCCCTGCCACCAACGGGCTGTGAAAAGCGCAGGCAACGGGCAACCGCTGGGCTGTGTAACCATGTGCTGCGATCTGGTCTGCAGCGGCGATGACCGCCGACTCGTCGCCAGCGATAACAGTCTGGTCTGGCGCGTTGTAGTTGGCGACGACAACGTGGTCGCAACCGCTCACGACCTCCGCCACCTCTGTCGCCGGCGCATTGAGGGCAATCATTGCACCGGGCGTGTCCCCGGCGGCCTCTGCCATAGCGCGACCACGCGCCTCGGAGAGGGCGATGAGTGTCTTTGCATCGCAGACACCAGCCACGCAGAGGGCGACGAGCTCGCCATAGCTGTGACCGGCAGTCATGTCTGGTTTGATCCCAAAGGTACCGAGCAGCCTCGCCATGGCCAAATCGACAATGCCAAGAGCCGGCTGGGCAATGCGGGTGTCTGTGAGATCGGCGCGTTGCTCTGCCAGGGCTTGGGCGCCAAAGACACTCGGAGGAAAGATCGTCGCAAGGTAGGGTGAACCGAGCTCCAGCAAATCATGCAAATGAGGGAACGCAATGAACAGGTCGGCGAGCATACGAACCCGTTGACTGCCTTGCCCTGGGAACAGGAAAGCCACTTTGCCGCGGGTGGCGTTGTCACTGTGAGCAATGCCGGCGTCGTTGTTGCCGGCAACTGCCGCGGTGAGTCTTTGCTGCAGCTCGTCGTGACTGCCCGCAACGATAGCGAGCTTGGGCGAGCCACGGCCACTTCGCAGTGTGCTGTGGGCAAGGTTGCGAAGCTCAAAGCCATTGCCGTTGTTGATAAGGGCCAGCAGCCGCTCTGCCAGTGCCATCGCCTCTTCTCGAGTCTCGCCGCGAAATGCGAATAGCTCCGCAGGCCAGACAGGGGAGCCGCAGACGGGGGGTTGTGACTGCGGTGCCTCACTCAACACCGCGTGATAGTTGGCACCGCCAAAACCGAAGGCGCTGACGCCAGCGTGCCGGCCACTGCCGATCCATGGCCGGGGAGTGCTGCAGAAGGTGAACGGGCTGGTATCAGGATCAAAGGCTGGGTTGGGAGTGCTCACGTGTAGGGTTGGTGGCAGAGTCCGGTGATAGAGGGCAAGGGACATCTTTATCAAAGAGATCAGTCCTGCCGCGCACTTGGTGTGTCCGATCTGCGATTTGACAGATCCGAGCGCGCACTGACTCGGCGCTGTGCCAGAGCTGGTGAAGACGTCGGTCAGTGACGCCAGCTCCGTGCGATCGCCAACGACAGTGCCGGTGCCATGCGCTTCGAGAACGCCAACTTGTTTTGGAGAGACACCGGCACGTTGGTAGGCCCGCGCCAAGGCACGAATCTGCCCCTCTTTGCGCGGGGCGGTGAGCCCTTGGCTGCGGCCATCGGAGGCACCGGCGACCGCTTTGATGACAGCGTAGATGCGATCGCCATCGCGAACGGCGTCTTCCAGGCGCTTGAGCACGACGACACCCACGCCCTCGCCGAGCACTGTGCCATCGGCGGTGCTGTCGAAGACGCGGCATTGCCCACGGGCCGAAAGCGCGTGAACGCTGGAGAACATGAGGTAATCACCAATGCCATTGTGTAGGTCGACGCCACCACACAACACCATATCGCTGCTCTTGGTGACGAGCTCTTTGCAGGAGAGGTCGAGCGCAGCCAAGGAGCTCGCGCAGGCGGCGTCGGTCGTGCAATTCACACCGCCGAAATCGAGACGGTTCGCGACTCGCCCAGCGATGACATTTGCAAGCACGCCGGGGAAGGAGTCTTCGGTGAGTTTCGGCAACACCGCGTCGAGCGCTTTCGGCAAATCGCCAAAGTAGGTCGGATACAGCGCGCGAAAGCCGTAAGCGCTCGAGAGATCTGCCCCGGCCTCAGCGCCGACGATGACGGAAACACGGGAGCGGTCGAACTCCCTATCGACATACCCAGCATCGGCGAGGGCACGTTTCGCAACCAACAGGGTGAGAAGTTGAGCAGGGTCGATAGCCGACAACGATAAAGGCGGAATGCCGAACTCGATCGGGTCAAACTCGATGTCGGGGAGAAATGCTCCCCACTTCGAGATGCTCTTGGTGGTGTCGTCGATGGCGTCGGCGTCATAGTACAGCTCCGAGCGCCAGCGCTCTTTGGGAACCTCGGTGATGCTGCTCTTGGCGGCGAGGACGTTGGCCCAGAAATGATCCAAATCTGGAGCCTCGGGCATGACACCGGCCATGCCGATGATGGCGATGTCCGCTGGAGAAGCCTGTGGCTCTGGCTCTTGGGGTACAGAGACCTCGGCGAGCTTCTCGGTGGCGCCGATGCAAACGTCTCGGTGCAGTGCTTCGATGGTGGTGATCCGATCCCGCAGCGCGGCAACCTGTCCGAGCATGAACAGGCCTTCGCGACGCTGGGTCTCCTGGTCGACGCGCACCAGGTTGTCACCTTCGCGGCGGACGCCCTTGGCAGCGATGCGCAAGCGACCCAGGTTGAGCTCTTCGAGGGCGGCAATGGCATCTTCGGTGCGTTTCTCGTCTCCTTGCAGCTCTTCGCGGCGTGCGTGAAATGTGTCGACATACGAACTCTTGGCGCAGCGGGTTGCATGCCCCACGGCGGTTTCGAGCAGTGTGGTGCCGTCGCAGGTGATGGCGACGTTCTGGAATGCTTCTCCGATTGCGCCGGTGTCGGTAGCCTCTTGGGTGAATAGATAGGCGGTGCCCATCAAAAGACCGACCTTGGCACCGCGAGCGGCCAGCGGAGCGCCGATGGCCGCGACCATGGCAGCCGAGCAGGCATCATGAATACCACCTGCGAATACGACAGAGAGCTCCGGAGGCGACTCGTAACGAAGCAGTAGCTCGATCAAGCTCTCCCAAAGAACGAAGCTTGAGCGCGGCCCGACGTGGCCGCCGCATTCTCGCCCCTCGAGGATGAAGCGCTTGACACCCGCATGCAGAAATTGCTCCATCAAGCCAGGCGAGGGTACGTGCAGGAAGGTGGGGATGCCCACCTGCTCGAGTGCACGGGCTTGTGCAGGTCGGCCACCGCCGATGAGCACCGCCGGTGGTTTGGCGGCGATGATCGCGTTGAGCTGCTCATCGCGCAAGACCGCAGGCACAAAGCCGAGAATGCCGACCCCCCACGGTCGTCTGCCCAGGCGTTTTTTTGTTTCCGCGAGGAGGCGGTCGATGTCGGGGCCGCGCATCATCGACAGAGCCACGAAGGGGAGCCCACCGCCGTCAGCCACAGCGCCGGCAAAGGCCGCGCCATCACTCACTCGAGTCATCGGCCCCTGCATCACCGGGTAACGAAGATCGTAAGTCTTAGCGAAGGAAGAGTCTTTGCCAAAAGGCTCGAGCCCCTTTGCCTGGCGCAGGTGCGAAATGATGGAGTGGCGTAACACTCCAAGCAGAGCGCGGATCGTCGGATAGCGTCCCGCCAAGGTGGGGGCGAAGCCGATGTCTTGACCTGCAGGAATGAGTGGCTGGGCAGAGTCGGGTGCCCCCAGCCGGCGAATGATCTCTTCACCATCGGCGTTGCTGATCTCCGTCTTGGAGAGCTCAGGTTGCAGAAGAATGCGGTGTCCTGCCGCGACGAGGGTCTCACTGCCATCGGCTCGCTCGAGCACCTTGCGAATGTCTGCCGTGACAGCGCTCTCGCGCATGAGTGCAAGTTGACTGTCGAGGACCACTCCCCGGGCACCACCGGCAATGCAGCCCGCTGCAGTGTGCAGACCAATGCCACCTTGGGCCCAGATCGGTAGGTCGATTTCTTTGACCAACCGTTGCAGGAGGATGAAGGTTGTCTCCTCACCAACGCGCCCACCGCTCTCGTTGCCTTTCGCGATGATGCCGTTGGCACCGCGGTCAACGGCAAGCTTTGCCTCGGCAAGAGAGGTTACCTGCACCAAGAGATCACGGTCGGTGTCGAAATCCTCTGTCTTTGCTGTGGCACCATCGATGACGATGGTTCGCACTGCTTGTGGCAGTTTGAGGTCATTGAACAGCTGTCGATTGGCGACACGGACGCCGAAAACCTCTATCTCTGCGGCCAAGGCCTCGAGCTGTTCTGCGGCAACGACGGCATCGTGGCCCAAATCCAAAATAGCCAAAGCACCAGCATGTGCAGCTGCCGCGGCGAGCTTGGCGTCAGGACGTTCGAATGGCGTAATCGCAATGATTAGCTGGTTTGAAAGGTCGTATCTCGAATCCATTGACCAGTTTTCCCGGCTCTGTGCCCCCCAGATCTCGATTGCGGATGGTAGATCGGTCCCACCCAAAGAACAAACATATCACGTGTGGGTGGATATCGGTGATTGTAGGATAACCCGCTCATGCCGTCGGATTCTGAAACCGGACCGGTCTGGCCGGAATCTTCTTTTCGAGCTCACCTAGGACGCCCCGGAACAAGGGCTTTGTCGTGAGGTGCTCACCGTGTTGCTTGCAGCGAAGCAAGGTAGCGTTGGCACATTCGATGTCGCCTTCGAGAATGGCGATGCGCAAGAGGTGCAAGTCGGCGGCGATCTCGGCCTCGCGCAGGGCGCTGTTCTTCGCCAACATGCGACCTTCTTCGCAGATTGCTTTTCCCGCAGTGAGATCCTCGGTTAAGGCGATGACCGCACCGAGGTGAATCTTGGCTTCCCCGAGGGTGAGGAGCTCCCCAAGATCCTTGGAGAGGTTCAACGATCTCTCCAAGTGGCTCTTCGCCGCCATTGGATTGCCGGCCCAAAGGTAGGCCTGTCCAAGGTTCACGAGATCGAGGGCCTGGCCCGGCCAATCCCCCAGGGCCCGGTCCATTCGCAGAACCCTTTCGAATCCGATGATGGCCGGCTCGAACTTGCCGTCCAAGAGATCGCTATAGGCGAGATTGCCCACAGCAATCGATTCGGCGGGCAGCGCCCTGGCGGCCTTGGCTTTGACTGCAATGTCCACGTACATCGCACGAGCGCCATCAATGTCGCCCCGATCGGTTTTGATGTTGGCGCGCAAGAGGTCCAACTTTAGGAGACGGGTTGAGTCGTCGCCAGCGAGCTCGGTAGCCCTATCGAACCAGCGCAATGCTTGGTCATATTCTTGTGCGTATTCAAAGGTGCGGCCGATGAGGCGAGCTGCATCGGAGCGCTGTTTCACCTTGTCGCTTCCCTCGAAGACTCGCATCAAGCGAGGGCGGGCCTTTTCGGGTTTGCCAAATGCGACGAGGGCCCGCCCCAACCAGTAATCAACAATGTGGCGCGATTGGAAATCTAAATCTTCCCAGTGCTCAGCGACAATCTGGCGGCCAAGGCGAATGGTGTTCAGTGGAGCACCTTGGCGAGCAGACGCGACGAACTTGACCAACGCCATCTGTCTTGCGTGTTTCGTCGGCCGCTCCTCGTTGGCAAGACGGCGAACGGCCTGCTCCCAATGTGCCACGAGGTCGACCGCCTCGCGATCGAGACCGGTCTTGATCGCCAACAGAGCGGCACCGCGGTACCAATGGGCCGCTTTGTCGAAACGTTGGGCCCGTTCCCAATGCAGCGCCAAGGTCGCTGGGGCACGTCGCAGATCACCGTTTGGCAATTTCTCCAGAGCGCTGGCAATGCGCCGATGCATCTCCTGCTTTTCTTCTTCTGGTATCGATGCGTATGCGACCACGCGAGTGGTCCCATCCCGAAACATGTAGCCGTGCTTCTCGTGGGCCGTCTCGACGATGACTCTGTGGCAAGACAGACCGTCCATCGCCGACTCCATCATCTCTGGCACCAGATCAGCATGGGTGACCTCGGACAGGATATCGCGGTTGAAACGATGGCCTATGGCGCTCGCCATACGCAGCAGGCGCCTTTCCGTGGTGCTCAGGTCATCGAGTCGAGCCAAGGCTACCTGGGCTTGGGTCCGCGGCACAATCTCTTCCAACAACGTGATTCCAGGGTCGGGGGCAACCAGTTGGCCGCCGCGTACGCGCAGCATCTCTCTCTCTTGAAGGAAGCGGAGGGTCTCGAGTAGGTGGCCAGGGTTGCCGCCAGTTCGTTGCCACAAGAACAGTGCCAACTCAACCTCAACGTTCTCCGCCTGAGTCTCGTGGGTGATGAGGTCCGTAGTTTGCGCCAGGGAGAGGTTGTCGAGATAGAGCTCTTCATCGAAGACGGCTTTCAGGCTGGCGAGTGCCGACATCGGGCGGTAAGTGCAAATCATCAAGAACGGTCGTCGTCGGCTCAGGGTCGTCAAACGTTTGACCAGCTCCAGTGTCAGGGTATCGGCGAAGTGCAGGTCTTCGAGAACATACAGAATAGGTTCTTGGTTGAGTCGCACATCAAGAAACTCAACGACGCTCGATACGGCGCGTTCCCGTGCGTCGGGATCGGCCAAATCCACCAATGCCTCGGAAACCCCATCGGGCCGATGCACCGGTTGCAATAGGGAAAACAACTCTGGGGCACCGTTGGTCAGGTTGTAAGGGGACAGGCCATCGCGAATTTGTTGTCGTCGCGCGGATTCCGAATCCAATTGGCCTAGGCCGAGAAAGCTCTCAAACATGGTGGCAACAGGTGCCAAAGGCGATGACTGGGTGGCGAATCGGCAGCGACCGAGGATGCCCTTCTTACCGCGCTTGAGCCAGCGATCGACGGTGTTGGCGAGAAGGAAACTCTTGCCGCAGCCAGCCTCGCCGCACAAGCTCAACATGGTGCCGTTTCCGGCCAATCCCGCGTCGACGGCATCATTGAGGGTCTTCTGCTCGACATCACGTCCAGCGATGAATCGGCCGTGCCGTCGTGGCTGCATATAATGGGCACGGCCGTCCGAGGGTCCGTGAATGTTGCCAAGACACAAGCTCTCTGCTTTGCCTTTGACTCGCACCGCTTGACGGGTTGAGATCTCAAATTCGTTGGCAACGGCTTTGAGCACGGGCTCCGTGGCGATGACCTCAAACGATTTCGCCTGAGCGGTGGCTCTCGCCGCCACGTTCACCGTATCGCCAACCACCGTAATGTCGTGTTTGTTGTCACTACCAATGGCACCGAAATACACCCGCCCCAGATGAATGCCAGTGCGAATACCAGCTTCTGGTTTTGCTTCGGAGAAGAAGCCGCGTACTCGCGATGTCGCTTCAAGTCCGGCGAGGACCGCACGCTCGGCGTCATTACCGGCCGGCATGTGCAAACCAAACAACACCATGATTCGGTGTCCGCGCTGGGCCAGGTCGACCTTGGCGACCATCCCGCCGTACTTGCGATATGCGCGCAACATCGATCGAGCCAGGTTGCGGTTTGAATCGATCTGCTCGGGTGAAGGAGAGGCGTCCGCGTCATAGCCCCAGATTTCGCTGAAGAGAACGACAACGGTTCGCAGCTCGCCTTCGATGCGCCAACCTTTGGGAGTGGTCTTGAGGCGGCCGGCCAGTGCCGTAGGAACAAACGGTTGCAGAAGGGCGATCTTCTTCTCGACGTCGGATTGTATCCGCCCTGCGAGTGTTTCAAGGGGGACGGTTGCAGGCCACGTTCGCAAACCACGAATGACGACTCGGTCTTTCATGTGCGGATGGACGTGCTCAACATCGGAGCCGACCGCCTCCGCTGTGCCCACGTCCGCGAGGATCGATCGCGGTTCCGCCATTTGCTGCAGGTCCAAGGCCCTGTGTGCGGTTGGCCCTGAGCAGACGACAACGCGGCGGTTGAGGTCTCCAAGAATTGGCAGCCGCAAGAGGCCGCTCGCGATACCCACGCGCAAGGCGAGCTGCTCGCCCGGACCCCCGACCAACCGACCAACCTCGCCATGCATGATGCGTTGGCAAGCGAGGGCTCCTGCGATGGCGCGGTGCTCGTGGCCAGAGCCCTGGAAAAACACCGTCACCGAATCGCCGCCGAATTGCACGACATACCCGCCATAGGGAAAGATCGCATCATCGAGAAGGCTACCAAACAGCGCGTTGAGGATGCTGGAGAGGCGGCCGAGAGACTTCTGCCCACCGGCGGCGAGACGTTCACACAAGCTCGTGAAGCCAACGAGGTCAGCGATAAGAACGCTACCGGTAATGGACAGGTCGCCGACAGAGCGTTCCGCGGGGTCTTGCAGGACCCGCTCGACAATGTGATAGGGAATAGTTTTACACAGCGCCTCCAGATAGGCGACCCGTTCTACTCGACTGCCTTGTTCCCTCTCCATGCGTCTCACCCTGGGCGGCAGAAAACGAAATATTTTGCGCCGTTCCCAACCTTTGTCGACAACCAACGGCTAAATACCCCAACCTGGCAATGATTGTAACTGCATCCACACCGGTGCGGCAAATGGGTGGCAAATTCTGGGTTTCCCGCGCCGAACATATATAAGGTGGTCGCATGTCCGAGCCACGAGCAGCCTCGAAGCGAAGTGGTGACCTCACAGTTACCGCCTTGTACACCGCACAAACCTGGCATTGGGGTGGGTTTGCGGCAGCGGAGCTATTGGCGCACAGGGACAGTCGACGGGTCTTTGCCGTCACCAACTTTGTGATGCATCTGTTTCGTTTGTTCCGCCGTGGGGCGCCGTCGTTGCCTCACAGTCTGGTGCAACGTCACGCCATCATTGACGCTCTGGTTCAAAGGTCCGGGTGCAACCAGGTGTTGGAGCTGGCAGCGGGCTTGTCCCGCCGGGGCGCGGCGATGAGCGCCAACCCTGATTTGCTCTACATCGAGGTCGACCTACCGCCGGTTGTGGCGCGAAAACGCGAGCTCTTGGGGCGAACCCAAGAGGGTAGGTCGGTGCTCAACAGAGCCAATCTCGATCTGGTGGCCGCGGACGTCGAGTCGGCAAAGCTCTCCGACCTTGTTGGCGATGGACCCGTCTGCGTCGTCGCCGAAGGATTGCTCATGTATCTCGACGCCGCTGCGCAACAGGCACTATGGCGTCGCCTCGCTGTGCTGGTGTCGGGGCGCGCGGGCAGCGTCGTTATCTTTGACCTGATTCCCGCTGTGGAAGAGCCACCACCCGGATTGTTGGGACGAATGCTGGCCTTTCTCTTTGCTCGTTTTACCAAGGGCCGTGGGTTTACTCGTGACCAACGCACCCGCCATGACATCGTCGCCGAGATCCAGGAGTGTGGGCTCCATCATGTTGACCTCATCGAGCCGAGAGAGGCACCAGAGATTGAGATTCCATTTCTTGACGTCAAAACGCAGGTGTTGGTGTTCCTCTGTCGCACTCGTGATTCCATCCCTTCCGGGAAGGCCGGCTAACATGTCCCATCGTTGACCTCGTCGAAGAGAAAGGCCTACTCGAGCTACGCCCTCTGTTGCCTCGTTATGGCGAAGACACGGGCGACCTCAGATCCGACGAGAAGGAATCAGGCGCTCTTACGCTGGTTGCCCTCGACCTCAACAGCGAGGCGTAGCCCCATCACCTTGAGCAGGGAAGAAAGCGTACTCAATCGTGGATTGCCTGTGGCAGAAAGGGCCTTGTATAGACTCTCCCGGCCCAGCTCCGCGTTTTGTGCGACCTCGGTGAATCCGTGTGCCTTGGCCACATCGCGAAGGGCAAGCAGGAACAACTCATCGGAGTCGGCACTTTCATCCTCCAAGTGGGCGTTGAGATAGGCCGCTGCCTCGTCGGGATCTTTGAGGTCCTCGTGCAACGACTCCTCGTATCGTCGAGTTCTCTTTGGCATCGCTTCTACCTCCAATAATCGGCCCAATACGACTTCGCCCTCTGAATGTCGGATTCTTGGCTTCTCTTGTCTCCGCCACACAACAGCACAACGATGCGGTGGCCATCCTCACCAAAATAGACGCGGTAACCAGGGCCAAATGCGATCCTCAACTCATTGACTCCATCGCCGACGGCCCGATGATCACCCAGATTTCCCAGGCGAACCCGGTTGAGTCGTTTTCGTATCAACGCCCGCGCTCGACTGTCGCGAAGGTTGCGAAGCCAACCACCAAACGGCGAACGATTGCGCTCGTCTAGATACTCGACGAGCTCGCGTGGCGTGGGCTTCATGAGACCAATGGTATCCGATAGGATACACCGTGTCAATCAACGCCAGGCTCTCTCAACGTCAGGCTCTCCCAGGAGCTCCGGCCCTGCGAGGCGGAGCCCCTAACGCACCATCGCTCTTGTGCCTAGGTTAGCAACTGGGCGCAGGTATCCCGCCAGGGCGCGGCGATGAGCGTCAATCCTGATTTGCTCTACATCGAGGTCGACCTACCGCCGGTTGTGGCGCGAAAACGCGAGCTTTTGGGGCGAACCCAAGAGGGTAGGTCGGTGCTCAACAGAGCCAATCTCGATCTGGTGGCCGCGGACGTCGAGTCGGCAAAGCTCTCCGACCTCGTTGAGGATGGACCCGTCTGCGTCGTCGCCGAAGGATTGCTCATGTACCTCGACGACGCCGCGCAACAGGCAGTGTGGCGTCGCCTCGCCGAGCTGGTATCGGGGCGCGCGGGCAGCGTCGTCATCTTTGACCTGGTTCCCGCAGTGGAACAGCCACCACCCGGATTGTTGGGACGGATGTTGGCCTTTCTCTTTGCTCGTTTCAACAAGGGGGTGTTCCTCTGTCGGACTCTGTCGGACTCGTGATTCGGCAACAATTGCTCCCACACGTCGATAATAGTGGTGAACTCGAACCCAGGGCGAAACGGCGAACGATGCGCGACTTCATTACCTATCACGAGCGCATGAACCGGTATTTGCCTTGCGACTATGAGGAACTGCCAGGACAGCTTCTCCCAGATCTCGACTTCTGGAACCTCAGCTCCCGAGCGCCTAACGACCCCCCCGAGCTCGCCGGTGACAAGGAGCATCCCAAACTTTACTGGAAGAAGTTTTTCAACATACCCCTCGGCGGGCATCCAAGCATTGAGCATCGGCTCGAACGAGCGGCAGAGCTCACCCAGAGGTTTTCACCTCGTTTTGAAATTCTTTGCGGTGAGGGCACACAGAATGACATCGTCATTCGCCACAATGCTGGAGCCTTTCAGAAATCAGTCATCGATGCGATTCTACCGGCTTGGGAAAAGGAGCAGCTCGGCCCTCTGACCATTGTTGGCATCAATGGCAAGGTTGCTCACGAGCAGGCCGAAGACGGTTCCCTGGGCCCCTCCGAAGTGCCCTTTCTACAACGCGCCGTGCGCACCCTGGCGTCGTCCTGTTACATCGATCCGTTTTCGTTGACCGAAAAAGAAAAGAAATTCATCGACAAGTGGAGTGGTCAGGACGCTGCGGCGAAGGTGATGGCCAAGCTCAAGACCGTTCCCGAAGATGGACCCCAATGCCAGAGCCGACTTGATGAGTTGACCCAGATCGGGGTCATGTCCCCGTTGGTACAAGACGTCATGCAGGCCCTTGCAGCCCAGTATGGACCCGATGGTCTCGCCAACGCGCACCTGCGCTACACAGGGCACGCCCTGTTTTCCCTGCTGCCGTTGACCTGGGGTGCCACGCGGGTATTTCCTTGTGCGTCCCTGAAGTTGCTGCTTTCGACATATTCGGGGAGTGCCGAGAGTCTTTCCCTGCATCGTTTCTTGTTGCGCTCCTGCGATGCAGCTCATCACGACACCGAATGGGACGGACGCACGACCGGCCTGCGTGATTACAGCAAAGAAATCCTCACCGATTCACACAAGAGCCCTGTGGGGCCGTCGTTGAACATCAATAGGCTTCCCACAGTCGCCAAAACGGTAGTTGCCGACGACGCTTGCTTCATCTGGGACAAACCGCCGTGTCTTGATTCTCCCGATTTGGATATTGAAGGCGTGCGCTCTGGCAAACACCGCTTCATCATCCACAACTCCGAGGATAAGAAAATTCGCCGCCTCGCCGACAGCGGCGACGTGTGGGCGGTAGATCTCGCGAGCTCTAAATACAAAGCGCTCGAGGCCAGAATCATTGGTCAACAGTACGCGCTTACGGCAGCGCGAGATGTGCGTCAGAAATGGAAGGGCCAAATCGGCGGCTGTGAAATTCGCGTCATCGGTGCGGGATTGCTGGGTGGCTCTGTGGCTGACGCCTTCGTGCGTTTGGGGCATCCGAAAAGTCAGATCCTGATTGTTGATGATGATCCCAACGTTCGCGAGAAATATCACCTCCAAGGTATCCGTGCCGTTTCCCCCGAGGAGGTTTGCGACTCTCCTTTGCGCACCGTGTGCTTCCTCGCCACTGGCAAAGAATTCGAAGACGGAGAATCCCTGAAGGTCTTGGGCCGTCAGGCCATGGTCTACAACCTCAATTCCAAGGGCAAGGCATTTCCAAGAACGCTCGAGTCGATGGCGAATCAAAGCTTCAAGCTGCACAGCTACGCGGTCCACACCGACCCACAGCAGAAACGCGGGCGGCCCTATTCCACTGGCAATTCTTCAACTTTTTGCGACATGCGCCACCGCATTGACATCTCAAGCGGTGTGGGTGAAAGGGACAACATCGAAATCACCGAGATGGCCAACCTGTTTCCGGTCAATCTCCTGCATGAGCAATGGAGTGATCTGTACCAAGCCACCGGTCTCGCTGCCCTCGGATGTTTCTTGCAAGCACGCGCCATGAAGAAGCCAGGAATTGTTGCCATGGATCCGAAGCTCGACCAGAAGATCGTAGACCTCGTTGAAGAGAAAGGCCTACTCGAGCCACGCCCGCTGTTGCCTCGTTATGGCGAAGACACGGGCGAACTCAGATCCGACCTGATGTTCTTTGGCCAGGGCAGCGAAATGTGGGTCGACAAGCAATGGCAGAGACTCCCGAACCGATAGCACATTCCCTCTTGGTGCCAACCATCAGGTAGCTGAACCCGGAGCGCTATTTTTGCGACGTGCTGAGTGTCGATCGCTGCATGCTACCACGTTCTCAAGTCGTCGTCTGGGATCGGATGGGCACGTCGGTAGCGCCGGCACGCATCGCGGGTTCGGAAAAGGTACGGGTGTTCCTCGGGTCCCTCAGTGACGAACTCGTGGCCTTTGAGTGCTGCTTGCGCGCGGCGCGCATCGTCGGGGAGCTGCTCCGCAGACGGGCAAGGTGCGCTGCAATCGACGGGATCCGTTGCTTGGCCGATCGTCTGTGGCACGTATCTCCCCATTGCGTAACCCTGCTCCATCGACGACGGGTGAATGCCCCACTCAAGGCAGCGGACGCACTTGCGACTTCCTCCCCCGATACATGGCACCTCCTCCTCAATCCGCTTCGCACACGCGATATGCAGCTGCACAACCTGGCCGTTGTACCAGGCCGCGTCCAACGTCACGTTGGAGAGAAGAAGGCCGACGGAGTGGGCTTCGCCGATGCCGCCCGTGCTCTCGAGTTTCCACCGGCCGTTCTTTGTTCGCCGATAAATCTCCTCGGAGCCAGCAGTCTGCACGATGCGCTGGTCGAGGAGGAGCTCGTCAGCGTGCACGTCCTTGAAGTTGCCATGGGTGCTCGTCTGTCTGTTGATCAACCCGCAGAGTTGTTCGCCTTTACGTTCGACGGGGATCGGCCTACAGGCGCGATCATAGATCGTTGTCGTGCCCTCCGGCCGCGCCCAACTCAGCAACGGTTCAAGTGGGATGTCTTCATCTTTCACTGGACGGTACTCAGTCGCATCGGCAAACCGCGTCTGGATCCAAGTCCATTCTGCCGCAAAGTCTCGCTGGGCGATTGGCTGTTCGGACCGTCCAGTATCTTCGACCTTCTCTGGGACGGCTGGCGTCTCCACAGCGACAGGCGACACCTCCCCTTCGCTGTGAACGTCGCTTGCGATGGGGCCGGGTATCACAGGGGGAGAATGCGCGGTCGCCGGGGTGCAAGCCCATGCCGCTGCCGTGAGAACAACGCCAGCCGCATGCGCAAGGCGTCGCTGCATCTCACCGTCACGGTGCATCCTCGACCTGCTCCTTCCCGTCTCTATTGGCTGAATTGAGGAACCCATTTTACTTTATGTCTGGTTTTGATGGGACAATCAAAAGACATCAGTCAAAGGATCCCACAGTAGATATTGTCAGGCTTGACCGCCACGAACTCGTCGAACTCGTCCGAGACCTTCAGCCCGTCGTTGGAATCTGCTACGTTTCTTAATGACACGAAAGAAGACAGTCAGGAAAGAAGACAGTCAGGAAGATCGTTACATTGAGGCTAAGCATCTATTTGATCTCGGTTGGGATTTGGCTCACGGGGTGTGGATGCAACGTGCCAAATGCCAGGCCGCCCATATTGCGGACGACGTTGCCCGAGGGGATCTTTGCGGGGTTCAGGGAAGTCCAGGCGCCAACTTGGGAGGGTGGCGGATGGTATTGCGCTGTCGACGCTGAAACCCGGTGGGCCGTGTCGGTGAAGAACGGCTCTGTGGAGATCGCTGCGCGCCCTGTTACCAACGACGCCGAGGAAGGAACGGGGCAAAGGTTTCCGCAAATACCGCAGGTTCTCCAAATACCGCAAATACCACGTTCGATGGTCAAGCGGATGGTTGATGCCATGCCGGGGTTAGATTGCACAGATGATGAGTGTTACCCGCTCGTATCGCCTGCGCGGCTGGTTCACCGAGACGGCAACGCCTGGTTGATTGGTGTCGACGCGGGCGAGTTTGGCGGTGGGTTGTGGTCCGCACACCCAGGCGGGAACAGCCTGATCCACCTATCGGAGCAGAACGTTCTGCGGGTCTTTGGCAAG
This sequence comes from Deltaproteobacteria bacterium RIFOXYA12_FULL_58_15, assembly GCA_001798605.1. Lineage (GTDB taxonomy): Bacteria > Myxococcota > XYA12-FULL-58-9 > XYA12-FULL-58-9 > XYA12-FULL-58-9 > XYA12-FULL-58-9. The sequence continues at coordinate 9,997 of MGST01000013.1, read as the reverse complement.
GGTCGAGAAGCGGTGGTGGTCACCGGATTGCATCACGGGAGGGCAACCGACGGCCTTCATCCATCCAATGCAACGGTATTCTTCCTCGAACAGAAGGAGAATTGGAAAGTGGAGTCCGCAAACGAGCTCTACGATGTTCCCGTTGATACCGACGACAGTTACGTCGAATGGGAAAACGGTCTCGTTCTCCTGACTTCCTCTTTTGTCGAGTTGGCCACGAAAGGAAAATGGATGACGTCGCGCCTGTTGAACATCCAAGACTGGTGGCAGCCCCAATCGCTGGCGGTGATCAGCGGCAACATCTTCTACGTCGGCATGCCGTACTATGTGGTGCGAGCAGAGATTGGTGCGGATGGCTCTGGCAACACTCTCACCTGGCTGGCACCGGGATCGCCTTCCTCCGAAAGGTGCGTAGTCAGGCCGGCCAGTTCACATTGAACGAACCACCAATTTAACAATGACCTGATTTGAGGGGTGCGATCCGGGCAGACGTCAGATTGTCGAAGCTGCCACCGAGATGCGTGCACAGGCGTCGTTGTTTCAAGCTGGATGTCTGGTTGTTGACGACGAGGTCCCCCCGCCGCAATGAACATCCGAGGACATCATTCAGCCCTCGCATAAGATGGGAGCGCTCGTTATGATGTTCTGTGGTCAGTTTGTTTTGCGGTCAATTCTGGAGCTCGACACATGATGAATGGCCTCGATAGATGGACACTGGTCATCTCTCTCGCTTTGCCTTGCGCTGCTTGTGACTCGACAGAGCCAAGCGGACGCACGGGCGATTTCGACTACGGCGACAGCAACACCACCGGCGGCGATTCCGCCTACCAAGGGGATGAGATCGCCGGTGATGAATCGCTCGGGGATAACCATGGGGACGGCGACAGCGTGTCGGCATGCTCCATCGACAACGGTGGTTGCGGCAACCCGACCTTTGTTCAATGCAATGACAACGGTGATGTAACTTGCGCCGACATCAATGAATGCGGCGTCAACAACGGCAATTGCGGGCCCGTGGCAGAGTTCATCTGCACCAACAACTTCGGTGCTCCGCCCACCTGCACGGTCATCGGCAATTGCCCGGCGCACAGTTTTGCATACGGCGATCAATGCATTGCCGAGGTCGTGGATGTCTCCACTTCATCGGGGTTCTCCTGCGCACTGCGCGTTACGGGTGAGCCATTGTGCTGGGGACGCAACGCCGACGGTGAGGTGTCTGAGCCGCCCAAGCGCAGCGCCATCGCCCAAGTGTCCACCGGAGGCAGTCACAGCTGTGTGCTCACGACCTCCGGGGAGCTGACCTGTTTCGGTGGATACTCGAGCGGCGAGTGGGTTGACCAAGCCAACGCAGCAACCGGCACCCACACACAGGTTGCCGGTGCCTTTGGGCAAATTTGCGCCCTCGAGATCGGCGGCGGCATCGAGTGCTGGGGGCGTGATGCCCATGGTCAGCGCACCGGTGCCAACAACGCCGCGGGGGCCTACCAACAGATAGCTGTCGGCAGTGCTCTCTACGAGAGCAACAGCGGTCACAACTGCGCTCTCACCACCCTGGGCGACATCGAGTGTTGGGGCAGTGACTCGTCAGGACAGGTGTCGGGGCCGAACGCGTCGACCGCCACCTATTCACAGATATCCGCAGGCGACACCCAGACATGCGCAATCGACATTGACGGTCGACTCACCTGCTGGGGTGGAATGCCCTCGGTTCGCGACGACATCGCCAATGACACGAGAGCATTCGTGCATGTGTCGGCCGGTGAGAGCTACAACGTTTGCGCCATCACGACCACCGGACGCCTTCAGTGTTGGGGGTTCGGCGACAGCTATGGTCAGATCTCTGGGCCCAACAACTCCGACGACATCTACGCGCGAGTGGACATCCACGTGCGTGAAACCTGCGCAGTGACCAACGTCGGTGCCCTACACTGTTGGGGCGAGTTCTGGGCACCAACGGTGTCTGGATTCAACAACGTCCCGGGGCAGGAGGTATACACTCAACTCTCTGCAGGTGAGATGCACCTGTGTGCCCTGACCACAGACGGACGGCTCCACTGTTGGGGCTACGACGACTACGGCATCGTCAATGAGGCCAACGCTTCCGATGCTACGTACCAAGACCTTTCGAGCTTTGGTTTTCTGCGCACCTGCGGTCTCACCAGCACCGGCAGCATTGATTGCTGGGGATGGGACGCCAACGAGCAAGTGACGGGTCCCAACACGGCCACGGGCAACTACATCCAGGTCCAAAACGGTGGCACCCACACCTGTGCCATCGACAACACCAACCACATCCAGTGTTGGGGCAAAGACGACGATAACCAGGTTGCTGGCCCCAACGCCAGCAACTCCACCTATCGTCAAATAGCTCCGGGTTACATTCACACGTGCGCCTTGACCACCACCAACGAGATCGAGTGCTGGGGCAGCAACGCCTCTGGCCAAACCGCTGGCCCCAACGCCGCAACCGACACCTATTCAGACATAGCCTCTGGCTACCACCACACCTGTGCCATCGGCAGCAGCGCTCAGATCGACTGTTGGGGGAACGACAACGCCCAGCAAGTCTCCGACGCGAGCACCTTCACCGGCACCCCGGTGCAATTGGCCCTGGGGGCGGGGCACAGTTGCGCTCTCGACACAGCCGGAAAGGTCACCTGCTGGGGAGCTGACGACCTCGGGCAAGTCACCAACGCCAACGCCAGCACGGAGCATTTCACCCGTATCGCTGCTGGTACCTACACTGTTTGCGGTCTCCGTGCCGATGGCACTCTACGTTGTTGGGGTTACTTCGACCTCGACACTGGGGACCTGTTGGTCGAGCCCACACCATAGCCCCGCCATTCCTGCGCAAGCGACCGACCCGATTTGGCGGAAGTTCGTGCATCAAGAATTGGTATGTAATGTTGTTTCTTTGACGTTGCCAAAACCCTCCAACCTGCCATCGGATTGGGAATGGGGTACTGTCAAGACAGTACTCGAGGACGCCCTCATGGC
>MGST01000013.1:0-6993 GCA_001798605.1 Deltaproteobacteria bacterium RIFOXYA12_FULL_58_15 | reverse complement strand
CAGTCTCGGCGCTCGCCCGCCACGTCAAGCTGGTTACCGTCGACCCCAAGATGCCGTCGATCCACGAGCTGGTGGGGTTGCATGGGGAGCTACAGCGGGGATGGGAGCACTGACGCCGAAGCAGACCAAGCGAGACGTTGAAGATCGGCTCGCAGTTTATTGGTAGGTGCTGCGGATTTCCTCTGGATAGATTTCCCAGGCAGCAAGCAGAGCGAGGGCCTCGAGCACCTTTCGGAAAGCGCTTTTTGTCGCATACTCAGGCGAGGGCCGGATCTCTGCATGCGCCGGATTGCCCGGTAGTGGGTCCGGAAATACGTCTATGGCGTACGAGATTGTGACACCGTCTTTGACGCTGCGAGCCGCTATACCCCTGACCCCGCTTGCGAGCACAGACACCACGCCGTCCGACAAGTCTGCCTGGCTGTAGCTTGGCCCATGCGGGCACAAAGACGAACGGTCAACCGAGGGTTTCATCCCTCGGTCGGAGAACGCCTGAGAGCTGATCTTGACGGTACCGTCCTCAAGGGGTTGGAAATGCCCAACACCACAAAGCACCCGACGATAAAGAGGCTCGGCTCCAAGAATCTCGCTCATTTTGCTCGCTAGCCGCCATGGAGCCATTGCCAAAGCGAGACAAACGACGCGGGGTCCTCAACCTGCCCGTCATCCATCTCTTCGTGGATGTCTTTGCCCCAGACGCGGACGTATTCTACCAACTGGGCCGCCACGTAGATAGTGAGCTTCTTTTGCCCTGCCCCCCACCATTCAAGCACCACATCACCATCGGCACTAGCCGTCACAAGGGGCTCGGCCCACTGTTTCTCGCCGACCGCTTCGATGGCCTTTCGCAACCAGCTCTGGGCGTTCTCTATGCCACCGGAGTCGACAGCGACGGCTCCGTGAGTGTCCCAGTTCGACGCTCTCCGTGATAGCGAGCGGATTTGTCGGAGGGTTGCATCGCCAGGCCGCAGAGGTATTTGTGCCCAATCCACAGTTCCAATGCAAAGCTGGGTAACGGCCCAGTCGACGGCGTCTCGACGAATCGAGCCGTCGTCGAGGTCATGTGACGCGCTGCCGGAGGCGGAAGTCACCGCCCGAAAATGGGCGAAATTGAGGGTCTCCTCAGTCAACCCGGTGGCAGCACCAGAGTAGCAGCGCACTTCCCTTTTTTCCGCCGCTCTAGTCATCATGTCCTCCCGGCGCACGACTCTGCTCGATGGCTTTCACAACAGCATCGAAAGAGGTGGGCATCTCCTTCATAGTGTCGCACACCATGGTCAGGAGCCCATCCTTTGTCCAATCCCGACACCCCTCGAACATGGCGCGTTTGTTGTTTCGGTCAAATCGGAGCTCTATGCCTTCTTCCTCGAGGGGCATATCCCACTCGTTCAGCGAAAAGCCTGTCGGCACAACACCTTTCGGCACCTGCAGGGCGACCGTGACCGAACGGGACTGGTACCAATTCAAGAAGATGTTGGAGAACTGGTTCTCGCCAACAACCCGACTCGCTCGGAGCGAAAAATCGTATGGAGACTCACCCTCCGACAGAAGATCGAGGCCCCCAAAGGCACCCTGGACCGCTGCCCGCGCTTCCTCAGCGTCCTTGCCCCGCGTCGACCACCTGGCCACCGTTGTGATTCCAAGAAACGAGAATTTTGTGCCAGCGGCCTCCAGCAGCTCCAGGATGGCCTTGGCCTTGGCCTCCGAGTACTTGGCTCGCGCATCCCAATGGTCCACGTTGACGAAGTCGTCGAAGTAATCGGTCCGGAGTTCTGTCCGGTCGGGCTTGATTGCGACACGGGTGCTGCTTGTCGGAGATTGGAGGACAATCACCTGTTCCGCCGAACCACCGTGAAAGACGTTGAGTTCGCCCGGCCCCTTCGCCTTTGCGGCCTTCTTGACGCGCTCCTCCCATCCGTCTGCTAGGCCGCAGGCAAGAGCCATCGTCTGAAATGAAAACTGGAAGTTGCTCATCGTCGGCACCAACCTAACGCGATTCAGGCTGCAGTTCCAGATGGAGGTCACAAATCCAGCAGGATACGCGTATCCTTGTTGGAAACCGTGTCGCAGCCGCAAATGCCTGCGTCGATCTGGCGACCGTTCTCAGATCGAGAGTCGGGCGGTTATGTCGACCACGCGGGGGTTATGCCTTCTGGCAGGACAGCGACGACATCAAGAACCGGATGCACGGGAAACGCCCGCGGTGCCAACGAGGCGGGTGCGGTAGATACCTTCGCAAGGATCAGCGATGGGCCTGCTCTGACGATTGCGCAGACCAGCTCATTCACGAGTCGCTCAAGAGGCTCGCGGTGTTGAAGTACAAGCTGATCAACCGCCTCGACGAATTCACGGAAGACATCAGACGTCAGACCGTCGAGTTGTACGTGTCCGAGGTGCCTTCAGCGACACCTTCACCTACTATGCGCGTAACACAAATCCTGCCGGCCCAATGCCGCGGACTCCTGTTCATCGCCCCGCGGTATGATCGGTATTGCCTCCAACCCCGGTTCTCGCGATGTTGCCTCCCGACAAACCCGAGTAGCGTCGGGGAAGTCGACGGGGGCTCTCCAGCAAGTAGACACTTCCCGCAGGTCCACTCTGGAGCACGTCGGATTCTCCTTCGGTGGTGGAGCAATGGGCGAGGCGCAACCGACCACAGACTCTGTTCTCAAGGTCCTAACCAAGGAGCGCATCGTCGCCATCGGCCGTGAGTTCCGCGTCGCCGTACCGCCCGCTGCCAACAAAGACGATCAGATAAACATCCTTGCGAGATCGGGACTGCTCGCCTTCGGTGATCTCCTTCAATGGTTAGGGCGAGACGAGTTGAAGGCGGTGTGTCGTGCCCACGGTCTTCCAGACGATGGCCGCGCTCGGGCGCTGCTCGCTGGCCGGCTCCTGAAGGCCCGCGGTACCGACGAGGCAATACCCCAGCCGCTCAAGTACCGAGGAACCGATCCGTACATGCCGCAGAAGGGCAACATCGCTCAGGTACGCCAGCGGCAGTATTTCGTCGAAGAAGTGTATCCGCCGCCGGAGCCAGGCCAGCAAACCCGCGTCAATCTCGTGTGCCTCGACGACGACAACCAGGGCCGCCGCCTCAGTGTCCTCTGGGAATTGGAGCTTGGAGCCAAGGTACTTCAGCCAGAGGCGCATGGCCTCGGCGAAGTGGCCAAGCTCGATCCGCCTCGGCACTTCGCCGCGTACTTGCACGCCCTCAAGTGGAACTCGGTCACCGCCACCGATGCCCAGCTCTTCCAGAGTCCTTTCCGTGCCGGCATCAAGCTGATGAACCACCAGCTCACGCCGCTCAAGAAGGCGCTCGAGCTTCCCCGTTCGAACCTCTTCATCGCCGACGACGTGGGCCTCGGCAAGACCATCGAGGCGGGCCTCATTCTCCAGGAGCTGCTCCTTCGTCAGCGTGTTGAGTTCGCCCTCATCGTTTGCCCCGCGTCTGTCGCCCTCCAGTGGCGCGACGAGATGGAGAAACGCTTTGGCTTGCACTTCGAGATGTACAACCGGCGCTTCATCGGCCGACGACGACAAGAGCGCGGCTTTGGCGTCAATCCCTGGAGCACCCACAATCGCTTCATCATCACCTACCAAACGCTGCGCCGACCCGAGTACCGTGATCCACTCCTGCAACACATCGGCGAGCGTATCCGCAAGAGCCTGCTCATCATGGACGAAGCACACACCGCCGCGCCCGCATCGGCGAGCAAGTACGCCGTCGATTCTCGCGTCACTCGGGTGATCCGCGACGTTGCACCGCGTTTTGAGAACCGCCTGTTCCTCTCGGCCACCCCGCACAACGGCCACTCGAACAGCTTCAGCGCCATCCTCGAGATCCTCGACCCACAACGCTTCACCCGAGGGGTACCGGTTCGCAGCGTCAAGCAGCTCGAATCGGTGATGGTCCGCCGGCTAAAGAGTGATCTCCGCGAGTTGGGCGTTGACGAGTTTCCCGAACGCAAGGTTGTGCAAATCGATCTTCGACACGAAGGCGACAGCTGGCTCGCCCGCCTCCACGACGGCAAGCCGCAGAGCGTGGGCGATGGTCGCGCCCCCGAGTTGGAGCTGGCCCGAATGCTCCAAGAGTACGCCGCTCTCATGCGCCCCAAGAAGGGTCGCGGGCAGCTCGTGTTCATCAATCTCCAGAAGCGCCTCCTGTCGAGTACCGAGGCGTTCGCTCGAACGCTGCGTCTGCACGAGAAGAGCGTCGGGGCCGGCAAAGCGCACACCAGTTTGCAGCTCACCCTCGACGAGATCGACGAAGGCGACGAGTACGGCTTCGACGACGAGGCTCTCGAAGATGCCGAGTCGATTGATGTCGAGGCCAGCTCGTCCGAGGTGCAGAGCCCCGAGGGTCGTGCCAAGCAGCTCCTCACGGACATGGTGCAGCTCGCCGAGGAGTACCGCAGCGCACCCGACGGCAAGACCTTGGCCCTCCTCCAATGGATCAGAGAGAACCAATGCCCGGCGGTGAAGGTGGGCGGAGCCGACACGAACAAGTCCACACCGAACGACTGGACCGACCGCCGGGTGCTCATCTTCACCGAGTATGGCGACACCAAACGGTACCTCTGGCAGGCACTGAGCACCGCCGTCCAAGGTACTACCGACGCCGATGCCCGCATCATGCAGTTCCACGGCGGCATGTCCGACGAACAGCGCGAGGAGGTACAGCGAGCCTTCAACGGTGATCCCGACGAGTACCCGGTTCGTATCCTCATCGCCACCGACGCCGCCCGCGAAGGCGTGAACCTCCAAGGCCACTGTGCCGACCTGTTTCACTACGACGTGCCGTGGAACCCCGCCCGCATGGAGCAACGCAACGGCCGCATCGACCGGACCCTGCAACCGGCCAAAGAGGTTCGCTGCCACTACTTCTTCTACCCACAGCGCGTTGAAGACGCGGTACTCAAGACCCTCGTTGGCAAGGTGGAGACCATTCAGAGGGAGCTGGGCTCTCTCGGTACGGTCATCATGGACCGCTTCGCCGAGGTTCTCGAAGCGGGTATCGGTGAGCAGACGGTGCTGCACCTGGACAAGGCCGAGGAGGATGTGGGACTCGGCCGCCGCGAGGTGGTCCGCGAGGAGTTGGAGGCACAACGCCAGAATCGTGCGGCGTTGAAGCTAGAGATCGACGACGCTGGCCGCATCCTCAACCGCTCGCGACAGGCTATGGACTTCGCGCCCGAGCTCTTGCGCGACGCTATCAACGTCGGCTTCGAGCTGTGCGGCGCAAGAGACCTCGCATCGGCTGCGAAGAAGTCAGAGATGGAGGCGTTCACGCTGCCGGAGCTGCCAGACTCGTGGGCCGTGACCCTCGACACATTGCGCCCACCCCGGGGTCGCGATGAGCACTTCTGGGAGTGGCGCAAGAAAGCTCCACAGCCGGTGGTGTTCACGCCTCCCGAACGGATAAACAGCGGGCTGTCGCATCTCCACTTGCAGCATCCGCTGGTTCAGCGGGTGCTCTCGCGCTTCCTCGCTCAGGGGTACAGCGCCCACGACCTGGGCCGCGTCACGGTGGTGAAGACCGCGAAAGACTCGTTGGTGCGGGTAATCGCCTTTGGTCGCCTCTCGCTCTTTGGACCCGGCGCGACCCGGCTTCACGACGAGGTGGTCTCTGTCGCCGCGCAATGGCTGGAGAGCGGCGGGCCGAAGCATCTCAAGCCCTTCGCCGACGAAGCCGACCGCCGCGCTCTCGACACCCTCGAAGATGTCCTGCGCGACTGCCCGGACCTGAACGTGAGCAATAAGGTGAGCCAGCGACTTCTGGAGTCTGCAGCAAAAGACTTCGCTACCCTTTGGCACCACATCCACGACGAGGCCGACTCCCGCGCCCACGCGGCAAGTCAACGGTTGAGCGACCGAGCCAATGTCGAGGCAGACGCTCTGCGCCGTATCCTCGCAGAGCAACGGACGGCCATTCGAGAAGTGATCGAAGGCCGAGTACAGCTCGCCTTCGACTTCGCGGAGAAGGACAAGGAACAGCGCCGCCAATACGAAGACGACCGCAAACACATGCAACAGCGACTCATCGCCATCGACAAGGAGATCGACACCGAGCCATCCCAGATCCGAGACCTCTATCGCGTGGTCCTCCAACGGCTGGAGCCGGTGGGACTCATCTACCTCTGGCCCGCGACCCGAGGCTAACCCATGGGGTCCATTGTCCATTCTGTAGCTTGCGTAGGTCCCACCTAGAAGTTTTGCGGGGTGGTTGAACTCATAAGCGTCTAGATGCACGTCTTAGGAGACGTCTTAGGAGATCTGCGAGCTCAACGGCATCGCATTCCATTCCTTCCCGTCAAGAAGTCGACCTGCTGCCTTCTTGTTCCGGCCGCCCCACTGTTTGAAGAAGAACGGCACCCCCCGAAACTCGCATTGTCGGCGAATGCTCTGGACCCATGTCACGCTCATCGGGCGAGCCTTGTTTCCGCTCTCCCCGCCAACGATCACCCAGTGCATGCCCCGAAGTGGCAATCGCGGAATTGGTCCCAGAAGCGGCTCGGCGCTCACGAAGCGAACGGAAGCTGGCACCCGTTGGAGGTCGCGCACCCGCCAGGTGAAGTCAGCATTTTCGACGCTGACGCCCATCCAGATATTGGTTGGCCACGGCACATCCCCACTGAGCTCGACCAATCGTTTCGACCTCTTTGTGAGCACCTGAAACTGGTGTTGCGAAGCTCTCTCCATCACCCCGAATACCTGTTGGATGAACTTGAGCGGCACGTCCTCGTGGAAAAGGTCCGACATGCTGTTGACGAAGATCATGCGCGGCCTGCGCCAGCGCAACGGCAGCTCAAGAGCCTCCGGCACAAGTCTCACGTCGAAGCCCTGTTCGAACGGATGGCCAGGCACACCCCGAAACCGTTCCGAGAAGGTCTCGGCGTAGCAATGCTTGCAGCCAGCGGACACCTTCGAGCAACCGCGAACTGGGTTCCACGTCGCTTCGGTCCACTCGATGGCACTGCGGTCGGACATCTA
>MGST01000012.1 GCA_001798605.1 Deltaproteobacteria bacterium RIFOXYA12_FULL_58_15 | reverse complement strand
AAGCGCTTCGCCGTGATGGAATTTGCGATCATCGCTGGCATCGTCGTGTTGGGTGCGCTCGGGAGTCCATCGCTCATCGCCGCGGTCGAAGGCTCACCGATTCGCGGACTTCGAGAGATCTTCTTGTGGGGCGGCATGGCCGCCCTCATGGCCGCCGGCGGTGCCATTGCCGGTGTTCGCAAGAAACGAATCTGCTTCTGGGAATCGTTCCTCGCCGCCGCCCTCGTCGTCGGCATGTCGGCGGCATACCGCCTCTTAAAGAGTGACCTGCCCGAGGAGCTCTTGGGTGAGCTCACCTTTCTCATTCTCATGGGCGTCGGCTTCGCAACCATCGCCGGCTGGTTGGCAACCAAGTACTTCGACCACGGTCTCATCTGGTGGATAGAGACCCAGGTCGGTATTTTCGTCGTCCTGCTGTTCCACGCAATCATCGTCGGCTTGATCAAATCCATGGGCAAAAAGGAGTTCCGCTGGGGCGCCTTCTTTGCGGGCCTTGCGGTGATGCTGCTGGGTATGGCGGCGGTGGCAGCACCCATCTACCTCGCTCCGGAGAAGGTCTACCTGTGGCGCGACCAGCTCATCTGGACCGGCAGTATTGCCACCTGGATGGTCGCCGGATTTGTCATCGGCAAGGTCGGCCGCAAGCTCGGTTATTGGGAGAGCTACCTGGCGACCCTGATCTTGGCCGCCATCATCATCGTGCACCTCGCCAAAGGCTGGCACCACATTATCAGCTTCGGCCCCACGGACACCGACGCCAATTTTCAGTTTTTGCTGCCGACGCCACTGGGCATCAAATTCTTCGGGCCTATGTGGATTTCATCGGTCCTCCTCGGCCTCTTTGCCAGTTTTCTTCTCGCCGTCTTCATGGGTTCTCTCGCCGTCCTCTTCTTTGGTGAAGACGGCAAGTTGGATGCTCGCTTTTCCTTCGAGCGCTTGATCGGCACGCGACATCTGCTGTCACAGCGCCAAGGGCTGATCTCCATCACGGCGGTCGTCGCCATCTTGGGCATCTCTCTCGGAGTCGCGGCGCTCATCGCGGTCACCGCAGTGATGAGCGGGTACCAAGACGACATCCAGACCAAGATCCTATCCACCAATGCCCACTTTGTCGTCCAGAAGTACGGCGTGGACTTCACCGAGCACCAGGACATCGCCAAAGAAGCCCTCGAAGATCCGGAGGTCCTGGCTGCGACACCGTTCACTTTCAACGAAGCCATGCTCGCCACCGCCGATCGCGGAGTGGGTGTCCTGATCAAAGGGGTCGATCCGGCTGCAGCTGGAACCGTCACCGGGATCGATAAGAATGTCTGTCACACGATCACCCTCGAGGGCATTTGTCAGAAATACGATGATGACGGTGTCCACCTCCCGGAACTCTTGGCCGAGCGCGATGGCGTGCCATCGGTCATTCTTGGCTCGGCGCTGTTTAAGAAACTGGAGCAACCTGTAGGCTCGTTCATCACCCTGACCACACCCATCGGCATTGCCGGCGCTCGCGGCAACGCTCCCCACCGCATGGAGTTTCGCATCGCTGGCGCTTTCCGCTCTGGAATGCACGATTTCGACGTTCGCCTGATGTACCTGGAGCTCGGCGCTTCGCAGCAATTGATGGGGCTCAAGGGCGCGGTGAACGGTGTCGAGTTCCGAGTCACCGATCCCGGACGGGTGGAGATCATCGCTGATCGGGTGTTGCAGGCCGTCGGCCGCTACCCCTACCGCACCCTCGATTGGCGGGAACTCAACATCGGCATATTTACCGCGCTCAAACTGCAGAAGATCATGATGTTCTTGGTGCTCGCGTTCATCATCGTCGTCGCGTCTTTCAACATCGCCTCCACGCTGTTTCTGGCGGTCATCGAAAAGGCGCGGGAAATCGCCGTCATCAAATCCATGGGCGCACGCGATGGCAGCATCATGAAGGTGTTCGTGCTCGAGGGGTGGATCGTCGGTGGTGCTGGCACGGTCCTCGGATTGATTGTGGGGCTCGCGGTGTGCACGGTGCTGTCGGGTTGGCAAATTGCCATCGCCGCAGATGTGTACATGGTCGAGTCATTGCAGGTTCAAGTACAACCGTTTGACGTCGGTTTGACGGCGGCGGCGGCCATGGTTGTCTCGCACCTGGCGACGTTGTTTCCGGCACTCAAGGCCGCCCGACAACGACCCGTCGATGCGATGCGCTACGAATAATCCAAGTCACGAACAACACGTTTGTCCGTGACCGTAGAAACTCTGTAGGAGGGTGTTGTGTTCAAGAACGTTGAAGAGATGGTGCGCTACATCAGCGACGAGAACATCGAGCAGATCGATTTCAAGTGCACCGACATGATGGGCAGATGGCGACACATCACCCTGTCAGCCAGGGGCATAAACGCCAAGATCCTCACCGAAGGCAACGGCATTAGCTTGTCACCCTACCCAGGCTACCGCCAGGTGCACCAGGGTGACATGGTCGCCCGTCCCGACGTCACCACAGCGTTTCTCGATCCGTTCACCAAGCACAAGACCCTCAGCGTCATCTGCGATTTCTTCTACCCGAATGGCAAACCGTACGAGCGCAACCCTCGCAACATCGCTCGCCACGCCGAGGAGCAAATCAAGAAAGCTGGCATCGACGGCATCTCGATGTGGCTGCCCGAAATGGAGTTCTACATCCTCGACGGTGCCCGCTATGGCAGTACAGTCAACTCCGCATATTACGAGCTTTTCAGTGAGACCGGCTCATGGAATCACGGCGACCCCGGCTACCCGTCGATTCGCAGCCGCCTCCCCGACGCGGGACAAGGACAGATCGACATGCCCCGTGATCGCCATGGCGACCTGCGCGCCGAGATGGTGCATCGCATCGAAGATGCCGGTTACGAGGTCAAATACCAACACCACGAGCTCGGCGGCGCTGGCCAGTGCGAGATCGAGCCACGTTTTGCCTCACTGCTGAAGGCTGCGGATTCGGTAATGGTCATGAAGTACATGATCGCAAACACCGCCCGCGAGCAGGGGATGACCGCGACCTTTATGCCGAAGCCCATGGTGGGCGCGCCGGGCAACGGCATGCATTTCCATCAGTACCTGATGAAGGACGGCAAATCGCTTTTTTACAGCAAAGACGGCTACGCTCACCTCAACGAAATGGGGCACCACTATATCGGCGGCCTTTGCCGACACACGCCTGCCCTCATGGGTCTCGGCTGCGCCAGCTCCAACTCCTACCGCCGTTTCGGTGTCGGCCTTGCCGCACCCATGAATCTTTTCTTCTCCGAGTCGAACCGAAGCTCGGCCGTGCGCATCCCTGCATACGATGAAAGCCCCGAGGGGGAGCGGGTCGAGTATCGCCTTCCCGACGCTACGGCGAACCCCTATCTCATCATCGCCGCCCAGCTCCTAGCCGGACTCGACGGCATCAAGAACAAGATTCACCCAACTCCCGAGGGCTTTGGCCCCTTCGACGTCAACAACTATGAGCTCAGCGATGAGGAACGCGGGAAGATCAAATCAGCGCCAACATCGTTGGAAGAGTCGTTGTGCGCTCTCGGCGATGATCGCGAGTTCTTGACCGACAATGACGTCTTCCCCAACGAGGTCATCGACACCTGGGTCAATCTCAAGATGCAGGAGCTCGACGAGCTTGACAGACATCCGCACCCCTACGAGTTCGAGCTCTACTTCGATCTGTGAGGGGAAACAGTCGGATTAGGGAGCGGCCGAAGCACCTGTTTGGGAAATGTCACTGGCGAGCTTGGCCAACAAACCCTTGTCGACCCAATCGAGGGCCAATCGATCGCGCTTGATCTCCATGAGAAGCGCCCGAGCTTCGCGCAGCTTGATCGGTTTCCTATTCAACTTCTTGTCCGCCAACGCCTCCATGGCTGCGATGTTGGCGGAAAGTCTCTCATGGGTTTCTTTCAGAAACCCCATAATGGTCGAGTGAGTCTTGACCGAATCGCTGGCGTCGTCACCCAACATCTTGATGGCCTTCTCACTCAAACCGGCCGTATACTGCTCCGGCTCGACCGCGACAAAGGCAGCCATGAGATTGGCAGCTCTCGTCTGCATTGCACGCCCTTGATCCACCTCTTTGCCGTACCCCTGCCAGCGAGGATCGGATGGCCAGCCGTCCACAATTCCTTTTTCGTCAGGTCGGCCGGTGAGTGCACGGCCACCATCGATCAAGGCGCTCGTGATGGCGTCACCGGCCTTCATGCCCTTCTCGGCAACCCCCTTCGCCCCACCAGCCAAGGGTGCCAACGCCGGGTGGCAGATACGCAAGTTGCCCGAGATGCAGGCGAAACCAAAGAGCGGAATATTGACGTTGAGCCATATATTCGGGCCAAACGCCTGATCGATGCCGATTGTCGCACCTGCGATGCCGAGCAAGGTGACACCAGCCTCGTCAGAAAAATCTGTGTGACTCGCGACGAGAAAACCAAGATTGACGGCGGCGATGTTGCCGCGACTGGAGGTACCTTTGACGAAACCCACAGGGCCAAGTGCGCCAGCTACCACCGCCATCGACACAACTTTTGGTTTAATGCCGCGTTTGAGCTCTTCGCGGTTGGGAAAGTAAATCTGAACCTCTGGACCGGCGAAGTAGCGGACGAGGACGCCGCCACCGGTTATTCCCGGACTCGAGCCGACCGCGATCCGAGCCCTATCCCAAGCCGTCGGATCCTGGAGCAACTCGAAGAATTCGCCGAAAGCTGCCGCCGTCTCCCCCACCCCCATGCAACGCTCGACTGTCCAATCTTTGAGGGCCTGGTGCCAAGGTTGGGCACCACCGCGGACATCAATGATGAACTGCTCGGCATCGAGCGTCACCCCTTCGATCTCCTGGGTGGCCGCAAAAACGAGCTTGCGCTGCACGTCATTGAGCTCTTTGAGGTCTCGTGGTTTGAGGCCAGAGGCCTTGACGCTCTCGTGGACGAGGCGCAAACGTTTGCAAGTCTCCGAAGACTTCTCGTCACTCCAAGTGCGGATGTTCTCGCCGACCTTGCGCAAAAACTTCCCCGTCGGTGATTTGCCCAACTTCTTGGGGGCAATCTTGTTCAACAACTTGCCGTAGGTGTCGGTTACGATATCGAGCCTGTCCCCAAATTCGGCGACATGTGGCCACCATTTGGGTTTGTTGACCGGCTCTTTGCCCACCAACTCGGCCATGATTGTCGGGATCGGGAAATCTCGCACTCTGCTCACCGGCGCGTTCTTGAGATCGTGCGTCAAATCGGCGACCTTGATGTCCATGCTCGCAGCGGCGGTCTCGAGAAGTAGTTTGGCCTCCAAGCTATCGCCTTGTCCCCCACGGGTCGCCTTCCAAAGCAGCTGCATGAGATCGCCATACTCGCTGGTGCCGGTGAGCTCGATGTAGCCCTGGTAATCCCCACGAACACTGCGACCCGGCGACGGCGGTGGGTCATGCGCGAGTTTTTCCATAAGGCCTTCGAACGGCGCGAGCTCGGGATGTTTGGCAACAACTCGGATGCGCTCACCCTGAAGCGACTCACTCGTTGCATGTCCATCAACAACCCTGTTCATTTGAAGCTCCACACGCTCCCGGCATCCCCTCATTTTAGAGATCGGCAGGAATTACACAATGTTGTGGAGACGATTTGCAAAAAAAAGCCGCCAGGGAAATGCGGCGATGTTGACCGCCCCCGACCGTGCCAAAGATGTCGTCGGATTCTGAGTCGAAATTGCGCACGGGCGGGTGACCAGCGTGGTTGTTGGTAGGAACGACGTCTCCAGATACAGCAAGGCAGCTTCACAGAAACCCGCATCCCGGTTCCCGGATGCCAAGAACGAATCCCGTCCGATGAAGCTGCGCGCCTCAGCAATCACGACCTTCATCGGACGGTGCCCGCTCGTGCTCATCTGGAGCGATTCTCAGTGCCTCTACTCTCGCAGCTGTTCGTCAATGGCGCGCTTGATCACCTCGAATGGCTGTGCGCCCACCATGTGGCGGCCATTGATCCACAGGTTCGGTACGCCACGCCCACCCAGCGACTTCACCAGCTCCTGATCCTGCTCAATCTTGCGCCGCAGCTCTGGAGAGTCGAGGTCAGCGCCAAAGGCGTCGACATCCAATCCCAGCTTCTCGGCCCAAGCGAGGTAGTTCTCTCTGCTGAGCTGGCGCTGGTTAGCGAATAGAATCTCGTACATCTCCCAGAACTTCCCTTGTCGATGTGCTGCCTCGGCAGCCAACCCAGCACCGATAGCGTTCTTGTGAAACGGCAGAGGGCTGTGCTTGTAGACCAAAGCCACATCATCACCATACTCGTCCATGACTTTGCGAATGGTCGAGTTGATTCGAGCGGAGTACGGACACTCAAACTCTGATGATAGCACAATAGTAACCTTGGCGTTCTCGCCGCCTTTGACGGGGGAGCCTTCGATTGGGATCGATTCGATTTCGCGGACCTCCTCGGGTGACGGCGAGTCGGGACACTCTTTGTTCTCACATCCGCCTTGGCAATCGAGTTTCGCACAGCCGCAGTCGTGCTCTGCTGCTATGGCATTGGTTTGACTTTCTGGTGGAGCAACAAGGTTGCTCGAATCCTCTCCGGTTGGCGACTCCACCGCACATCCGATTGCCGATGCGCCAGCAAGCCACATTGATGCCAGGATTGTTGATGTCCAACGGTTCATAGCTTTCTCCTGTGCGGGCGGTGCGCCCGCGTCTTGAGTTCGGAGACCACTATGTCGGAATCGGAAGCTTCGGTTGTCAGCAGGGCGTCAACTCTTGGCAAGATCTCCTGGCTCACGAAGACGATAGCCGATCCCTCGCACGGTCTCGATCAACCCAGCAGTTGTCTTTTGGCGCAGCTGCAAAACGTGGGTGTCAACCGTCCGTGTCGTCGGAAAAGTATCGTATCCCCAAGCCTTGTTGAGGATCTCCTCGCGGGAGAACACCCGATTGGGGTTCTCCATGAAAAGGAGCAGCAGGGTGTACTCCTGACGACAGAGATCCAGGAGGTCGTCCCGGAATCTGACCTCCCTGGTCTCCCGATTGAGTTCCAACCCTCCGAAGCGAAGCACTGATTCTGATGGCTCTATCTGCTGCTGTTGACGAAGCTGCACGCGAATACGAGCCAACAGCTCGCGGGGCTCGAAAGGTTTTGTGACGTAATCGTTCGCGCCAAGCTCCAAACCGACAACCCGGTCGACGAGATCAGCGCGAGCCGTCAGCATGATGACTGGCGCACGAGTGCCTTGTTCTCGCCATTCACGCAGCAGGTCAATGCCCGGAATGTCAGGCAACATCCAATCCAGTGTTGATTCGAGAAAGTCCTCCCACGCCGCCACCGGATAGGCATTGTACCGTCTTGCAGAGGGGACGGAATTCTGGTCGATGGCAACAAGGACGTGTCGCTGGGATTGTATGAAGGGCGCGCCAGCAGCAAAGGCCCTGAGCGCATCATCGCCCATGCCAGCCACCAGGTGTTCCTGCTCTGTCAGGCGAACGCCAAGGCGGGCCAATTGCGGCAGCTCTGAAACGTGGACGTAGGCTTTGTGCTCCGAGAGCCAATCAACTTTGCTGAAACGCCCAGGATCGGTCGTCAAAGCGAGCAGGACATATGAGTGGCCGGACAGATGAAGGTACGGCGGCCGTCGAAAGAACTCATCAGGCAGCGCGTGGAAGGCACCACATACTGCGTGCTCGTGCCAAACCTCGTTCTTGCCAACGTCTGGCTCCATGTCGGAAAGATCGGCATGGCAATACTGCCGACTCTCGATGTGTGCGCCCGACTTGTCGACTAGAATCGGATCACTGTTCCACTGCGGCAGCTCAGAGAGGGACAATGCAAAGGTTGACTCGGCGTTTCGCGCAAAATGGTCCGGGAGATCCGGGATGGACGTGAGAAGTGCCTGATCGGTGATCGCGCCCCGCACACTAGCGCGGTAGGCCACGAAAGTGGCCACGGCAAACGCGACAGACAGGCAAATGAGAAAGATCGGAACTCTCATGCCTCTCGTCTACCACAATCGGTCTGCGAGTTTGTCAGCGAATCGTCAAGGGATTGTCAGGAAACCGAAAGCGGGAGGCGGAGATGCGCGGGTTTACCCTCTCGGCAGCGGCATTCGAAAAGGTTCGTGCGAAGGTCGACGACTACTTCGGGCGGTGCCGCTTGTCTGGATCCGGTACAACTGCAGATCGCCGCTTCTTCAGCCATCCCTGAAATTGGTCGAGGTAGGTGTAGACCACCGGGGTGACAAACAGAGTCAGCATTTGCGAAAAAAGTAGCCCACCCACTACGGCGAGGCCGAGTGGCCTACGCGTCTCGGCGCCTGCGCCCAACCCGAGCGCAATCGGCAACGTGCCGAAGAGCGCCGCCATGGTTGTCATCATGATGGGTCTGAACCGGACTCGCGACGCCTCGCGAATGGCTATGGTCGCGTCTCGTGTTTGCTTTTGTGCCTCGATGGCGAAGTCGACCATCATGATACCGTTCTTTTTCACCAACCCCACGAGCATGATGATGCCCACAAAGGCATAAATGGATAGGTCGGTACCGAACACGAGGAGGGTCAACAGTGCGCCGAAGCCGGCGAATGGTAGCGCCGAAAGGATCGTGAGAGGATGGACGTAGCTCTCGTAAAGAATGCCGAGCACCATGTAGATGACCAGGACAGAAATAATCAAAAGCATGCCCAAGCCTTGCAAAGACGATTGGAAGGCCTGCGCAGTGCCCTGGAAGCTGGAGGTTACGGTCGCGGGCAAGGTTGCACGCGTTACACGTTCCACTGCCGCCACTGCGTCGCCGAGTGCAACTCCATCTTTGAGGTTGAATGACAAGGTTACTGCAGGCAACTGGCCGGCATGCGCCACCGTGAGAGGCCCAAGTCGGCGACTGATGCGAACCAGCGTCGGCAGCGGCACGAGATCTCCCCTTTGAGATCGCACGTAGAGCAGATCGAGCGCTGCGGGATCACGTTGGTGCTGAGGATCAAGCTCGAGAATCACGCTGTAGGTGTTGTTGCTCGCATAGATGGTCGAGACGGTTCGAGTGCCAAAGGCGCTGTAGAGCACATCCTCGATTTGCTGGGCACTAATCCCCAAGGCTGTCGCTCGATCCCTGTCGATGTCGAGATCCAGGATGGGGTTCGCCATCTCGAGATCTGACGTCACGTCGCGCAATTGTTCGAGAGTGAGAAGTTTGCCATAGAGCTGCTCCGCGGCGCCGTACAATTGTTCGGTGTCCGGACTTTGCAGGGTGAGTTGATAGGCGCTTTTGCTCATTCGTCCGCCGAGGCGGATGGTCGGCGGGTTTTGCAGAAAGACTCGCATGCCGACGAGTGTTGACAACTTGCCGCGAAGCTTTGTGATCACTTGGTCGGCATCAAGGCGTCGTTCGGCGCGCGGCTTGAGGTGGATGAACATCATACCAGCGTTTGTGCCGCCCATGCCGCCGCGGCTACCGGCGCTGGACATGAATGCGTCGACATTTTCGTCCGCGGCAACGATCGCTGCGGCCTCGCGTTGGTGCGCGACAAGGACATCGAATGATGTGCCTTGGGCCACCTCGGTGAAGGCAAAGATCTGACCGGTGTCCTCGCTGGGAATGAAACCTTTGGGCACAAGAACAAACAGCGCGACGGTCGCGAGCTGCACCAGAACGGTAAATGCAATGACGGTGCGGCGATGCCCGAGTGACCAAACGAGACCGCGATCGTAAAGAGCGAGAGCGCGCGCAAAAAGATTCTCGGACCACACGTACACCTTTCCGTGTACTTCCTCCCTATTCGGCCGCAAAAAACGGCTCGCAAGCATCGGTGTCAAGCTGAGCGACACAAAACCCGAAATGATCACCGCCGCGCCGATGGCTACGGCGAACTCCTGAAAGAGGCGGCCGATGATCCCTCCCAAAAAGAGCACCGGTATAAAAACCGCCGCGAGCGAAACCGTCATAGACACCACGGTCGATGTAATCTCTTGGGCACCTTCAACAGCGGCTCGAAATGGACCTTTCCCCATTTCCATGTGCCGTACGATGTTCTCAAGCACCACGATGGCATCGTCGACGACGAAACCCACAGAAAGGGTTAGGGCCATCAAAGAAAGGTTGTCGAGACTGTAGCCGAGCATCCACATCACCGTGAAGGTGCCAAAGAGCGCCATGGGCAACGCGAGGCTGGGGATGACCGTCGACGACAGGTTGCGCAAGAAGAGAAAGATGACCAGGATGACCAACACGAGTGCTATGAGCAGGGTCGCTTTCACATCGTCGACTGAGTCGCGGATACTCTCGGAGCGATCGAAGAGCACCTGCAGATCAACCGCGGCGGGCAGTTGAGCGCGAATTGTCGGCAGCAGTTCCTTGACAGCTCGTGCGACTTCCACCGTATTGGTTCCTGGCTGGCGCTGCACAGCCAAGATCAACCCACGTTGATCCACAAACCAAGCGGCGGTTTGGTCGTTTTCAACGCTATCGACAACACTGCCGAGTTCTTCGAGGCGCACGGGACGGCCGTTTCTGTAGCTGACGATCACGGATCGATAGTCAGCCGCGTTGTCGAGATTGCCGCTGGCTTCGATAGTGAATGATCTCTGCGTACCCTTGAGACCGCCCGTTGGCAGGTTGACGTTGGCCTGACGCACAGCAGCCGCGACTTCATCCATGCCGATACCCCGCGCGGCGAGGAGCGTTGGGTCCATTTGAATACGAACCGCATATTTTTGAGAGCCGTAGACCAACACCTGCGCCACCCCCGAGATGGTCGAGATGCGCTGCGCGATCATGGTCTCGCCGTACTCGTTGAGTTCGTACAACTGCAGCGTTGGAGAGGTCAGTGCGATAAAGAGAATCGGAGAGGCGGCTGGGTTCACTTTGCTATACGACGGCGGTGTCGGCATGTCGGCGGGCAGGTGACGTGTGGCGCGGGCAATCGCCGCCTGCACATCCTGCGCCGCGGCGTCGAGATCACGCTCGAGATTGAACTGCAAGGTTACCTGAGTATATCCCTGTGAACTCGTTGAGCTCATTGCGTCAAGGCCGGCGATGGTGGTGAATTCTTTTTCGAGCGGTGTGGCCACCGATGCGGCCATGGTTTCGGGACTCGCCCCGGGCAGACCGGCTGAAACCTGGATGGTTGGGAAGTCGACGTTTGGAAGGTCGCTCACCGGCAACAAGCGATAGGCCATGGATCCAAACACCAGAAGCCCAGCGGTGACCAGCGTGGTTGCCACCGGCCGGCGGATGAATACTTCGGTAAACGTCATGGCGCGGTTGTCTCAGTGACGTCTTTGCGCAGGACCTTGGCACCAGGGAAGAGTCGGAGCTGCCCATCCCGCACCACGATTTCGCCCTTTGTCAGACCTGATGCGATAACACTTTCGTCGCCCGCCTCGCGAGCCACCACGATGGGGCGCAGATCGACCGTTTCGTCGGATTTCACGGCAAAAACAAAGGAGCCTTCTCGACCGTTCTGCACGGCCTCCGTCGGCACCACGATGGCGTCTGTGTCGACGCGCAAGGTGAGCGCCACCTCGACGAACTGGCCCGGCCATAATCTGCCTTCGTCGTTGGCAAACTCCGCTTTGAGCAGGAGCGTGCCCGTCCCCGGATCCACGGCGTTGTCGACGAAAACAACCGCGCCGCCAAGCGACGCGGCCGACTCCCCTGGGGGGGTGGCAATGGCAACCAACGGCTGGCCCCCAAAAACGGCGCGTAACGCCGGCAACACCCGCTCGGGTATTGAAAAGATGACCTCAATGGGGTCGGTCTGCAGCAACATCACCAGCGGTTGCGCGTCGTTGGCCTTGATGAGGTTGCCAACGTCGACCGCGGTTTGCCCCACTCGCCCGTGAATCGGAGCGCGGATGGTGCAGTAGTCGAGTTGGAGTCTGGCCGCTTCCACGGCTGCCGTGTCAGCTTGCACTGCCGCGGCAAGCGACGCTGCGTTGGTGCGCGTCTGATCCGCCTGTTCTTGGGTGACAAAACCGCTCTTCACCAGTCGTGCGTAGCGGCGACTGTCCTCCTCCGCTTTGGCAAGAAGCGCGCGATTACGCGCGAGCCCAGCTTGGGCGGCATGCAACGCCACACGGAATGGCCGCGCGTCGAGGGTGAAGAGCAAGTCGTTGGCTTTGACCTCAGTCCCCTCCACGAAATGGATGGCGGTCAACACGCCACCCACCTGCGCGCGTACGGCAACAGCCTCTTTTGCGTTGACCGTACCGATGGCGCGGACGATGAGTGGCACCGACTTTGATTTGACCTCTGTAACGGTGACGGGCACCGCTTCGTTGTCGCGTTTTGTAACATTGGGATCGGCACAGCCGTTTAGCGGCACAAGCGCACCGAGCACGATAACTGCAAATATGCAATGAGGGTCATCGAGGAGTGGCATCAGGTGGGCTCCAAAAATGGTCGAGGGAGGCGGCGCCCATGGCGTGAGCCAATCGGGCAACAGATACGAACCAGTCTGAACGTGCCGCGATTTCCGTCGCACGCGCTGAGGCCAAGATGGACTGCGCAGTCAGAAGGTCGAGAAAATCGCCGACTCCCTCTTGGTAGCGACCGGCAGCAACGCGCTCGGCCTGGCTTGCACTTGCCACCAAATCGCCTGCGGTGGTAACCGCCTCGCCCGCTGTTTTGACGTCATAGTAGCTCTGCCACACCTCCAGGGCCACTCTTTGCGCCAGTCGGTCGACGTGGGCCTCAGCAACCGCGGCTAGACTCTCGGCCTGAGATACATCGTACGGCGTTGACAAGCCGGAAAAGAGCGGTATGCGCAACACGAGACCAGCAGACCAGCTGTCACCATAGCGGGCATAGGGATGCGGCTCGTAGTAGCCACGTCCGGCCTGGCCGACCAACGACAAGGCAGGAAGGCCGCTAGCGCGGGTGATGGTCACGCGTGCGCGTGCAGTGTTCACATTGGCACGCGCCGCAACGAGATCGGGTCGTTCGGTCAAGGCCTGATCGATGAGGGCCGCCACGCTGTAGTTGACTGCAACGACGGGTACCTCCGTCGGCAGCCCCTCCACAGCCATCGGAGTATTTGCCGGCAGGCCGAGATTCACGGCGAGCGCGCCCTTGAGGCTGTTGATACGACCACTGAGCTGCTGCTGCACGAGCCGCGCTTGCGACAGCGCAGTGCGCGCTTGAAGCACTTCGAGCTGCGTTGCAACTCCTTCGTCGAGACGCTCCATTGCAGATGTGAGGCTCGTCTCGGCCTCGTGCAAACTCGCCGTTGCCGCTTCGTGGCGCGCAAGGGCATCGGCATAATCGTAGTAGCTCTGTTGCACGCCGAGAATCACTTGCTGTACCGCAGCGTTATGACTCCAATTCGCAACAGTCAGCGCGGCGCGCGCCTGGTCCAATCCTGCGCCACGGCCGCCGAAGTCGAGCAACAGGTAGCTGAGACTCAGGCTTGGGCCATAGGTGGTCTGCTCAACGACGAAGCGCCCCCCCAGCGCCGACGTGCTTGATCGCGCAAGGTTGGCGCTGGCGTCGAGGGTCGGCCAATAGGGAGCACGTGCGCTGCCCACCTTGGCGGCGGCGGCGCGGGCTGCGTGCCACGTGGCGCGAGTTTCGGGACTTTGACGCAACCCCAAATCGATGATCTGCGCGAGTGTAAGCGGTTGTCGGGCATCAAGCAGCTCAGACGGCAGCGGCAACGTTTCTCGTTTCGAGACAAATGGCTCGGGCAGTGGTGCTGCTACCAGGTTTGCGGGGGATTCGGGTAATGGCCCGGGGAGACCGACGAGGGTCGAGCCAGCCTCTGCGCAGGCCAACAACGGGGTTACCGTGAGGACGGCATAAACAACACGCATCTGCCACATGCTTAAATTCTTCAGCCACGCCAGGCATTTTAGTGAACGGCACCACGCCGTCAGTCAAACATTCGCAAGCTGCGCCCACACAGGCGGCGGGTCAAGAGGCCATCGCAATAGGGGAAGCCGCACTGCTCAGCAGAGGCGATGAGTTTTGGGGCACGTGCAGCAGAGACCTAATAGTTGCTCTCGTAAACGCCGATGTCAGGGGCAGAACCATTGTGCGGCAGCCCGACCTCGAAGGTTGAAATCAGCCTGTCCGTTGATGCGTATATTGGCGCTTTCGACGAGGGCAAGCCGGATAGCGATTCTGCCGGTGGAATCCTGCACGTGACCCGAATATGCTGCGCACATGCGACGTCTTTGCAAAGTAACCTGCTGCCCGATATTGCCTGTCCGTTTGATGACATTGGGCCTGTGCATGATGGGGATGGCCTGCTGGGGTGGTGATCCGGAGGCCGCCTACCTTGGCGGCGACTTTATGGTGGCCCGCAAGCACTACAATCGACAGACCTGTTCGTCCTTGTCGGGTGAACAGGTGAAGGCTTGCAACGAGAGGGCTCAGCAAATAGAGGAGGCGCTCGCAGGAGCTGCGCTCTATCTCGGGCGACGTGCCAACGACCGCATACGCCACAGTCGTCAGATTCAATTCAACCAGTACGACGAGGCCATTCGCAGCCTTGAGCTGGCTTTGAAAATCATGCCGGAGGACCATCCGACGAGGCCAGATTTTGTCATCGGCGTCGAGCGAATTGAGAAGACACGGGATTTATTGCAAAAGGAACTCGATGATCAGCTTGCCAAACTTTCCGCCATGTTGGAAACAGGGACGTATGACCCGGAGGTGTGGACAGACATCCGTTTGACCTTCGAACGGGTGCGCGTGCTCACCATCGCCATCGGCAAAAAGGACAACCGACCGCAGACGTTGGCCGCGGAGCTGGTAGAGAAGTTTCGCCGACATGGGCAATTCGAACACGCACGCATTGCCACTCAGCTTGCCGAAGCAGTCGAGACGTCAGGTCGCGCGACGCCCCGGCACACCGACGATGAGTTGATCCTATTTGGAATCATCGACCATATGGCGCAACAACAAGAGGAAGCCCGCAAGCAGAAGATTAAAAATTTGGTCAACGAGATGGTCGCCGCACTCGAGGCGAAGAAATCGGCAACGGCCATCAACAAAGCGCACGCCGTTCTTGATCTTGGGCCCGACGACCGGACGGCACGGCGCATGCGTGCTATCCTCTCACAGCTCGAGGGTCCGGCGGGTCAACAGAAGCGGGCGAAGGAAGCATGGCGGGTGGTCGCTCAGACACCGGCCGACGTGCAACCGGTGCCGTTTCACCAGTCAAAGGCGGCTGCCGCAAACGCGAGTGGGGGTGCGAGCAAAACAGACGATGCTCTTGCAGTCGCCGCCGCCTCCGCCACGGCGACAACCCAAGATGCTCTTCGCAATGGCGGTGGGCCGATCGCGGAGCGCCAAACAATTGCCGAGCGGCTCAGAAACATCGTCAACCAATACGAGAAGAAGAACCTCTATGAGGCCCTCGCGGAGCTCGAGGTACTCTACCACGAATCTTCCGGACGCGAACGAAGCAAGATCGTCAAACTGCGACGCGTGTGGACTCCCGACCGCAAGCGTCTTACCGCCGACATTGTCAAAGAAGCCGACCGTTTGTTTGTCTTGATGGATGAGCGCAGCCTGAGTGAATACAGACGCGCGCAGAACCTTTCTCCTGATGGGCCGATTGCTGATCACGTCAAAGAAAGAATCGAAACCTTGCAGCGCATCCTTGGTGGATGAAGGCAACAATTCCCAAATGATTGGCAGAGTGGCAAGGCCTCGAGCCGAATTCTCGACTTCAGCCTGACCGGGAGCTACGTTGCCAAGGCCGCTGCGTCGGCGGACGTCGGCAAGCGGACGTCCTGCGACATAAGACGCTGCTCGGCTTCGGCAAACAGCTCAGCGAATTGGTTCTTGGTCAAGCGCAACACGTCACGGGCTTCTTCCGTTTGCAGCAGATCCAACAGTGTCTGGCACAAGAGATCCGTCTCGGCCTTGTCGCGATAGCCGATCACGCGATAGATGTGAACCGGATCGACAAAGCCCTTAACCTTTTGCTGGGCGGGGCCCTCGCACAGCAGGCGGTTCGCGCCTTCCACATTCAGATAGGTGAAACGGTCGATCGCCAGGCCCCCGGGTGCCGCCAATCCCTCTAGGCGTGAAGCGAGATTCACTGTCTCGCCGATGATCGTGTAATCGAGCTTGACGCCGCGTGCACCCATGGGGCCGACGACGCAGCGGCCGGTCGCCACGGCGAAACGAAACATCAGGATTCGACGGCTGTGGTAACGGGCAAACGCAGTGTTGGCGAGCGCCAAGAGATGTTGGGCAGCCACGTGGGTGCGCAAAGAAGAGAGCGACGCATGGGTGCTCGCGTCACCATGGAGGCCGAAATAGCACATCACCGCGTCACCCATGAACTTCTCGATGATGCCCCCGTGCTTTGCCACCAATTGGCCGAAAAGGGTGAAATAGTCGCTCAACAGGCTGCCAATCTCGTTCGCTGTGTGAGCGTTCGACCAGTCGGTAAAACGCACACCGTCACCGAAGCCGACAGAGAGCTTGACCTCGACAGGGCGGTCTGGAGCACGCCCTTCGAGGATCTCTTTGACCAAAGCCGGATTGCTGAAGCGGACGAAGACTCGCTGCGCCGAGCGCATCTTGAGAAAGCTCTGCGTGGCAACGCCGATCTCATCGCTGCTCTTAGGCTCGAGCGGAAAGTCGGAGTCACCGGCGGCCAAGGCTCGAGCCGCATTGCCGAGATCGACCACGGGCTTGAGCAAGCGTTGCAGGACACGTCGAGTCAAGAACACTGTAGCAAGCGAAGCAACAAAGAAAAGAATGGAGAACGAAATGAGAACGCCGCGGCGCGCTTGCGCGAACGCATGCTCGCTCAAGGTGATGACCACATAACCGAGCGTACGCTTGTCCTTTTGTCCCCACTGCACCGGCGCGGTGATGCGGGTGCCCGAGCCGCGGATGTGCACGGTTTGCATCGACGTCAGTTGCGCAAGGCCGGAAAAGCGTGAATACCGCTGCCCGACCTGCGACGGGTCTTTGGCGGCAACCACGGTCATGTCCTTGGCGACGATCAACGCGTCGGCGATTCGCGCTTCTTTGTCCACCCTCAGGCTCTGATTGAGGATGACCTGCAGCTCGCCTTCGGCGCCTGGCTTGCTGATGATGGTCACGATCGAGCCGGACAACCCGTGAGCGAGCGACTGGCCGGCGAACTCGATCTCATCCTCTACCGTACGAATGGCGACCACGTAGGCCGCCGCACCGCTCGCCAGGGTGGCGCCGAGCACCAAGAACAGAGTGACCACCACCATGCGGGTGACGAATTTTGGGCCGCGGGCAAAGGGAATCGTTTGGGTGCGCATCGGGGTGCCCATGGATGGCCCATAGCTGATTTCAACCGCAGGTTGAAGGCGGTGCGGCAAGATCTGGAAGCACACCATCGGTGCTCGTGGGCTCACATCAGCGCAGTTGGCTGCCCTTGCTGCCACGTCGGTTGTAGCCAACCTGGATGGTCTGTTTCCCGTCAACGATGGCTTGGCATTCGACGCACATTTGGACTCCAGGGACCGCCCGGCGTCGAGCCTCGGGTATCGGTTCGCCACACTCGTGGCACGTCGCAAGACTGACGCGCCCTTTCGGCATGCGCCGACGGATTTGACCAACCGCGTCATCGATGCTGGCATCGATCTGATCTTGAACGGCACCATCCTTGGCGAATCCACCGGCCATGTGTTTCTCCTTCTGCTGAGGAAATTTAGCACAAAGCAACCACGATCTCGAAAGTGACTGGGTCCATTGACAAGAGCCACAGATATTGCGATTGCGGCCCAGCCCAAGAGTTACCATTTTCTGGTCATTGGGATTGGCATTTGACGCTGCCCTCATCATCGATGGTTGTCCAACTCAACAACGTCTCAAAACGGTACGGCCGGCGCTGGGCTTTGGTTCAGCTCACTTTCGCGATCCCTGAAAAGAGCTCAGTCTTGCTAACTGGCGGCAATGGCGCTGGCAAGACCACCCTGCTTCGAATGCTGGCCACTTCCCTGAAATCTACGCGCGGTGAAGTGCGCATCTTCGACAAGTTGTCCGGCGTTGACAATGACCTTATTCGTCCGCGCCTGGCCCTGGTCACCCATGACAGCCACCTCTATGACGACCTCTCGGCCGAGGAGAACTTGAGCTTGGTCGGGCACTTTTTGCCTTGGGTGGATATGCGACGAATGGGTGACATTCTCGAGCGTGTCGGACTCGCTCCGCGGCGAGCGAGTGCCGTACGAGGATTCTCTGCAGGCATGCGCAGGCGCCTGTGCATGGGGCGAATGCTGTTGGTTGAGCCTGAGCTCGTTCTCCTCGATGAACCTTTTGGCCAGCTCGACCCTCCCGGTGTCGCACTTGTGGAGGAGATCATCCGCGAAGTGCAACAGAAACAGGTCACCTTGGTCATGTCGACGCACGATGTCGAGCGCGGCGAGGCTCTCTGCGATCATCATCTGCACCTCAAGTCTGGCCGAGTACTCCGTGCGGTTGAGCCATTGGGTGAGCCCGGAGAAGCCACACGGATAGCGCAAGAGCTCGAAGCGCGTGGGGGTTGGCATTGACATCATCTTTCGCAGAGCGACGACCCGCTTCTCTGGTTGCCGGAGTACGAGCAGTTATCAACAAAGATCTGCTGCTCGAATGGCGCAGCCGGGCTAGAGTCAACGCCACCATATTCTTCGCGTTCCTCACCCTGCTGCTCTTTTTGTTCGCCGTCGGTCCTGACACCCACATCATGGCACAGAGTGCGGCGGGATATTTGTGGCTCGCGGTGCTGCTCTCGAGTGTCTTGTCGCTGGGAGAGTCCTTTCGCATGGAGGCGGAGAATGCCGCCCTCGAAGGTCTGCGACTGCTCCCCGTAGACCCCAAGGCGATGTTTTTGGGGAAGGCCATAGCCAACACCTTGTTCCTGTTTCTCTTGGCCGTCATCTTGGTGCCGGTGACCGTAGCCATGTGCGGCGTCGAGGTGCAGGGCAGCCTCATGCATGGTGTAGCAATCCTATTCTTGGGAGCGGCTGCAATCAGTGCACCAGGCACCCTCTACGCAGCCATTGCCAGTCAGGTTCGCGCCCGCGACGTGCTCTTACCGTTGTTGCTCTTCCCCGTGCTGATTCCGGCCATTATCGGTGCGGTCAAGGCTACCAAGCTTTTGTTTGCCGGTGATCCCATGGGGGATTTGGGGCGTTGGACCGCCTTGCTCATTTTTTTCAATGCCACATATTGGCTCTTGTGCCTGCTCTTGTTTGGCCGAGTCGTGGAGGAGTGACGATGAAAAGAGCTATCGACTTCGGCCTGCCGCTTCTCGCGATCGCAGGAATCGTCGTCGGAGAAATCATGGGCCTGTGGATCGCCCCGGCTGAGCGCCACATGGGCGACGTCTATCGCATTATCTATGTGCACGTACCCGCCGCCTGGGTGGCCCTCTTGTCCTTCTTGATTGCCGCCGCCGCCAGCTTCACCTTCCTCTTCAAAACCAGTTGGGCCGCAGATGCCCTCGCAGAGGCCGCCGGTGAGCTTGGCGTGTTGTTTGGCACCGTGGCGTACATCCTCGGCGCGATTTGGGGCAAGGGGACGTGGGGAGTGTGGTGGACACCCGATCCCAAGCTCACCGCCATGGCGATCTTAGTTTTCGGTTTTGCCGGCTACATCGCCCTGCGGAACTTGACCGAAGAGCCCGAGCGACGAGCCGCTTGGTCAGCGGTGGTGGCGATCATCTTGGCGGCGGGGATCCCCATCGTTTGGTTCGCCGTGCGTTGGTGGGGAGGTCTGCACCAGAACCAATCAACCCGCGATTCGATGAATGCCTTCATGGGTGCAACTCTAGGAATCAATGTTTTGGCCTTCACTCTGCTCTTTGTCTGGTTTTTGCGCATGCGCTACCGGGTGGCCAAAGCGAAAATCGATGAGGAGCTCAGCGAGCCCCCGGAACAGGAGCTAGCATAATGGATGGGACCATCGTTGGGGGGTGGGGTTATGTCATCGCGTCCTACGCAATTGCCTGGAGCCTCCTCGGACTCTACGGTTTGTCGGTTTGGCGGCGCTCGCGGTTACCTCCCACTGACAAGTGACAACACGAAATGCAAGCAAAGCAAACAAACAAGCTGATAGCCGTGGTCGCTGTATTGACGGCGGTTGCTGTCGTCGCCGCCCTGGGACTTGGACTCATGGAAGAAAACATCGTCCCCTACTGGACGCCATCCGAGCTCCTGACGCACGTTGCCAAAGGCAAGCCGCTCGGCAGCACCGTCAGGCTCGGCGGCATGGTGCAGAAGGGGACCATGAAGTGGGACGACGAAACCTTGGTCTTGAGTTTCGCACTCGGGGACGAGCCGGATTCCACCGGCTCGCGGGTGACCGTTGTCTCCAATGGCGTGCCACCGCAGATGTTCCGCGAGGGGATTGGCTGCATCGTTGAGGGTGCTTTCAATGGCCAAGTGTTCCACTCCAATCGGCTCATGGTCAAACACTCCAACGAATACCAGCCGCCAAAGGATCACGAAGATCCACGCAGGCTTTACCGAACGCTGCTGCCGGAGCAGACGATGGCGCCAGGCGCCCAACCGCCTGTTGGAATTGCGCCACCGCAATCTGCGCCCGCAACTGTTGCGCCACCGCAATCTGCGCCCGCAACTGAGGAGCAACCGTGAACCAAGAGCTCGGCCGAGTACTGGTACTCTTGGGTTTGGCTGCGGCCGCCTTTGGTGCCGTAACGGGCTTCGTTGCCGGTGCCCGTCACAGTCGCCTCGCCCTCGCCTGGACCATCCGTGCGGCATGGGTCTTTTCGGGTGCCATGGTCTTCGCCAACCTGGTGATGGTGCGCGCGCTGCTTGCTCGTGATTTCTCGGTTTCCTATGTCACCAAGGTCGGCAGCCACTCCTCTCCCGATTGGGTGGCGGTGGTTTCCCTGTGGTCTTCTCTCGAGGGCTCCATTCTCTTTTGGGGCGCGGTGCTGGGCATGTTCATCGGCGCCTTCGCCTTTGTCTATCGCAATCAGCACCGGGACCTGATGGGCTACGCTCTTGGCTCGATGTTGGCTGTGGCGATTTTCTTCGCGTTTCTCATTGCGGCACCCGCAAATCCATTCATCCCCGTTCTGCCGGTGCCAACCGACGGCCCGGGTCCCAATCCGCTGTTGCAGAATCACATCCTAATGGTTCTGCATCCGCCAACTCTCTATTTCGGTTACGTTGGAATGACGGTCCCCTTCGGTATTGCTCTCGCTGCCGCTTTGAGGGGCAGACT
>MGST01000011.1:15446-21399 GCA_001798605.1 Deltaproteobacteria bacterium RIFOXYA12_FULL_58_15 | reverse complement strand
CCACTTGTCCCCGCTGCTTGGCTTCGCCCATGAACCCTCGACCCTCGAGAATCATGCGAGCGCCGGTTGGGACCTCCATGGCGACAGCGGCCGACAGCGGCATCTGTGTCATCGGCTTGAGGCTCGTGCGCAAATCGTTGGCGGTTGGATGGCTGGGATCGAATTCCACCGGGAGCTCGAAGGTATAACGGGCGTCCCCGGCCCAACCCACATACATCTGGTCGGTGGTCGCATCAAAGAGTCGATGGTCGAGCCCGCTCTTGCGCCAATACCCCAATGGCGTCTCGGTGCTGCATTGTCGCAAGATGCCGCGAGACTGCAGCCAAAGAGCATCCCGCTCTTGCAGAGTTCGCTGCTCGGTCTCAGTGGATCTCGAGTCACTCAAGCCATCGCGTGTGAGGAGACTCGGCTCTGGGACTACCTGTATGGGCACGTTCTGACCGAGGAAGGTGAGCGCCGACTGCGCCGCACTACCGGTCTCGGACACCAGTTCGGGCCACACCTTCTGCGCCAGTAACCGAGCCTTGCGTCGCGGGGACGAGGATGGCGAATCACCAGGTTCAGCGATGACTATCTGCGGGTTGTTGGAGACGGCGGTGACGTTGTTTCTGGGATCTGGGTTGTTGTCGCCCGGAAGAACCGTTTCCTTGTTCGGGGTGGCTCGCTCCTTCGCGGGCACGGACCCCAGCGCTTGTTCAGACGCCCAAGTCCGTTCTGTCTGAGAACCGTCACCTATGCCCGAAATCGTCAACGCGTAACCCACCTATTCTCTCTCGGTTGCTCGAGTTTCCCGTTGAATTCATTTATCGGCCGCAATCACAACATGTTGCGCGTGCCCCATTTAGAGAGGACAAGCTAATTGACCCGCAATGCAGGTTACCGAACGCGGAAAATCTTGGATTCGAAGAATGTCGAACAGGAATTTGGCGGTGGCGGGGAGGAATCCCAATCAGTACTCGTGAACGATCAGCTTGGTGAGTGGGCGCAGCCGTTTGCCGGTCTTGTCCAATGCGAGCATGGTGATCTCATCCGTGGAGTCCGTGATCTCCCCGGCTGCACTTTTTCGTTCGATTCGTTGCAGCAACAACTCTGGCCGGCCGTCTGCCTCGAGGTCCAGCACCGCGAGCAGGCGCGCTGTGGGGGTGGGCGTGCCACCTTCAAGTGCTCCAAAGCTCGCGCCATTCCAGGAATCGCTTGCACCAAGTCGCCAACGCAACTCGACGCCAGCATGTCGCGACTCAACCAGGAGATAGCCGCCGCGGACGAGGCGATAAACACGCAGCAACTCGTCGTCACCCAGAGACCTTCCAAACGCCTTTGCAAATAGGCCGGACACAACATCGTCGGACAAAAAAGCTTCAGGCTGCAGAATGACCGACATGGGTCGCGACAGGTAAACGACGGGATCTCCCTGCAACAGCCCGACAACCTGAGCCCAGTCGACATCGTAGCAATAGCGCGCTCCCGATTTGTGACAAAATGCCCGCAACGGGTTGTTGGGAACGTCCTCACCATATTTGTCCGCGAGATCCTTGAGCCTCACCGTGTGGGCCATGCCCAGTGGCTGTCCCTCACGACTGTAGCCGTACCACGACTTCAGATCGGGCTCGTCCACAGTGGGCGTAACCTGGTTGGTGGCACCGTCAAAGGTAACAACGCCAGCCACCAATGATGCCCGCGCCAAACCAAATTCCACCGCCTCAACCAACACTGCCACGTGCACTTCTGACCGCAAAGAGATGGAACCACAGGGCAGAGTCAACGACACAGGTGGCTCCAATTCTGGCCGCACTTGACAACGGTCACCCTCTTGCCACAACAAGAAAACATCAGATCCGGCTGGCAGTGGTGTTGCTCCACCACCCACAACCTCAACTTTGGTGCGATAACGCGGTAACACATGCCGCTTGTGATAGGGCGTACAATCGATGGCCGTTGCCACCTTCGACGCTCGACCATCGGTCTCGAGCAAGCAACTGAGCTGAGCCGCCCGCACGGGTGCCCAGGTCACCAGAAATTTGGCAATGCGCAAGGGCTCGAGATCGTCCATCGCATCGGGTTTGGCACGCAACTCATCCACCACCGCCTCGGCAACGTTGGCGGCGAGCCAGGGCGGCGCACAGTGCAGTTGGGCGACCTGGTCCATCAGTGCGTGCAGCATTTGCGGACGATGGGACGTAAGAGATTGCAGGGCCTGGCTGAGACCCAAAGGATCGGCGCACGCATCACCACCCTCGCGGGTGAAACGCAACAACTCCAACACAGGGTGGGATTCCCCGAGCTCCCGGGTCAACCCGATCTGCTCACACAGAGTCCGACCCACCAAGCCATCGCGATCGGCGTTGAGAAGTGCCGCCTGCGCCTGGACGTCGTCTTCTCCAACAATCTGGACGGCTAGAGTTCGGCGCAACGCTTCCACCGATCCCGCAGAATCGAAATCCAAAGGCCTCTTGAGCGCGGCGATGCCGGCAAGAGCTGCGCACGGACCTTCTTGGCTGGCGATCTCATTGAGATCGGCGAGGCCCTGCCGGCGTTTCTCGATCTGCCAATACTCGTTGGCGAAGTAATATCCCACTGCCACCAGCACGAGCACCGAAGCAACAAAGAGGAGGTTGGTCCAAACCCGAGAGGGCATCGCATCTCCGACGGCCGCTACCGCCTGTTGGGACTACCTATTAGTTCTAAGCGCTTCCTGCTCGGGGATCAACTTCGTTGTCCACTCCTTTTCGCCCCGCCCAGGTAGGTAGGATCCACTTCGTTCTCCACCCCTTTTCGCCCGCCCGCGGCCGCGGTGACCCGTAAAGCCGAGATTATGGGAACCGGGCACAAAGAGAAAATCAGCAGCCCGCTGCCGCCGCACGTCCACCTAGCGACATTCGTTGGTCCACTGTGCCCCGCACACCGATGACCACCGCTTCGACAGGAATATCCTTGCCTGACTGCTGCAGTGCATCCATCACCACCTGCAGCAATCCACGACAGCACGGCACCTCCATGATCGCGACCTCGATACTACGCACGTCATTGTTGCCAAAGATGTGCGCGAGTTTGTCGACATAGGGCCCGGTGTCGTCGAGCTTGGGACAGGCGATCGCGAGAGTCTTGCCCGCAAGCAACGTCTCGTGAAAATCTGCCATGGCGAACGACACACAGTCCGCGGCGATGAGCACGTTGGCCTTGTCCCAGATGGACCCCGCGGGCGGGAGCAGGGTGAGCTGCACCGGCCATTGCCCGAGCATCGACGGCCTTTTCTGGCCGGTGGCAGTGGCAACAACGGGCTCGGGACGAAAGTTACGCAATTGTGACCCGGGACAGCCACCACCATGGGAGTGTGGCGTTGGCGTTATCTGGGTCAGTTGCACAGGCAGCTTCTCTCTCTTTTGTTTGGATAGGTGCTTTTCGACGGCGCTCTCGTCGTATGCTTCTGCCGCCCTCTCGTGCACGGTGATGGCACCTTGGGGGCATATGCCCAGGCAGTTGCCAATGCCATCACAGAGATTGTCGGCGACGAGTTTGGCCTTGTCGTCAATGATCTGGATGGCACCCTCAACACACGTCGTCACGCAGTCTCCGCAGCCATCACACTTCTCTTCATCGATTTCAACAATCTGTCGGGTAACCACGCTCATGATGACCTCCCGTTACCCAGCCAATATGGCAACGCCGGACAATCACTGCCTTGATTCAGGTCAACTCAACTCAATCAACGAGAAGCTCAACCATCCTCCGAAACCTTGCCGAGCCCTCTCTCGTCGAGAATGAGTCCTAGTTTGTAGACGCTGGGCTCTGTGTCAACACGAGGTAGCCCCAACCTTCGAGCTCCACGGTGGGTGCCTCACCGAAGACCACGACTTCTTTGCCCAAGAGGTCCGTATAGGTGCCAACAATCGCCTTGCCGCTCAGTGTGACCTCTTGGGGCTCGGCGGAGAAATTGAGGATCACGAGGACTTGGTGCTCGCCACGGCTGCGCATGAACCCGAGCACCATCGCGTCTTTCCCCGTTTGTAGTCGGGTGTAGTCACCACCGTTTTTGCCATGCCAAAGAGCGGGATTTTCGCGCTTGAGGTGCACGAGCGCACGGTAGAGAGCTCCCCGCGAATCCTCCCTCCAATCGATGAGATCTTTGTCGAAGAACTTGAGCCGCTTGTTGAGTCCCGCTTCTTGCCCTCCGTAAATTAAGGGGATGCCTGGCACCGTCCCTGCAAATACCGCGAATACCTCCGCGGCAGGCCCCAGACGTTCGTCGACGGTGCCATTCCAAGTGTTCTCGTCATGATTGGAGGTGAACATCATCTGATAGGCGTCTTCCGGATAGGATTGGAGTTGCGCCGCCATGTGTGCCTCAAGGTCGGCGAGGGTCTTCTTTCCTTTGACCAACTCGTTCATCATGCCATGCAGTGCCCATGCGTACGTCGAATCAAAAGCAAAACGATGGTATTCGGGCCCTTCGGCCTCGGCGAGCATGAACACCGGCTTGATGGCGTCCAACGCCCGCCGCGCCTCTTCCCAAAAACCGACAGGCACCATGTGCGCGACATCACAACGATAGCCATCAATGTCAACCTCGCGCACCCAGTAGGCGAGTGCATCGATCATGTATCGCCGCATCTCGGTGTTCTTGTAATCGAGATGGATGACATCGGCCCAATCGGCCACCGGCGCGACAAAGTCGCCGTCTTTGTCATGGACGTACCAATCGGGATGTTCGGTCGCGAGGGAGTTGTCCCAGGCGGTGTGATTGCCAACCCAGTCGATGATCACGTACATACCGAGATCGTGGGCCTTGCCGACCAGGTTCTTAAGATCCGCGAGCGTGCCAAACTCGGCGTTAATCCCCAGGTAGTCTCGAACCGCATAGTAGCTGCCGAGCTCGCCCTTGCGGTTTTTTTCGCCAATTGGGTGAATGGGCATCAACCAGATGATGCCAACCCCGAGGTCCTTGAGCCGCGGCAAATGTTCGGCAAACGCCGCAAAGGTCCCCTCGGGGGTAAACTGCCTAACGTTCACTTCATACAGGGTGAGATTGTTCCCCCACTCTCTCGCTCCGTCGACCTGCGCCGTAGACTGAGCGCTGTCGCGTTGGGGTGTGTGGGAGCACGCGATAACGAGCCCCAAGCCCAAGATCGCGACCATTCCAGAACGTTTAAGCAGACCCATGGGATTTTTCACCTGGTACACGGTGTTCGTTTGCACCTCGCCCCAAGCCAAAGCAAGCGGAGCATATTCTGGCTGCACGGTACACGCAAACCCGTCTCTCCACTGGCTCCACTGGCTCCACTGGAAGTTGAACTGCATCGACAAAGAACCATGGGACCCAAATCCACCATCAAATGCTATCCGAATCGCCAGATGTGCCGTTAGGTCGAGGAGCAGCGAGGATTTGCGCGCAGTCGTACTTGACGTACGTCGAGCAGCAAATCCGAAGCTGCGACGAAGAGATAACGGTGCAGATGGTGATTCGGGTGGGGTGGACTTCCCGTATTGCGACCCTGGCCCCGGTAGGATACTACGGCACCCATCGGCAACCAGGAGACCCGACCATGGCAGACGCAAAAACAGAGACGCCAGAGCAATTCACACAGCGATTGCTCGCCAAGGCTGCTGGTAACAAGAAGACCATCGTCCTTCCCGAGTCGGAGGTCGATCGCATTCTCATGGCGGCCGGCGAACTGCGGCAAAAAGACGCCGCCAACATCATCTTGATTGGCGATGAGGGCAAGACCCGGGCGGCGGCCAAAGCGCTCGGCATCAATCTCGATGGCGTGCAAATCGTCGACCATCACCATGACGCAGAACTCGACGACTACGTAGCTACTCTGGTGAAGCTGCGCGGGCACAAAGGAGTCACTGCGAACGAAGCCCGCGAGCTCATGGCAGACCGCACCTACTTTGCCACGATGATGGTCTACAAAGGTCGCGCCGACGGCATGGTCTCTGGCGCTACCACAACCAC
>MGST01000011.1:0-15368 GCA_001798605.1 Deltaproteobacteria bacterium RIFOXYA12_FULL_58_15 | reverse complement strand
GTGCCTATCCGACAGAGTCCTTGTCTATGGGGACTGTGCCGTCATCCCCAAGCCCACCGAAGAACAGCTCGCCGAGATCGCCCTTGCCAGCGCTCAAACCGCTAAAGCTTTTGACATCGAGCCGCGGGTGGCCATGCTCTCTTACTCCACGGGAACCTCCGGTGCAGGCGAGGATGTCGAATTTGTGGACCGCGCCACAAAACTGGTCCGAGAGCGTGACAGCTCTTTAGCGGTGGAAGGCCCGATTCAATACGACGCCGCCATTGATCCAAAGGTCGCCAAGACCAAGCTGCCCAACTCCAAAGTCGCCGGACACGCCACAGTCTTCATCTTCCCAGATCTCAACGCCGGCAACATCACATACAAGGCAGTCCAACGCTCGGCCGGTGCCATCGCCATTGGACCTGTGCTGCAGGGCCTCAACAAACCGGTCAACGATCTTAGTCGCGGTGCCACTGTGACCGACATCGTCAACACGGTGATCGTCACGGCCATCCAAGCCCAGTCTCTCTGAACACCGTGTGTAGACTCTGAGGAGGTTGCGGAAATGGAAGAAATCGGTTGGTTTGAAGGATCGAAGAAGACCTATTGCATCAACAAGAACAAGCTCAATTGCCGGGCTGTCATCGAGTTGCCACGAACGTTGGGCGTTGACGAGCCGTTCATCTCAACCAACCGAGAATCTCGGAACGCCCACCCCGCCAAGGGGTGGGTGGATTGTCCCAACGGTTGCGGCTTCGCTGTTTGGGTGGCACCCAAGTAGGCGCGGGAGCAGACCACGACTTGAGAGGCGTTTGACTCTCGGGCTATTGCTCAGACAACCAGCGCTCAGCATCAATGGCCGCCTGGCAACCACTGCCAGCTGCGGTTATCGCTTGCCGGTATACGCTGTCTTGCACATCGCCCGCTGCAAACACGCCTTCTACACTCGTGAATGTCGAGCGGCCCTTGGTCCTGAGATAGCCCTTGTCGTCCATGTCGAGCTTGCCCTCAAAAATCTTGGTGTTGGGGACGTGACCAATTCCGAGGAAGAATCCCGCGATCGGTTTGTCCCACACATCACCTGTCTTGAGGTTTTTCAGCCGAACGCCTTCGACCATCTCGCCACCCAGAACCTCTTCCACCACCGTGGAGAGGAGAAACTCGATCTTGCCGTTCTCCTTGGCGCGCTCTCCCATGATCTTCGAGGCGCGTAGTTCGTCCCGACGGTGCACGATCGAAACCTTGCTGGCAAAACGCGTCAAGTACATCGCCTCTTCCATCGCCGAGTCGCCGCCGCCAATGACTACAAGGTCCTTGTTGCGAAAGGGAGGCAGGGCACCATCGCAAGTGGCGCACGCTGACACACCGCGATTCATCAGCCTCTTTTCGCTCGCAAGGCCGAGATATTGCGCCGATGCACCGGTGGAGATGATCACCGCTTTTGCCAAGTAGTCTTTGCCATCGGAGGTGATCTTGAACGGTCGCACAGAAAAATCCACCGCTTCCACATCTTGGGTCAAAATCCGTGTGCCAAAACGCTCCGACTGTTGGCGAATGCTCGCCATCAGATCTGGACCGGACACTCCCTCGGGAAAGCCGGGGAAATTCTCGACTTCGGTGGTGGTCATCAACTGACCGCCAGCCACACCACCGGCGTAGAAGCCCTCAAACATTAAGGGTCGTAGATTCGCCCGCGCCGTGTAGATGGCCGCCGTGTGTCCCGCTGGACCCGATCCGATGATGATGACGTCTTCTTCTTGGCTCATTGTTAACACTCCGGTTGTTGCATCCTGACCTGTCAATCCCATGACAACGGGCTGGTTGTAGAGAGCCGTCAGAGCGATGAACGGTTCCTTTGCGTTCCGAAAAACCGGTCGTCGCTCGTGCTCCTCGCCACGATCGTGCTATTTTATTGCCCCGCCGCGAACGAGGGGCACACCCAGTAACACGACCGCGGTGGTCGATACGATAACCACAATCAATACCGCAGTAAACCGGGCACCAAGCATGGAGCCAAAGATGGCAAGAAGCCCCGGGATTTGCGCAACCGAGGCGGAAATCATCAAACCCTCGAATTGTTTCCACGTGGCCTTTTCCCCCGAAAAAAGACGAGCTGCCCTGGCCTGCAAATGCAACTGCAAAAAGAAGGCGGCCGCTGCCATGACCACCGCTATGGGGACCAATGCCCACACCCCGGCAGTTGTGTGAGGCCCCAAATGATCCCGCAGGTACTCAAACTCCGGCGGGAAGACCAGGATGCGAATCATTGATTCCAGCCACCACGCAAACGGTATTGCGGCGGCAATGGCGACCAGGCCCAGAAACAGCCCACGTGACGACATCCGTGTGGACATCTCGTTCCTCGTATCAGCGTTTGCGGCCCTTTTTCCGTCGCTTGGGCTTCGTCGCTTTGGGTGGCGGCTGGTCCTTTGCGGCCGTTTCCAGCCGGTGTTGCGCATCAAGGGTCGCGGCCTCGACCTTCGACGCTTCCATCTGCCGCTGCCGCTCTTCGCCCTCCGCTAGTAACGACTGATTCTTGTCAAGTAGGTCATCGCGCTCTCTCTCTAGCTTCTCGTTTTGCTCACGCATGCCTTGCTGCGCCTGACGAACCTCATCGAGTTCCTCCTTCACCTTGCGGAGCTCACCTTGGGTCGGCATCACAAAGGCGAAAACGAGAACAACAACAAGCACCGCCATGATGACGACCACAATCCAGGGCAACGGACTACGCTCGACCTTCACGGTGTGCCGCGGCGGCGAAACGTCGGTGATGCTGAGCGGGCCAAACTCCATCGACGCGTCTTCGGGATGACCGCCGGTGGCAGCGAGCAGCTCGCGAGTTGCAGCGATCGGCTCGTCGGGCTGCCCCGCGAGTCGATCGAAGTCGTCGGTTTCATGATGGCTCATCCCCGCATTCCTCATGTCATGGGCCAGAGAGAAGGCCGTTCTGTTCGAGAAGTCCCAAGCATGCATCAACGCATTGGTCGATTGACATCTCGTGAGTCTTCAACACCAAATCCGGGTTGCGCGGGGGCTCGTAGGGATCATCAATACCCGTGAAGCCTTGGATGAGACCCTCCCTGGCCTTCTGGTACAGCCCCTTGGGGTCACGTTGCTCGCAAACAGCGAGCGGCGCATCGACGAAGACCTCGAGAAATGGCAGACCGGCCTTGTCGTGGGCCTGTCGGCATGCATCGCGGTCGCGCAGATAGGGACTGATGAAGGCGCTCAAGGCGACGGACCCAGCGTCGGCAAAGAGCCTGGCTACCTCGCCAACTCGCCGAACATTCTCCACACGATCGTCAGCCGAAAAACCGAGGTCGGCGTTGAGACCGTGGCGAAGATTATCACCGTCGAGCCGGTAGGCACGAACCCCACGACTGACGAGCACCTTTTCGACCGCCGAGGAGATGGTGCTCTTGCCGCTTGCCGACAGGCCAGTGAACCAAATTGTGCAGCCTTTGGCACCAAGGTGGCTCCAGCGCTCTTCCCGCGTCAAACTGCCTTGGTACCAATGGACGTTGGTCGCTCTACCCATCACCCTTCCTGTCTTGGCCTGCTTGGCAGACCTCGAGTCCAAATCCCAACCATACGCTACTGTGATATTCAGGACAAAACCCTTGTCTCAACACCTTGTCATCACCGACAGATGCTGTATCTCCTCAGTAAGAGGTGAGGTCAACGTGCGCAAAGAGTATATCGAAAAGCAGAAACGAGAGCACGGTCGCAAAGTCATTGGCACCCTGCCGGTTCATTATCCGAAAGAGCTGTTCACGGCGGCTCGCGCGCTCGTTGTCGAGATCTGGGGGCCCCCTGGAACCCCTCGGGGGCCGGATGCGGGCCGGGTGCAGACCTACGTCTGTCCGGTCGTGCGCAACGCCCTCGCCTTTCTCGCCGCCGGAGGCGCAGACGTGGTAGACGCCATGTTGTTTCCACACACCTGTGATTCAATTCAGGGCTTGGCGAGTCTCGCTCCAGACCTTGGGGGATGGGACAAGCCAACACTGCGATTCATTCACCCCAAGGGAGAACGACGACAAAGCTCGGCGCGATTCCTGCGGGCCGAGCTTCAACAGCTCCTCACTGAGATCACCAAAATCACGGGCTTCACACCATCGGCCAGCGATCTGGACGATGCGATCATTTTGCACCGAGAGATTGACGCAAAACGACGACACCTCCTAGAGCACCGCCGTCACCTGCCCTTTTCGGATTTGGAACTCTACGCCCTGCTCAGGCGCGGTGAGATGCTTTGGCCCGCGGAACACCTCGAGGAGCTTCGCGCCGCCGAGGCCAAGATGACAGAGCAGCCGGCACACTCCGAAGTGCCCGTTATGATCACCGGATACGTACCGGAACCACAGGAGATCTTCAGCACCCTCGGTGAAGTGGGTGCCATGGTCGTCGCTGATGATTACGCCGCAGTCGGTCGGCGAGTGCCACGCCACGACGTAGCTGTTTCGGCATCAGGTCTCGACGCACTGGTTGAGCAGACCTTTTTGCAGCCGCCCTGCCCCACCCGTGGTGCCAACGAGTCACTCCGGATCGAGTATCTCGACCGATTGTTCAAACAGAGCGGTGCCGCTGGTCTCATCATTCATACAGTGAAATTCTGTGAGCCCGAGCTCTTCGACGTACCTGCCATTCGCAAACATTTCTCTGCGCGCAACGTGCCCGTGCTCTCCCTTGAGACAGAGCTCGAACCGAAGCTGTCGGGTCAAGCCACAACCCGCCTCGAGGCATTCATCGAAATGGTCAAATCGAATGCGAGGGCCGCATGATCACCAGAAGGCTTCAATATGAGCTCGCTGGCCGTGCCGTAGGCCCGTTGCTCCTCACCATCGAGCGCTGGCAGAAGAAACTGAAGCGCCGTCAGCCACGACGTGAGGGTCCCTTTGGCCCCCCGCTCGAGTCGACGCAAAAACTCAAGGAGCTCATGTCCCTGCACTACCTGCAGGGAAGGTATGCAGACGGTGCCGTTCCCGTTGCGTGGATCACCAGCGGTTTTCCCGTAGAGATGCTACGCCCCTTTGGTTTTCACGTGGTTTACCCGGAGAACCACGGCGCTCTGTGCGGTGCACGCCGCATGATTCCTGAGTTTGCCGAGGTGGCGGAGAAGGAGGGCTACTCCCACGACTTGTGCTCCTATGCACGGGGTGACATCGGCAGCGTGCTCTCGGGCAAGACGCCGGTGGGCCGCCTGCCCAAGCCGGATATGCTCGGATGCTGCACCAATATTTGCCAAACCGTCCTCTATTGGTATCGCAGTCTTGCAAAGTACTTCGACGTGCCTCTCGTCCTCATCGACACACCCTACGTGTACGGTGAGTCGCAACCCCATCACATCGACTACGTGCGCGACCAATTGGACGAACTCACCGTCACGGCCAGCAAGATCACCGGCAAACCCGCCAATTCAGAGACCCTGCACGAAACGCTACAATTGGCGCGGGAAGCAGCTGAGCTTTGGGCCGCCTGTTTGGCCACCGGCAAAAACAGGCCATCCCCGTGGACGGGTTTCGACGGGTTCATCCACATGGCACCGGTGGTTGCCATGCGCGGCACCGAGGAGTGCAACGCCTACTACCGCATGTTGCTCGATGAACTCAACGATCGCATCGCTCGCGGCATCGGTGGCATTCGCAACGAACGTTACCGGCTCCTGTGGGACAATCTACCCATCTGGTACAAGATCCGCGAGCTCTCGTCGACCTTCGCAGAGGCTGGCTGCAATTTTGTCTGCACCACGTACACCAACGTTTGGGCGGATCCTGCCAAAGACCTCGATCCGGCCGCCCCGGTTGCTTCAATGGCCCGGGCTTACTCCAACATTTTGCTCAACCGCGACCTCAACAACCGCATGCGTATTTTTCGGGAGATGGTACGAGACTATCAAATCGACGGCGTCGTCCTACACTCCGACCGCTCGTGCAAACCCTACTCCGTCGGTCAGATTGATCTCAAACGGCTGATCACAGAGGAGCTAGGAGTGCGCACTCTACTTATCGAAGCCGATCACGCCGATCCGCGTGCCTTCTCCGAAGAGCAAGTTGAAACTCGCCTGCAGGCGTTCATCGAGGGGTTCACATGAAGGCCGTGGCCATTGGAATCGACGCAGGCAGCACGACCTGCAAAGGCGTGGCGATCAATTCGAACGCCGAGATCATTGCCAGCTTGGTACAACCTGTGGAGCCGCTCATTGAAGTCCAGGCGCAGCGATGCATTGCCGAGCTACGTCAACGCTGCGGTGCGGGCAACAACGTGCCAGTGGCTGCTACGGGTTATGGTCGCAAGAGAGTTGGCGCCGACCGTGCGATAACTGAGATAACCTGCCACGCGCGCGGTGCCTTCCACCACACGGGCAAGGCGGGAGTGCTCATTGACGTTGGCGGCCAAGACACCAAAGTCATTCACGTCGGATCAAGAGGGGAAGTTGTCGATTTCGCCATGAATGACAAATGCGCCGCAGGGACCGGCCGTTTTCTCGAAGTCATCGTCCAACGTCTGGGTGTCTCCCTCGAGGACGTCGCCAAACGGGTGGAGGGCACCGACCGCATCGTCAAGGTGTCGAGCACTTGCACCGTATTTGCGGAGAGTGAAGTTGTATCTCTTCTGGCCCAAGGTGAGCCCCTCGATGGAATCTTGCGGGGTTTGCACACAGCATTGGCGAATCGCATCGGTGCCCTCGCAGGGAGGCTGAAGCCCGACGTTGACTTGATCATGAGCGGCGGCGTTGCCCTCAACTCCGCAATGGTGAAGGCGTTGGGGACCACTCTTGGGCGCACTCCCAGAGTCGTGCCGCAGCCACAGCTCGTCGGCGCTTTGGGTGCTGCGTTGCTGGTCTCATTCGTTTCCGAAGTGCCCTCCCCATCGTCCACCCCCGTACCGATGTGAGCCAGAGTCGGCTGAATCTACTTGCCTATGCCCATGGCATCTCGGTGTATTCCCGAGGAAATGAATTGGCATATCGACACGGAGATGGATATGCTGATCGATGAGATGCC
The DNA here is from genome assembly GCA_001798605.1 of Deltaproteobacteria bacterium RIFOXYA12_FULL_58_15. Taxonomy (GTDB): domain Bacteria; phylum Myxococcota; class XYA12-FULL-58-9; order XYA12-FULL-58-9; family XYA12-FULL-58-9; genus XYA12-FULL-58-9. The sequence goes on along the minus strand of MGST01000011.1, from coordinate 8,382 downwards.
GAACATCACCAAAGAACGTGGGTTTACCCTAATCGAATTAATGATCGTCGTTGCGATCATTGGCATTCTGGCGGCCATTGCCATCCCGAACTTCCTGCGGTTTAGCGGACGGGCACGCCAGTCTGAGGCGAAGATGATGTTGGCGGGCATGGTGCGCGCCCAGTACGCCCATCGGCAGGACCACGGCAGATTCACGGATAATATCGCTGCGATGATTTGGAATCCGACGGGTAGCCCGGTGTACGTGTACGGTTTCACCTCCGATAACTCGTCCAGTGGCTGTAATGACACCTCCGAGTGTGGCTCGGGATTCCGTACCGACAAGATGATCGATGCCTTCGGTGTGCCACTCACGTCCGCAGAGCTGCCGCCATCGGCGGCTACCGATAACCAATTCACCATCGGTGCGACTGGCAACCTTGACAACGACAGTACCCTCGACACCTGGACTCTCAATACGTCCAACGTCCTCATCAACGTGAGTGCCGACCTAGACTGACCCATGAGCAACCCACGCCAGTTGGATATCGTCGCTTCCGCGCCGCAGCTGGGAAATGTAATGGCCACGGTTGCACTCACAAACGATGGTCCCCTGCTGGCTGTAAGAACGCCCCTGAGCCTCGCTCTTGGCACCTATCTACCGGTGAAGCTCACCAATCCCAGCAACCAAGAGAATTTATCAACCCTGGGAAGAGTCATTGACGATGCGCGAGGGCAATCGGGTCTTCACTTGGCTCTTCCAAGCGATGATCCAAAGGTGGCGTCCACACTGGAGCGATGGGCAGGCCCAACGGCCATTCCCCGCATTTCCAAACCCGCAGGGAGCATCACACCTGTCACTCCCGGAGACGCTACCGCGGCAGCGGCAGCAAGTGTCGCCGCAACAGTTATCGCGCCAGAACAGGAGGATTTTCGAGAAGAACAGAATCTCGATCACCTAGTTGAGGACACATCTGCGGGTGAGAACCTCGACCATCTGGTGCAAGAATCCTTCGAGGACGAGAATCTCGACCACCTCGTCGAGGCCGTCATCCCCGATACCCGTGCCCAAGCTAGCCGGGCCGAATCCTGCGCGAAGCAGTTGCTCACTGATGCCGCGGCCGCCGAGTTGGAGGGCGACCACGGGCGAGCCTGTGCGTTGATTCAGGACGCGATTGATGTCTTTCCCGTCCGCGCAGTAGAGCTGCACCTCCAACTGGCGCAGTTAGCGGCGAACAAACTTGGCGATTTCAAATTGGCTCGCGCGAACGCCGCTGCTGCGCTTGCGCTGGCCCCAGAGGATCCCCGCACACGGCGAGTGGTGAATACCTTGCAAAACCAAAACAGGGTGAGCCGCATCGGCGAAATCCCGCCGCCCCCCGGCGCAAAAGCAGCCATCCAATTCGGTCGGCGCGCTTGGATTGCCATGGGCATGTTCGTGGTCGCAGTGGCTGCGGTCAGTTGGGTCGGTTGGCGTTTTTTCGCAACCCACGGGGAAGCCCCTTCAGAGGTGAGCCGTGCCGAACTCGGAGATTTGCCTGCCAATGGAGCAAAGCTGCACCGCGGCGCTTTTTATGTAACCATCGACATGGGCAAGTGGCAGACACTTGACCAAGAGAAACGCTCGAAACTTGTAGCTCGCGTCGCCCGTCTGGGAACCGAAAAGTTCCACACTCGACGCAGCATCATCGTCAGCGGTGCAAACAAGCTTCTCGCCGTTTCTCAAGACGGCAAAATCACGGTGTATCGTTGAAATCCCTGCGGTGAACTGACACCCATGATTCCAGCGCTGCATGAATTACTGCAACAGTCTTCAGCGATGCTCTTTTACTTGGGGGCCGCTTTTACACCCGAAGCGGGACTGTATCTTGATGTCCAAGAACCTGCGATTACTGCCATCATGGCAAATCGCCAGTGGGATGTGCTCGTCGTCGACGAGCAAAGGCCAAGCCTGCGGGCGCGGCTACGCCGCGCAGCAGAAGAGTTGGGGGACTGGCAGCTGCACATAGCGGGCGTTCGCGTGGACGGCAAAACACTTCTCGAGTTAGCGATGACACCAGAACAAGAGCCCATCATCCGTGCAGCCCGCGAAAAGTTGCGTTGTCCAGTGGATCTGGAGGACCTCCTTTTGTTCATCGATGATGTGCTCGCCGAGCCGACAATCCGGGGCAAGCGCATCTGGCTCACGCCTGGCCGTGCGCGCAACTCCGGGATTTTTTTGCACCCAGACGACGTCTTCCGCAGAAGGCGACCGCGTCGTTACGCCGATGGGTGGAATGAGATTCACATCGACGAACCCCAAGCGAAGAAAAACCTTGAGCCCGCACAGGACGGCGAGATCCTGGGACCGCGTTGGTGGGCCCGTTTTCAGAATCCTGACGGCGAAGCTGCCATGTTGGAGGCGCTCGCGACCAGTGCCCCTTCCCAGACATTCCATACGCGAATTGCTTCACTCATGGGGCAACTGCGCGACCAAGGCACTTATGTCTATCTGGCCTCGACCCTCCGTCATCGGGAACGCGGTTATCTAATGTGGGGTTCTCTTATTTTGTCCCAAACCACCACCGAAGAAGCGGTGCAGAAAACCGTTGCGATGCTGGAGCGCCTCAATGGTGAGTGGGGTCTGAACATCGCAATCGTCTGGATGCATCCAGACGGCTGGGCAGCGACCATTGAAGGTGCCCGACAGATGGTTGACGCCTACGATGTGGTCTATGCCACACGCCACGCCGCCCAGAACTCCGATCACTATGACGGCGTGGCCGCAGATTTCGTCGCGGTAGGTCTACCACGCGAGTTGACCCTCACGGGCCCCGATGGGGAGAAGCGGACTTTTGACCTCTCTGCTCCGCGCCAAGCGCGCGACCTGAACCTAACTCCAAAACTGATTGACTGGGTGGAAAAGCACTTCGAGTTCGAAAAACTTCGTAGCGACTATCCCCACTGGAGCGATCGCGCCAAGCCAGTTTCTCCTGCCGACTCTTGACCCACCCGTGTGAGACCTTCAATCAGAAACGATTGCGCCACCAATCGTAGACTGCTTGCTGTTGGCCGGCCAACGGACGCAGTAGAGGTGCCCGCTCGCGCAAGCGGTTTGCATCCCCGCCGCGTGACAGCGTCCAGGCGAGGAGAACCGCGCCGGTGCGTTCACGCCCTGCACGACAGTGGACGAATACCTTCCCTGCTACGACCGCAGCATCAATGAACAAAACCGCTCGCTCCAAAGTGTCCGAAGTGGGATTGCCACCGTCACATGTCGGTAGCCACAACCTCTCGACGTTCGCGTCTTCCAGCGCCAGAATGGCCTCAGCGCCGTCGCGACCAGGTCCCATCCATTCCCATTGTTCGCGCAGATCGATGAGGTGGGTCACACCGTTGGCAACCAGTTTGGCAACGTCGTCACAAGTCAGCGGGTTACCACCAAAGAGAACCCCCGGTGCGAAAATGGATAGGTTGAATGGCGTTTCCGACAAGATGACGGTCACGGCCTCTCGAGCTTTGGGCTCTTGCGTTCGATCATTGATTCTTCAATTGCCGCAGCCGACCTATGCACCACTGCGTCTCTTCACGAAGAGTTTCACCACGCACTCGATCGATGAACGCCTGACAATGGGCAACGGTCTCATCCGATTGCATCAATCGCTCAGCCACCCGCGCCGCGCGGAAATGCGCCAACGCATGTCCAGCATCGAGTTCGGCCACATGCTTGAACTCGCTGAGGGCGTCCTCCCACAGGTTGCTGTCCTCGAGGCGACACCCCAGGTCAAAACGCAGCGTCGGGTCGCGGGGGTTCTTTTCGACCTTGGCCATGAGCGCACAGTAAAAAATGTGGTCGCGGCAAACAGGATCTCGCGGCGGTTGGACGCAGCTCGCACACCCAGCGCCCGCAACAACGGCGGCCATCAGAGCCGCAGCGCACCCGAGAATCCATCGAGAACCAAGGGTTAACAGCATCACCCACCTCTCACCCTGTTCAACCCTGATGCTGCGGACGCAAGAGGTCGACAACCTCTTTGACGGGCGCAAAAGTCTCGATGGGTATCGCCACGAATCGAGAGATCCAGCCGTCCATCGCACCGTTCCACAATCCGGGGTTCTCGTAGCGAACGACATCTCTGCCACGGTACGTCTTGCGAACAATGAAACAGCGTGCCTGATTGACGAAATTGTACAATGGCAAGGGTTGATTGTTGTAGTCGGTAGGGTCAGCGAGAATGTCGACGGGATTGAAGAACTCACCCTCTCGCATCATCGGCCATTGGCCTTCGTCGATTTCGTCCTTCTCAACTATCGATACGATTTCGGCACCGAGATAGCGAATAATGAAGGGACCACCGCCCGGCTCACCTTCGTTCTTGACGACCCCAACGATCTTGATGGGGCGTTTGAGTGCCCGACGCACCAACTCGCGCTTTTTGTCGCTGGAGGACTCGGCAAAGGACTCTCGTGCCAAAGGAATGGTGATGTGTTGCTTTTCGAGCTCGATCAATCCGGCGTCCAAACCATTGTCCCCGATGCCCTGGTCGATTCCCTCGAGGAGACGAGCCATGGTCAACTTGGCGCGTGCGAGCAACACGGCAAAGGCGCGGTGATAAACATCGACGAGGTGCTGTGCCCGATCTGAGCGCGGCACGTTATCGACGTTGCGCAGGAAGACGGGTCCGCCAGCCTTGGCCAGGTTCTCAATTAATGAGCCGTGACCGGCTGGAAAAAAGACAATCTTCCCTTCGCCATCACGAACAATCTTGCCGCTCTCTACGTCCAACGCCACTGAATCCGTGGATGTCGCTTGGTTCGATAGCCCTACGACCACATCCCGCACGGTTGGATTGACGGCCCGTATTTCAGAGAGAATCTTCCCGAACAGCGGTTCATGCTCTGGGGACACCGTACAGTGAATTCTTCCGTCACCGTAGGCCACCGCCTCACGCATGTGCTCCTCAAGGGCGGTGATGGGACGATTGTCACGTCGGTGAAAAGGAATGACCCCTTTCGGCCTGGTGGCAAAACCAAGCCCCTTTTCGGACAAGGTGTATTCGACAATCAGCCGATGGTCACCTTGGGCAATGAGCTCCACCAGGTGATGCCCGTCCCGAGCCAGAGCTGCGGCCAATGGCTCAAGGAAGGCAAAACGCGGACCGGCGTTCTGACAATCGAGGCCAGCGATGAACTGCCCGATCTTCTCCAAATCATCGGGTCGCGACTGCCCAGCCAGGTATCGGTGGAGAAACCCAAACATGCGCGATGCAACACCCGACATGGGAGTTAGCTTGCCCGGCTTCACCGCAAGCGCATCGTACTCGGTGGCAATCGATTCGACGTTTTCGATGGTGTTAACGCCTTCGTGCAGTGTTGCGGCTCGCTCCAAATGGACAAACTGCGGCGGGCTTCGCAGTTTGCGCACAATCATGTCAACTCGTTCGAGGGTCATGCCCCGGGCTTCGATATCCTCGACGTCCCGGTCCCCCACCCCCACCGACTGTAAGCGTAGCGACAACACATCAATACGATACAATACCCAGCGTTTGTGGCAAATTGCCGGCGGTCATAGTTGCGAATCAACCGCAACCACGAGCTCAAGCAGCTCTTCGCCATACAGTTCGAGCAAACGCGGACCGATGCCTTTGATCGCGAGAAGTTGCACGGCGTTTCGTGGGCCGGCGGCGGCCACCGCCTCAAGGGTTCGATCAGTGAGAATTCGAAACGCCGGCACGCCTCGGTGTCGAGATTCTTCGAGCCGCCATGCCCTGATGCGGGCCACGAGCGCAGTTGAGGCTTCGGTGCCAGATGGTCGCACCGACGTTGGCAGTTCTTGTGTCTTGGTCTTTTTGCAGCTCGTCGCCTTTTCGACATTGGCCTTCTTACGAATCGTCGGGCCGGTGGATTTTTTGGCTCGCTGCGAACTCTTCTCGGCCACAACGGTCAACTGCAGCTTCCCAATAGCATCTGTCGGCCGTTGCGCCGCCCGTCGCCCAGCCGCCGACAACCGCACTCGCCGATAGGGTATGTTCCGCCCTTCCTTCTCGAAGGATGTGTTTTCAATGACGAGCCAATCCGCCCGCACCAGAGCGCCGAGCAGTGCCTCGAACTCACGACGTGGCATTCCCGTTCCAACCTCACGAAACAGGCGACCGGTGGCCTGATCATCCCACTCGATCAGAGCATCGAGAATCCCGGCAAGGACCCGCGCTTCCTTTGTCGTTGGTGTGCGGAACTCCCGGACCGTCGTGCTCTTCGGCGCGCAAACATCGCAGGTCCCACACGCCTGATCGGCATCCTTATCACCAAAATAGCGTACCAGAGTTATCATGCGACAACCTGTCGATTCGGGGAAGCGAGCCATCAGGCGGAGCTGACTGCTCTTGTGCTCCCTTTGTTCGATGTACGTGTCACGCCAACGGTCGTGGCCGACGCGGACGCGCTCATCGAAATCAATCACCGCACCACCGTGGATCCTCAGTTTGTGCAACACAACCTGCAGTTTTTCCATGTCCAGGTCGACCTGGTCGGCAAGATCCTCTGGATCGATGTATTCGTGATCAAGGTGACTCGCGACATCTTCGAGAATTTGCGGCTCGGGATAGCTGCGTTCATGGAAGAACTCCTGCACCCTGATGTCGGCGTAGGAGTAGAGCAGAACCGCCAACGACGGCTCGCCATCGCGACCTGCGCGGCCAATTTCCTGGTAGTAGGCTTCGACACTGCCTGGAAGTGCCAAGTGCACCACGGTACGGATATCCGATTTGTCAATCCCCATGCCGAAGGCAATCGTGGCCACAATCACCTCGAGCTCACCGGTGAGAAATGCCCGCTGCACTTCGTCGCGTTCCTTTGGCGGCATACCTGCATGATAGGCGGCGCACTTGAACCGTCTCTCCCTGCCGAGCTGTGCCGCTACGCTCTCGGCTTGTTTTCGGGTCGGCGCATAGATGATGGCTGGTCGCCGTCCCTTCGTTGCGAGCAACCGGCACGCCGTGTCAGCCCGCTCAGATACGGTCATCTCCACCATTTCGATGGCAATGTTCTCGCGACGAAACCCGTGGATGAAGCGATTCGCCCGTGGCCTACCGAGCTGCACGAGGATGTCGTCTTGAACCTTGGGCGTCGCAGTTGCGGTCAACGCGATGACCGGCGACTCGCCGAGTCGAGGTATCCGTTCCCGCAGCATTCGATAATCGGGCCTGAAGTCGTGGCCCCAATGGGAGATGCAGTGTGCCTCATCGACGGCAACCAGAGCCAAACGCCGTTTTGCCAACATTTCGACAAAACCAGGCACGCCGAGGCGTTCCGGCGCGATGAACAGGAAATCGAGATCACCATCGAGATAGGAGAAACACACGGAGCGGGATTTTTCCCGACTGAGTCCTGAGTGAATCCGTTCCGCTCGAAAACCCATGGACGAAAGCTTCTGGGCTTGGTCTTCGATGAGAGCAATCAGTGGACTTATCACCAGAGTCGTGCCACCTCGGGCAACACCTGGCAACTGGTAGGTCAAGGATTTGCCGGCCCCCGTGGGCATGACCACCAACGCATCCTCGCCAGCAGTCACGGCCTCACAAATGGCCTGTTGGTGTGGCCGAAATGACGCGAAGCCAAACCGCTCGCTGAGCAGCGCTGTCAGACCTTGGGTCGGTTGCTTTTGCATGCAGGCGTACTCTTTAGCATGCCGCTGCAGCTTTCGCGAACAACCCCTGCCCCCAAGGGCGGTGCAATCATCTCGCGTCGTCGCCGACAGTGATCAAGCCGCGTGTCTCTCGGCAAACTCGACTAACGTTGGGCGTGGGACGGCACCGAGTAACTCATCGACCACTGACCCATTGCGAAACATCTTGAGCGCCGGGATCGAGGTGATGCCAAAACGCGAGGCCGTTTTCTTATTCTCATCTACATTGACCTTGACCACCTTCACCCGGCCACCCATCTGTGCGGCAACGCTTTCGAGCAAAGGGGCCACCGTCCGGCAGGGGCCACACCATGGTGCCCAGAAGTCCACAAGGACAGGGATGGGAGAGCGCTCTACTTCGGCGGCGAAGGTCTGGTCGGTTGCCGTCACCGGCTCATGCGGCAGCAGCGGCCGTTTGCATTGGCCACACTTGGGTCGGTCACCGATCCGCTCCTTTGGAACACGGTTTGTTGCGCCACACACACCACATGGTACGTCGACATTCATCTACATAGGATAGAGTCGGGACTGCTGTCGTCAAGGACCCGCAACCAAACCACAGCCCGATCCGCTGACGGGTAACATGCGCTGCGGTTGGGCTCAGCGTCCTGACAACGGTGGTGGATAGGTTGGTTCAACCGTTTTCACGGATCTGTTTTCACATCTGTTTTCACGGATCTGTTGCTGCCCAGGCAATATGTCCCCCCTTTTCTGCTCAGCGATTATGTCCCCCCCTTGGT
>MGST01000010.1 GCA_001798605.1 Deltaproteobacteria bacterium RIFOXYA12_FULL_58_15 | reverse complement strand
TCGAGACCGACACTGGCCTCGCTTACACTCCCAACGCCTATTTCATGGCCGAGATCACGGACCTCGTCCATGCAGGCTTTGGTTTCTACACCCCCTTCGGCCTGCGCATCAGTTGGCCCGCGACCTCCCCGGGCCGCGACATCATTCGCGAGCAGGCCCTGGCCACCTACTTCATGTCCCCGGTGTTGGCCTTGAACCTGTCACAATGGGTCAAGGGACTGTCGCTCGGCGGCGGCGTCGATCTGGTGCCATCATCGGTCACCCTCAAGCGTGATATTCTCTTTGGCGACGACGTCGGCACCACCGATGTGGGTGCCAGCGCCTTCGGCGTCGGCGGCCGTGTGGGTTTGCAATATCGTCCCGTCAAGAGCGTATCGATTGGCGTTGCCTTCCGTAGCGCCATCAAGCTCGACTTCGAAGGCGACGGCGACCTCGATATGGCAGCGCCGTACCGGGCCCAGCTTCCGCCGGACGGCCCCATCTCCACCGCCCTCACCCTGCCACCCTCAATGGTATTCGGTATCGCCTATCGCCCCATTCCGGAGCTCGAAATTGAGGTCGACGGCAACTGGGTGGGTTGGTCGACCTACGATGAGCTGGCGATCGAGTTGCCTGGCGACGTCACCAGTATCTCCGCGAAAAAATATCGTGACACGGCAGTGGTGCGCGCTGCGGTGGAATACTCTTTCAACAAGATGGGTCTCGATGTTCGCGCCGGTTACACCTGGGACCAGACACCGATTCCCCACAAGACCCTCGACTTCACTCTGCCCGACGGTGACCGTCAGCAGTTGGCGGTGGGAGCGACCTACAAGTTGCCAGCCGGTATGTGGCTCGACCTCGCGGTTGCCTACGTTCTGCCGACGGAACAAGACACCGGCGACATCCCGTTCCAACCGCTCCACAAGGGAACTTTCGGCCTCAGCGCCTTCGTTACCGGTATCAATTTCGGCATCCAGATCGGTGGCAACGACAGTCAAGAGTGCTGCAGCCAGGAAGCTTGCAATTGTCCCAACGCCGACCATCACAGCACCAAACCCGAGCCGCCGCCAATCGAGCTCGGGCCAGACGAGGCCCCGCCTCCAGAGGCTTGAGACTCCTTCCGCTGCTGTTGAATCCTAGGGCGATAAGGCCCACGCCGCCCCACTTAGAATTCCCTTTGTAGACCTGCGCTCTGAAAGCCTGACAAGGCAACGGCGGAATCTCGCGCGTGGGCATTTTGGCAAAAGAACGGAACGCCTTAAGGCAGCGAGGTCCGCGATGACAGCAACAATGACGACTGTGTGGGCTGAGTGGGCGACTGCGTTTGACATGTACGTCTTAGGCGTATATTGTGGGTGTCATGCTGTTTGAATTCATCGAATTGCCACCTTTCGCCGCCGTGCGTGAGGAACTGTTCTGCGATGAAGAAGAATATGCTGCATTTCAGATGTATCTTTGTCATCATCCGCACGCTGGCGATGTCATTCCCGGCACAGGCGGCTGTCGCAAGATCCGGTGGGCCGCCAAAGGTAAAGGCAAGCGGGGCGGATCTCGGGTAATCTACTTTTTGCGCATAGTGAAGAAGGACATCGTACTGGTGGCCGGCTACGGTAAGGGCGAGCGTGATGATGTACCGCGCACGTGGCTACGCAAACTCAAGGAGGTCTTCGATCATGAGTAAAGCGAAGAAACTCATCCGTGAATATCTTGATGGTATTCAAGCTGGCCGGCGTCCCGCTGTGGCACGCCGCACGGTGTTCACAAAGCAGGCTGACGGCACCATCCTACGGCGCATTGTGCGCGCAGATGGCACTGTGGAACATCGAAGTCGCATTCCGGCCAAACAATGGGAGCTCACAGCGGCGCGTGCTGGCACCGGACTTACACAAGAGCGCTTCGCCCATCTCCTTGGCGTCTCAAAACGCACGCTACAAGAATGGGAGCAAGGGCGTAAGCAGCCTTCCGGAGCGGCAAGGGTGTTGCTAAAGATCGCAGCTCATCAACCAAAGACCTTTTTGAAATATACGGCCTGAGACCTCCGAAAATTGTTTTCAGTGAAGTCGTAAAAAAGGGGGAGTCGAAGACCGGCCCGGCGTTCCCTCTAAGCGCCAGCCTGTGTTCGTGTCTGTGAAATGCGGTCGTTTGTGAATGTTTCAACAGATGGGCTACTCGGCCGACAGCACAGTTAATCGGTCCTTGCCGGTCAACCTCTGTTGGTGCGTGCCAACGGCAACGAAAATCTCATAGTCACCAGGTGTGGTGGGCAGCTGCCATGTGACGTAGGCACTGTAATTATAGGTGATGGGCTTGAGGGGACCTTCGGCGCTGGTGCTGTCATCATCGTCGATCCTCATGTAACCATGTCGCCATGGAATTTAAATGCGCAACAGATCGGTGTCGGAGGCCGACAAATAGTCTGGGCGGGTTTCGAGCAAGGGAGAGGTGCGTTCGCACCGTGCGGAAGGGGGCAACAAATGACGATTCGAGACGTCAAGGAAGCCATTCGAGAAGCCAAGACGACGCCAACCGACATGGACGAAGGGGTCGACAAGATCCTCAAAGCAGCGGAGGATGACCGAGACAAGAAGGTTTCGAAGGGCGAAGCGAAAGAGATCTTGAAGTTCGCGAACGACCGCTACGAGCAGCTTACGCGCTCGGCCCGACAACGGATCGAAAGCTTCTGTCACCGAAATGCAATCGATTGGAACCGCGTGGCACCGTCCGGGACGGTCCCGGCGGCTCAAAGTCTTTGCCCGGAAACCATCCCGATGGGGGCCATTATGGTGGCCAAGGCGGACGTTTTTGGCCCCATGCTGGACTTCCACCTGGACATCCTCTCGAGCTTACCCTCGAATATGAAGGCGTATGTCGTCTCCGACTGTGCGGCGTCGATCATGAGGCGCTTTCCCAACGAATTTGCGTGTGGACGTTTTGTGGTGTTGGACCTCAAGACTGACAGCAATTGGATAAGGGACTGGGGTCCGGTCTTCGCCCACGACGAGCGCGGCAAGATGCGCGTTGTCGAGTTCTCTTACGGTCCGAGTCAGTACCCCGTGGCTGACCAGGCGGCATCCGCCATCGCCCCGTTGTTCGGTCTCAATCGCTACAATTGTCCTCTGAACCTCGAGGGTGGCAACCTCCTCTTTGATGACAACGGCGTGTTGTGGACCACTGAGCAAGTGGTTCGTGCCAATCCAACGAAGAGCAAAGAAGAGATTGAGGCAGAGCTTCGTCGCGCCTTCCCCGCCATGACCGCGATCGAGTGGTTGCCGACCTTACCCCAGGAGAGGACTGGCCACGTCGACATGTTTGCGCGAATCGTGAGGCCTGGTGAAGTCGTGGTCGCGGACTCGAAGGATCGGGCATGGAAAGAGATCCTCGATACCGTGGCTGCACGGTTTGCAGCCCGGGGTTTCAACAAGGTCGTGCGCGTCATGAACGACCATGGCCGAAACACCTACACCAATGCCGATACCTACAACGGTGTTGCGTTCGTCCCGGTCTATTGTGATCCCCAAGACCCCGATGCAGCGTCCAGGCGTAGTGACAAAGCCGCGATCAAGGCCTACCAAGATCTTGGGTTTGACGTGCGGCCGATCTTCATGGGGACCATGATTTCCTATGGTGGCGCGATACATTGTTTGACCAAGGAAGTGCCGCTACAAATTTGTCTGTCCGCTCGAGCCCATTCGTAAACCTGGTTGGGGTGACCGCGAGTCCGACGCCGATTGTCCACAGCAGCGGCAGTGCGCTCTTCGCGAGAAAGCAAGGAAAGCTAAAGAAGCTAAAGAAAATGCGCAACACTTCTGATTGTGGCTCGATAACCCATTTGACACGAGTCGGCATGAGTGCTTCCTGCCGCCGCGCATCAAGGAAAACGTAAATGATAACCCTTGCAGCAATTGACCAATTCTTCGGCCAAATTTGGAACAAGTTCGAGGAAACCGACAACAGGCCCAAGGACGGAATGATCTCTGGCAAAGAGGTCAAGAATGTTGTGCGTCGAGATGCAGGAAAACCATGCTATGGTTATAGCGAGCTTGTCAAAGACGTGTTTCTTGAGGCTGGCGGTGGCGGTGCGGTTGAGGTTAAGGTTACCGATTGCAAAAAGAAACTAGATAGCATCAAGAAATGCGTGATTGAAGCTGTCGAACAGAACAAACAACCTGAGGGCTACGCAGCCAGTAAAATCTGGTCAGCATTGGGATTTCTGGATGGGTATGACCGTGGATAGATAGGCCTACGCTGGAAATCCTGGCAAGCCGGCGAACGATCGCCCCAATGCCGCACCGACAAACAGTGCGGCAAAGCCCACACCGTTTTGCAATGTGACGTTGCCGATTGCCATGAGCCACTCTTGGGCACGCACCAGCTCACTGGTCTGCAGAATGAATGCGGAGAAGGTCGTGAACGCTCCCATGAATCCGACCATGATGATCATACGGGTCTCGGGTGCGATTGACCAACGGGATTCAAATAGAGACCAGAGTAGGCCGGCACTGAAACAACCGATGATGTTGACCACCGCCGTTCCCAGAGGGAACGCTGTGGTGTTGAATCGTTGCACGAGTTCGGAGACGCCGTAACGGGCCAAGGTGCCACACGCCCCGGCGACTGCCATCAATGCCATTTTGGTTGCCACTGTATTGTCTGCCTTTCGCTGTGCACTGGCTGTGCGCACCACTGTTTTGGCATAGAAGAACGTCAGTCCTGGAGCAACTTGGTTGGCTTGATGCCCTGATCTCCGGGGCAAAACCGAACGGCCTTCATCATTTGACTGCGGTGTCCGGCACGGGAGCTGCGCCGGCATCGTCGGTTGTCGCGTCAACGTCCTCGGGCAGGGTGCCCAATTCGCCGTTGGGCGCACCCCGCGAGACGGATGGGTCAGGTCGCGTCCCATCAATCCCATGCGGATTCTTGTCAGCGGCAGCGCAAACCTCCGAATAGAGCTGTTGATTGACCAACGCGACCAGTTGGCGAACCTGCTCGCGACTGAGCCGATGCTCGGGAGTTGGCGCGAGATGGGGTTCCAGCGGTCGCTGAATAGCTTCGGCGACCACGAGAGTTCCACCGCCGGCAAGAATCAGTCCACCGAGAGCCATGCTCAAACTCCCGGCAACCGGCACGCTCTGCTCCTTGGATGGCTTACCGTCGTTGTTGCCATAGAGATACCAACCCACCGAGGAAAGGATGGCCCCCACTGTGGCGGTGAGTAGACCGATGTAGACCCAAGTCCCACGCGTGCCCATCTCGGCGCGGGTAAGGTCGATGAGTGGATCGACTTTTGCGAGCTCAGCGAGTTGTGCATCACTTAGAGCAACACCCCGAAACATCGGTTGCCAATCGTCGATGATCGGCACCGCAGGTTTTGTCACTTTGTCGATGGTGAGCTGTGGGATGTGTTGGGCGCTGGGACAGAGTCCCTGCTCCTGCGCCTGCGCCTGCTCCTGCGCCTGCGCCTGCGCCTGCGACGGCAGTGCCAAAACCATCAATGCGAGGGTACATATTGCGCTGGCGGTCGTCGTGTTGGTGCAATCTATCAACATCCCTCACTCGCTTTTCTCTGTTTTTTCAATGGCCGCAGCAACTCTATCGAGCGCCACGGCACGTTCGATGCGATCGCTCGGGTGAAATCTGTCGAACGCTTTATCAAAACGAGAGACATGGGTGTCACTAAGCTGGGCGGCCAACTCACGGCCCTTCTCGGTGAGGCCGACATGGATCGTACGGCGATCCTCATCGCCAGAGGCGCGGTGCAACCAACCGCGCTCTTCCAACAACTTGAGGTTGCGGGTCATGGTGCTGACAGCAAGCCCCTGCTCCTCGGCGAGGTCCGTGACTTTGTGTGGATTGCCACTTTGACTGATCGACATGACGATGCGCATCTGCGACACCGAGACACCGACATCGGCGGCGACTTGTCGTTCGAGACGAGTCAGTGCGGAAGCGAGACGTTGCACTGCGCGTAAGAGGCGTTGATCACTCATGGGAGTCGTATGTTGGACTTTCTTCCGCTTCGATTAGCTCCACCATGGCAACTGTGTGGCTGACCTCGCGTGTGTTTCCGTGTATCACACGCCTCGACTCGGGTCCAAGTTCGCTCTTCGGCGGTATTGACGCGGGCAAAACGGCGGCAAGATGCGATTCACGATCGGCCAACAACACAACACTGCGATAGGGGATGTTCGTCGGTAGGAATAGTTGTACACTGGCTGGATCGGCATTCACGGTAGGGAAATGCCGGTGAGAAAAGACGGTAGAGTCGAGATGTCGAAGTCGTCGTTGGCGTTGGCACTGTGTTTGGCTGGCTTGGGCTGCATGCAGAACCCTGGAGCTCTTGGCGAAGCTCCCCCAGAGGCTGCCACATTTTCCACACGATCGAAGTTGAAAGGGGCCGGGGCAACGTTTCCGCATCCTATCTATTCCAAATGGGCGTTCCACTATGGCCGAGATACCGGGGTACGTTTGTCCTACAACCAGGTTGGTTCTGGAGCCGGAGTTCTGGCTGCCGCTACTGGAGAGGTCGATTTTGGTGCTACCGACATTCCGCTGACCGATAGGCAATTGGAGCAAGACGGACTCGTTCAGTTTCCCATGGTAATAGGTGGAGTGGTACCGGTGGTGAATCTGCCAGGCGTTGAAGCTGGGGCGTTGGTTCTGTCGCCGACAACTCTCGCTGGTATCTTCCTGGGAGACATTTCGCGCTGGAATTCTCCAGAGATTCGGTTGGAAAACCCGACGATTGATCTCCCGGACCAGGAGATCACGCCCATCTATCGTGCCGATGCGTCTGGCTCGACGTGGATCTTCACGAGTTTCTTGAGTCAATGTTGCCCCGAATGGCAAACACGTGTTGGTGCCGGCTCGAATGTCGCGTGGCCGGTGGGCGTCGGGGCCCGAGGCAACCAGCAGGTGGCGCGGTTCGTCGGTCAGTTTGAGTTTACGATTGCATACGTAGAGTTTGCCCATGCCAACCTCAGCAACCTTGTGTGGGTGGCTCTGCAGGTGGGTGGACAAACTGTAACTCCGAGTTTGCTCAACTTCGAAAAAGCGGCGGCGGCCTCCACCTGGCGCACCGGAACCTCGGTGAGGCTTTGGCCACCAGAGATTGCTGATCCAAGCGTTTGGCCGATCGTCGGTGCATCCTATGTTCTGGTAAAGAGGCAACCAACCTCGGCCGTGCGCATGCGCAAGTTGTTCGGATTTCTGCACTGGGCGCTCACCGGTGGGGCGCCGTTGGCTCGCGAGTTGGGGTATGCCGCCGTCCCAGAGGAACACATTGCGACAATCGAACAGTTGTGGAGAGATCAGGTTCGGGAAAACGGCAGGGCCGTTTGGTAACCCTGACAAGTTGGAGATAACACCATGGAAATACCGTTTGGCCAGGCCAAAGAGATCGAGTCACAAGTTGACGCATTCCTAGATGCTATCGTTAAGACGGCGTTGGTACTCAAGGAAGGCGTGAGAGCGTACCTTCATGCCAGGCCCGAGGATTTCGAGAATCGTATCAAAGCGGTCACTTATCTCGAGCACCAGGCGGATGATCTAAGAAGACAAACGAAGATCGCTTTGTATGCGCACTCGTTAATCCCAGAGTCACGAGGCGATGTTCTCGGACTGCTCGAGCACATGGATGATATAGCGGACGAAGCAAAGGCCATATTGCGGGACATTGAGGTCCAGTCCCCCGAGATACCAGCGGATCTCGCCGAGCTGTTTTTGGAAGTCACCGACAAGTCCGTCGAGGCTGTGGACAATGTTGTATTGGCCGCTCGCTGCTACTTCCGCGATCCGAAAAAGATCTCCGCATACATCAACAAGGTGGATTTCTTCGAAAGCGAGACCGATCGCGCGGGTCTAATGCTGAGAAAGAAGATCTTTCGGTCCGACATAGATTTGGCACGCAAGCTCCACTTGCGGTACTTCGCAGATTTGCTCGAGTCGCTCTCCGATATCGCCCAAAATGTTGCCGAACGTCTCACCATCGCAACAATCAAGCGTGAGGTGTAACTAAGCGCATGTTTTTTGTTTTCCTCGCGAGCGGATTGTTCCTCGGTTGGTCACTTGGTGCCAACGACGCCGCCAATGTTTTTGGCACAGCCGTTGGCACGCGCATGGTCAAGTTCCGAACGGCGGCAATTGCGTGCAGCATCTTTGTTGTCTTGGGAGCTGTCGTCGGCGGTGCCGGTACCTCCCATACGCTCGGCAAACTCGGCGCGGTCAACGCCCTCGCTGGCTCGTTTACCGTGGCGCTCGCCGCCGGCCTCACCGTCGCCTGGATGACGCGATTGCGTCTTCCCGTATCAACTTCACAGGCGATCGTTGGAGCAATTGTCGGTTGGAACTTGTTTTCCGGTTCGCTGACCGACATGGAGTCTTTGACGCAAATTCTCAGCTCCTGGATTCTCTGTCCGATTCTCGCAGGCGTCTTTGCCGTGGGGTTGCTCAAGCTCACCCAGCTTTTCTTCCGTTTCGCAAGGTTTCACCTGTTTACCATCGACTCGGGCACCAGACTGGGTCTGCTCGTCGTCGGCGCGTTTGCATCCTACAGTCTTGGTGCCAACAATATCGCCAACGTGATGGGCGTGTTCGTTCCTTCCTCGCCCCTCGGCGACCTCCATATCATGGGCCTGTTCAAGTTGAGCGGCGATCAACAACTCTTCTTCCTCGGGGCCATCGCCATCGGCGTCGGTGTGTTCACTTACTCAAAGAAGGTGATGCTCACTGTTGGCAATGACCTTTTTCGACTTTCGCCGATTGCCGCGCTGATTGTTGTCCTCGCCCAGGCAATCGTGCTGTTTTTGTTCTCCTCGGAGCAACTGGAGAACCTACTGGCCTCCAACGGTCTGCCCACGCTCCCCCTGGTGCCGGTATCGAGCTCTCAGGCGGTCATCGGTGCGGTGGTTGGAGTCGGCCTTGCGAAGGGCGGGCGCAATATTAAATGGGGAGTGCTTGGCCGCATCGCCTCTGGCTGGGTTTCCACGCCACTCATTGCAGGACTCATCAGCTTCGTTTGCCTATACTTTGTCCAAAACGTTTTCTCCCAGAAGGTGCACAGCCCGATTCCGTACGAGTTTTCCCATCAGGCCGCCATGAAACTTAGGGGATTGAATACCTACGGCGATGAGCTCGATGAGCTCATCGGCAAGAGATTCAAGTCCGCCGTCGAGTTTCAGGACGCCGTGGGTCAAATAGTGGAATCGGAAAGTTTGGCGAATGGCGTCGTCGAACTTTCAGAGTTGCATCCGTTGCTCGTTGACGTCGAAGCTCTGGCACCGCAATTAGACTACCATTGGTACAGCAAAGAGCAGGTGCACGCCGTTTTCCGTCTGCACGGCCGACGATTCGACTACGCCTGGCAACTGGCCGATGCATTAGCCTCCATTTCGGATTCGTGGCGGCTCAAACCATCGACCAAAAAGAACAAGCTATACAACAAAGGAATCAAGGCTAAGCTGCAACATCTCAATGGGTTGTTTCTGACGAATCTGGCACCTCCGAACTGAGTAGAACGCACCCGTCGCACCCGTCGCACCCGTCGCACCCGTTGAATCCGGGGATCCGAGGATCGTCGACCTCTCGCGGGCACCTGGAATCTCAGCCGGGCAATTTAGAAGTCTTCAGAAATTGGCGCGCCAGCGTCCGTCCTTCCTTTGCGCGCATGGACTGATACGCCTCGAACTGAGTGAACGACGGCAAACAACGAACCCAATAGCATTCGAAGTTTCATGGTGCATCTTCCATGGTAACCATCTCCGGCACCTGGAGCATCGCGATGTTACGAATCAGCCTTTTCGTCGTCTACAGAGGTTCCGAGACTCTTGGACAACACGCTACCGAAGCTGTTGGTGAAGGGCTTCTGTTCAACGATAATGGTTTCATCGTCCTCAAAGTCATCATTGAGGGCTTTGATCGATAGGCCGACCTTGTGTTTGTTGGCGTCCATCTCGATGATTACCACCTCGACCTCCTCACCTACCTTGAGAACGTCGGAGGGCTTCTCGACTCGCTCTTCTCGAATCTCGGAGGCATGACACAGTCCATCAATGCCCTCGGCTATCTCGATAAACGCGCCAAAGTCCACCAGTCGTGCAACTTTGCCCTTGACCTTCGTACCAACCGGCATGGTCTTGGTGAGAGTAACCCACGGGTCTTCGGTGAGTTGTTTGATGCTGAGTCCGAGACGCTGCTCCTCGACTCTGAGGTCGATGACAACGGCCTTGATGTCGTCGCCAACGGCAAAGGCGGCCGAGGGATCTTTGATTCGATCCCACGACATCTCCGAGTTGTGGACCAATCCGTCGAGGCCTTCTTCAACACCCACAAAGACACCAAAGTCGGTCACGCTGCGAACCTTGCCTTCGACGATTGTGCCCTTGCTGTACTTCTTCGACCACTCGGTCCACGGATTTGGCTGGACTTGCCGAAGGCTCAACGACAAACGACGCTTATCGTTGTCGATGCCGAGAACCACGACTTCGACTTTTTGACCTTGTTGGACCACCGTCTTGGGATGGTTAACCCGTTCGGTCCATGACATCTCGGAGACGTGAATCAATCCTTCGACGCCCGGCGCTATCTCAACGAAGGCACCATACTTGGCAATGCCGACAACCGTACCGGTTGTCTTGGTGCTTTCGGGATAGGATTCGACTGCCTTGTCCCATGGGTCTTCGGTAAGCTGCTTGGTTCCGAGAGCGATCTTCTGGGTGTCGCGGTCAATCTCGAGGACCATAACTTCGAGCTCGTCACCAATTGCCACCACTTCCGATGGATGCTTGAGGCGAGCCCAGCTCATCTGTTCGATGTGCAGCAACCCATCGACGCCACCAACATCAACGAAGGCACCATAGCTCATCATGGAGACCACCTGTCCCACCAAGACGTCCCCCTCAGCAAGCCGCGACAGCGTCTCCTGCATGCGGTCTTGACGCTCCTGTTCGAGCAATGGCCTGCGTGAAACAACGGCATTGCCACGCTGCGGATTGAACTTGGTGATGACAAACGGCATGCGCTTGCCAATGTATTCGCCGAGGTCGTCCACCGGACGTAGCTCCAATTGGCTGGACGGCAAAAATGCACGCAGGCCAATGTCGACCGAGAGCCCACCACGAACAGCAGCGATGATCTCGCCTTCAATGGGATCACCGTGCTCTGCTGCATCGGCGATCTCGTCCCACAGGCTTAGCTTGTCGGCTTTGATCTTGGAAACCACAAACTGGTCTTGTGGCATCTTCTGATCGACCCAAACGGTGAATTGGTCGCCCACATCAAAGGGCCATTGTTCATTCGCCTTCACCGTCTCTTCACGTCTGATGATGCCGGTGAACCCGCCCTCAAGCTCAACTTGCGCGGTTTGTTCGCCAAGTTCTTTGACCGTGGCCATGACTCGATCGTCTTCGGCGATGATCGGCATATCCTGAACCTGCACCTGACCTTCACTCGTCTCGTTGCTCATTGACATGTGTGGCATAGCCTTCGCTTTGGTGTCGAATCGAAAAATCAGCAGATTCGAAGGCGCTTTCGTACTACTTTGGCCGTCAAAGATCCATCCCCTTGGCGAGCGTCCTGCGAGCGTCCGTCCTGCAAAGGCTTCCCCAGAACTGGCCCTATTTGGTATCGTGCCGACCGGTGTCATTTCATCCAAAATATTTGTTGCCGAACGCAATCACCATGGCCTCTTTGTTGTTGGGCCTGGCAGCGGCAATTCAAGCGGTCGAGGGCAATTTCGAGTTAGCCGCTTGGATGGTGCTCTGGTGTACATTGTTGGACAAGCTGGATGGAACGGTTGCACGGCTGGTTGGGGCTACATCCAAGATTGGAACGGAGCTCGACTCATTTGCAGATTTTGTTTCTTTCGGCATAGCGCCAGCGGCGCTAATTTATTTTGCGCTTGCCGATAACCCCTTGTGGATTGGCAATGCGAGGTGGGCGTTGGTTGGCAGCTGTGCTGTGTATGTGGTTGCCGCTGCGGTTCGACTGGCTCGCTTCAATACCGCCGATCCCCCGCTGGGTCGTGAGTTCTTCTACGGTCTGCCGTCGACCCACGTGGCTGCCATTATCACGGCGTTATTTCTTACCCTCGATCGGCATGCGAACCTGCAGGCGGTGCTGATGATTATGCCAGTCGTGTTGGTGTGTTGCGCAGCAGCGATGCTGGGAAGTTTTTTGGTTCGCAAGGTTGGCCGCTTCAACAATGGATTCCTACAGGGATTGCAGATCTTGATTTTTGGCTCCCTCTACGTCCTTGGCCCCTTGCGGTTGTGGCCAGAGTACATGCTCGCGGTGGGCCTGGGTCTGCTGGTCATCGGCACGAGTATCGGTGCCCATCGTCGTCGGGTGATGAATCCTGGTTGAGCCAACGAGACGCCGAGCCATTGCAGGCCCATCACGCTGCCCCTGCTGGGCGACAACTGCGTTTTCTACCCGTCGACGGTGAGCTTCATAGGTCGAGTAGCTTTTTTCTCAATGCTTCGATGGGTATGGGCTTGGAGAAATAGAACCCTTGGGCGAGTTGGCAACCCATATCCCTGAGCAATACTAGATGCTCTTGAGTCTCCACCCCTTCTGCGGTGACGTCCTTGCCGAGACTGTTGGCTAGCGTCACAATCGATTGCACAATCTTCACCGTGTGTCGTTCGTTTTCCATGTTGCTCACAAACGACCTGTCCACCTTGATGATATCCACCGGGAAGCGGTTGAGATAACCGAGTGACGAATAGCCAGTACCAAAGTCATCCAGGGCAAGTCGTATGCCCAACCGTTTGATCTCAGAAAGAAGGAGTTGACTGGCACCAACATCCTCGATGAGCGCCGTCTCGGTGATCTCCAAGGTGAGCCTGCTCGCCTCCAGACCGGATTGCCGCAATGCCCCTTCCACCTTGTCGATGAGGACATGTTGGTGCAACACCCTCCCAGAGACATTGACACTGACAGTCAAAGGAATGCCGGTGCTCTCTTGAAGCTCTTTGGTTCTCCTGCACGCTTCGAACATGACCCAGTTGTCTATTTCGCTGATGAATCCGGTCTTCTCGGCGAGCGGGATGAAGTCCATGGGAGGGACAAGGCCTCGAGTTGGGTGCTGCCATCGAATCAGCGCTTCCATACCCACGACCCTCTCCGTTGCGAGGGATACCACCGGCTGGAAGAACACGCGAAACTCGTCTCGCACCAATGCCTCACGCAACTCTTGATCCAGTTGCAGTTGGGCAACAGAGCGGGTGTTGACCTCCTCATCGAAAATCATCGAGCATCGTCCGCCCTTGCCTTGCGCCTGTCGACGTGCGGTCTCGGCGTCGGCAAGCATGTCACTGGCGCGCTCATAGCCTGAGGTGCTGACCGCGATGCCAACACTCAGGTCGATGGATATGGGGCAGCCATCGACATCCACCGGACACTCGACGGTGGCGCGCATTCGCTCAACCGCGCGCAAGGAATCGCTGACATCCGCAATTTCATCCAAGAGCACGGCGAAGTGATCGGCACCGAAGTGCCCAACCGTATCGGCAAGCCGGAAAGTTCGCTTGATGCGTTTGGCTATCTCCTTGAGAACCAAATCCCCAATTGGACGACCGTGCAGCTTGTTGATGACCTTGAAGCGATCAACATCCACAGACAGAACCGCAAAGAAGCGGTCAGTGCGGCGCCGTGCGCGCTCGATGGTGATCGCCAGGCGGTCGAGAAAAACACTGCGGGTAGGTAAGCCGGTCAGGCGGTCGAGAAACCCATGCTCAGTGAGATCTGTTTGGGATCCAGCGAGCCGCAATGGCTGCCCCTCTCTATCGCGCAAGGCAACCCCTCGACAGAGAACCCAGCGGTACTCTCCATCTTTGTGTAGCATGCGATGCTCGACCAGTAGCTGAGCATCTGTGCCCTTGGAGTGAGCCTTGAGCTTGGCGTCGAATAGTTCTCGGTCGTCGGGATGAATCCTATCTAGCCAGTCGCTCGGATCATTGCCAACCTCATCAATTTCGTAGCCGAGCATCGACTTCCAGCGTGAAGAAAAATCGATGGTGTTGCTCACAATGTCCCAGTCCCAAAGTCCATCATTGGCGCCCCTGATGGCCAGAGCAAACCGTTCATACACGGCGTGCAAGGTGTCGATGGTATCGGCAAGCTTGCGGGTGCGACTGCGAACTTGCTCATCAAGGGTGACGTTTGTGGAGCGCAAGGCGTTATTCGCGCGAGCAAGCTCTTCCAACAATTGATCCCGTTGGTGTTCTAGCTCGTATTGTTTCAGGGCCTGGTTGATCTCAACGTGCAGGCTGTTTGGACTCCATGGCTTGACGATGTATCGATAGACCTCACCGCAATTGATGGCCGCAATAAGGTCCTCGGTCTCCGTGTACGCCGTCAACAGCAAGCGCATCATTCGAGGATGGGTCTTGCGCACACGACTGAGGAAATCGATGCCCAACATGCCTGGCATACGCTGATCCACGAGCGCAAGGTCGAATGACGCTCCCTTGTCGAGCGCTGTAAGCGCCGCGTCAGCCGAGAGGAAAGTTTCTGTCTGAAAGTCTCGGTGCAGTGCTCTCTCAAGCAGTTGAAGGTTCGCAGCCTCGTCGTCGACAAGCAATATGCGATAACCTCCGGCAGGAGGTGTCTGTCGCAGCTCGGTATCTCGCTCAACCATGATCAGGCTCCCCTACAACATCCCAGTCATTCGTTGCTGAACCTATAACATCGCTTCAGGTGCATCAAATCCGATGACAATCCGGTGATATGTTGCAAATTGTCGTTCGTACCACAGTGCACCGGGATCGGTACGCACGAAGGGTGACGTTTCTATTGATTGGCGGTGGCCGGTTTGCGAAGCTCGGCAATGACAGCACAGAAGGGCGATGGGCAGCCGCGATACAGATTGAACTTTGGTTGCTTGTAGCTATTCCCGGGAATCTGTCCAACGTCATGTTAATAAACAGTTTTTCACTATTGCAGTGTATGGCTTCCCGGAAAAATTTGTGCTAAGACGCCCGTTCACAATCGGAGGCAACGCAGTTGAGCTCACCGACATCCGGCCACCCCGTCGAGTCCTACAACGCTGATCGCATCAAGGTTCTCAAGGGCCTGGACGCTGTTCGCAAGCGACCTGGCATGTACGTGGGGGACACTGATGATGGATCAGGCTTGCACCACCTTGTGTTTGAGGCAGTGGACAACTCCGTTGATGAGGCGTTGGCTGGCTATTGTAGCGGCATCGAAGTTACCATTCACCTCGACAACTCGGTGACAGTCTCCGACAACGGCCGCGGTATTCCCGTCGACGAGCACCCCACCGAAAAACGTCCGGCAGCCGAAGTCATCATGACGGTCCTGCATGCTGGCGGAAAGTTCGACAACGACAGCTACAAGGTCTCAGGCGGATTGCACGGCGTCGGTGTGTCCGTCGTCAACGCGCTGTCGGAGAAACTTGTGCTCGAGATTTGCCGCGATGGCAAAGTACATCGGCAAACATATGAACGCGGGGCCCCCAAGACGCCTCTCGAGGTGACCGGCAAGACCGAACGGTCGGGAACGTCCGTGATGTTCAAGCCCGACAGAGAAATCTTCACCAGCATCGAATTCAACTATGACGTTTTGTCGAAACGTTTGCGTGAGCTAGCCTTTCTCAACAAGGGGATCAGAATCGTCATCACTGACGAACGCGATGACAAGAGCCAGGTCTTTCAATACGAGGGCGGCATTAAGTCGTTCGTGCAGTACTTGAACACCAACAAGACAGTGTTACACCCTGAGCCCATCTACGCGATCGGTACGCAGGATGACATCGAGGTGGAGTTTGCGATTCAGTGGAACGATGGCTACTCCGAGAACATGTTCCCCTTCACCAACAACATTCCCAACCGCGATGGCGGAACTCACCTCACGGGTTTTCGCGCTGCCCTCAGTCGTTCGGTGAGTGCCTATGCCACCCGCAACAACCTGCTCAAGGGCAAGGTGAAGCTCTCCACCGATGACATGCGCGAGGGGCTCGTGGCTGTGTTGTCGGTGAAGATGCACGACCCAAAGTTCAGCTCGCAAACCAAAGACAAGCTGGTGAGCTCGGAGGTGCGCCCGGTGGTCGAGCGCATCTTAGCGGAGCATCTTGAGACTCTCTTTGAAGAGAATCCCGATGTCGGCAAGAACGTCGTCGGCAAAGCTATAGAAGCGTCCCGTGCGCGTGAGGCCGCCCGTCACGCCCGTGAGGCAACAAGGCGCAAGGGCGCTCTCGATTCGGCGTCATTGCCAGGCAAACTTGCCGACTGTCAGGAGCGAGATCCCGCCAAGTGCGAGATCTACATCGTTGAAGGTGATTCCGCTGGCGGCTCCGCCAAGCAAGGCCGTTCGCGCAAGAACCAAGCAATCTTGCCCTTGCGTGGCAAGATTCTCAATGTCGAAAAGGCGCGCTTTGATCGCATGCTTACATCCGAAGCGATCACGACGTTGATTGCCGCCCTCGGTACTGGAATAGGTGCGGACGAGTTTAATATCGGCAAGCTTCGCTACCACCGTGTCATTATCATGACGGACGCGGATGTTGACGGAGCACACATTCGCACACTGCTCCTTACCTTTTTCTATCGACAAATGCCGGAGATCCTCAATCGTGGGTACCTCTATATTGCGCAACCGCCGTTGTTTAAGCTCACGCGCAAAAAGAAAGAGGTCTACCTAAAAGACGAAGAGGCACTTAACGACCATCTCTTGACCCTTGGCACAGAAAGTGTGTCGCTGTTGCCGTCGGACGAAAGTCGCGAACGTATTGACGGTGCAGAACTCAAGGAATTGTGCCGCAAGGTCCTCAACTATCAGAGCCTACTCGAGAAGATCGACAAACGTCGAGACTCTCGTTTGGTTGATGCCTTGCTCAAAGAGACCAACGTCGGCCTAGAGTCACTCAAGCAAAAAGACCTCAAGAGCGATTTTGAGCGCATTGAGGGGTTTCTGCAACGCTTCCATCCCGATGCACTGCCCCTTGAGATTCACATTGAAGATGACGCCGAACGTGACAGCAAACGCTGGCGAATGATCACCCGCAACGTCGGGACACCTCGGGAGTCGTTGTTCCATACACGATTTTTCGAGAGTGCCGATTTCCTCGAGCTTCGAGCTCTGGCGGACGACTTCGAGACATTGGGTGCGCCCCCCTATCTCATCTCCTACGAAGAGGACGCCATGGAGGTGCCGCGCCTCGAGGACGCGGTTCATAAAATCCTCGATGACGCTCGCACCGGCCTCAATATTCAACGCTACAAAGGTCTTGGTGAGATGAATCCAAATCAACTCTGGGAGACCACGATGAACCCGGAGAACCGCACGTTACTCGCAGTCACCGTCAACGATGCCGTCAAAGCGGACCAAATGTTCACGGTGCTCATGGGAGATCAAGTAGAGCCACGTCGCGAGTTCATCGAGAAATATGCCCTCGATGTGCGCAATCTCGATATCTGAGAAACCGAGGGGGCGAAGTACTTCAGCTCATTGCGCTGTGGGCTCGTCTACGAAGTCGTTCGGGTCAGCGGTACCTTCGGGACCTAGCTTCGCCAACACCTTCTCAATTTGCTTCTTGTGATCCACTTCTTCAGCGCGCAACTCCGCAAAAAGTGACCTAATCTTGGAATCGGTGACGTGCTTGAGAGCGTCGTCGTAGAAGTCATGGGCGCGGACCTCGTTGGCCATGGCCACGCGCAAGGCTTGGTGCGCCGACATGAAAGCGCGTGCTGTGTCGTAGTCAGAAGTCTCCACCTCAGGAACTTGAGCTGCGGTAATTTCCCGCGGTTCATCGCGAAACATGGCTTTGCGTTGCTTGCGCAAGTCGTCGCCGTGTTTCTTCTCATTGTCGACCATAAAGCGAAAGAACTCTGCCGCTTCATGGGTGTGGTGTTCCTCAAGCTGCTCGGCCAACTCTTGATAGCGGTCTTTGGCATCATCTTCGATGATGATGGCGGCGTCGAGTGCGTCCTTGAGGGTGAGCTTGCTGTAATTGATGGATGCCATGACTTCTCCCATCATGCGGACACTCCCGCATGTTCTACCGATAGCAGGGGACTCTCCTCCTGCGTCCTCGGTCAGGGTTGGTAACTCGATTTGGGCAAATGTGCAAGCAGCCAGTTAAGCTTCCGTAAGTGGTGGGTTGCCTCAATGCTGCAATGCCATGAGTGTGCATCCACCTGACGATTACCTGGAAGTCTTCTCCTTCATCATTTTCACCACCTCACGCTTGTCGTTGTATGCGGAGCGAACAGTGACGTACTCGCGCTGGTCAAAGCCGAGCTCACTGGCTATCTGTCGTACCTGTGCCTCTTCATCGCTGGAGATCGAATCATCGGCCGCAGCCACTGCAAAGAGACAGTGCAGAAGGTCTTCACGCTGTTCGCGGCTGGAGATCTCACGCAACTCCCGTGTCACCAAAAAGCTCTCGGTGCCACCAAAGAGCCGATGTTGGTTCTTGACAATATCGACAACCAACACTGCTTGGGCCAAAGACAGATGACCGAGTTCACAGATGAAGTGCTCCATGACAAGGGTCTCGTCCTCGTTGATCTCCTGATCGGCGTAGGCAACACGGCCGAGAACAAAAGCAAAGGCTGCCACGTATCGAGCGAGCGCGGGCTCCAACGATTCGAGTTCTCGTGTGATGCGCAGAACCGTGTCGGTGTCTCCTGCACTCGCCTTGGCGCTGGTTTCCCTCTTTCCACCGATTCCCAAGAGCTTCAGCAAGGACGACATGGTTGCTCACAGTGTTATAACAACGGGTCCCCGAAAGCCATTGTAGTGACTCTGCCGGTCAGTCCGCAACATTCCCACCTTGACAATCACTCGAGTCCCGAACACCCTTAACCAACAATGAAATCCAGGGAGCGCTAAGTGACCTCGGCGAACGAAGGCAAAGCCAACATCTTGGTTGTCGACGATGAGGAGGACAACACCCAGCTAATCGTGCGTGCCCTGGCATCGACGGCAAGCCTGATGGTGCAAACGGCCTCCTCTGCGCGTCAGGCGTTGGCCATGGTGTTCAAAACCCATTTCGATGTGTTGGTTGTTGATCATCGAATGCCAGAGATGACCGGTGCCAAGCTCATCGACCACTTGGCGGGGCTCAACTACGGCGCTGCTTGCATTATGGTCACAGCCTTTCCCGAAGATGAAGAGGTAATTCGCGCACAGAAGGCCGGTCGGGTGCAGTGTGTCATCACCAAGCCATGGCAGGGAGACGAGCTGGTATTGGCCATCCAATTCGCTTTGAAAATGCACAGCAAGAAAGGGTGACCGAACTCGACCGTTTTGGGGTGTGGCAAAACCCACTCAACTCCCGACAAACGCAGCGCTCACCACCTCGCGTGCTTCAGCTTGGATCTGTTTGAGGTGGTCCCGGCCGCGAAAGCTCTCGGTGTAGATCTTGTATACGTTCTCCGTTCCAGATGGCCTGGCGGCGAACCAACCGTTTTGCGTCACGACCTTGAGGCCACCGATGGCCGCATTGTTGCCAGGGGCGCGGGTGAGCTTGCTCAGGATCATCTCGCCGGCAAGCTCTGAGACCTTCACCTGTTCTGGCGACAGGTTCTTCAAGATAGCCTTTTGCGCTGCGGTGGCGGGGGCGTCGATACGCTCGTAGACCGGGTCGCCAAACTTGTCGGTCAGCTCCTTGTAGACTTCGCCCGGATCCTTGCCGAGCTTGGCAACCATCTCAGCGGCGAGCAAATCGAGGATGATGCCGTCCTTGTCCGTGGTCCACACTGTGCCGTCCTTGCGCAAGAAGGACGCACCGGCGCTCTCTTCACCACCAAAGCCGTAGGAACCATTGAATAGACCGTCGACAAACCACTTGAAACCAACCGGAACCTCGGCGAGGCGACGGCCTAGATGGTTGGCGACGCGGTCGATCATACTGCTCGAGACCAGAGTCTTGCCGACAGCGGTGTCGGGGTTCCAACCGGGGCGGTTTTGGAACAGATACCAAATGCATACTGCGAGAAAATGGTTGGGGTTGAGCAAGCCGACGCTGGGGGCAACAATGCCATGGCGGTCGAAATCGGTGTCATTGCCAAAAGCGATGTCGTATTTGTGCCGCAAGGCTATCAGGCTCGCCATAGCGCTCGGCGATGAGCAGTCCATACGAATTTTGCCGTCCTTATCGACGGTCATAAAGCCAAAAGTTGGATCGATGACGTCATTGACGACACTGATATCGAGCTGCAAACGTTCGGCGATCGGTTGCCAATAGGCAATGCCAGAGCCTCCCATAGGGTCGGCACCGATGCGAACCTTGGCTCCCTTGATGACGTCGATGTCGATGACGTTCTTCAGATCATCGATGTAGGGGGTCATGTAGTCATGGGAGTGGGTCGTCGAAGCCCTGCGCGCTCCTGCGTAAGACATCCGCGCGAGCCCCCCGTCGCCCTCCAAGATGAGATTGGCACGATCTTCGATGGCTTTGGTCACAGACGTATCCGCCGGACCCCCATGCGGCGGGTTGTACTTGAAGCCACCATCCTCAGGAGGATTGTGCGACGGTGTGATGACGATGCCGTCGGCCAGGTGCGCTCGGTGTGTCCGGTTGTAGCCGAGGATCGCATGGGAGATAACCGGCGTCGGTGTGTAACCATCCTCAGCGTCAATCATCACCTCGACACCGTTCGCGGCGAGGACTTCGAGGGCCGAGATAAACGCCGGCTCACTGAGAGCATGGGTGTCTTTGCCAACAAACAGCGGTCCGTCAATATTCTGCTCGCGACGATAGTCACAGATGGCTTGGGTCGTGGCGAGGATGTGGTCTTCGTTGAAGCTCCCGTTCAAAGAGGAGCCGCGGTGCCCTGAGGTACCAAAGGCCACTCTTTGGTCACTGAGTTCGGGATTCGGAGCAGTCGCGTAATAATGGCTGATGAGCGCGGGTACATTCACCAACAGTGAACGGGGCGCGGGCTTTCCGGCGAGTGGGTGCAGTGGCATGACATCTCCTCCGAGGCTTTGGAACGCCCGAAGATAATTCATCCCCGCTCTCAGAGCCAGAGCCGGTCAGGGCAAGCTGTAACTAGGGAGCTGCAATGTCGAGCTGACGTTCGAGATCAAGAACCTGCTTGCGCAACATGATGTCGTCTTTGAGCAGGCTGGCAATCTTTTTGCAGGCACTCATGATTGTCGTGTGATCTTTGTCACCAAAACGACTGCCTAACTCTGGGAAGGATGCGCCAGCATGCTTGCGGCATAGATACATGGCTACCTGACGGGGTCGTACCAGGACTTTGGTGCGGCGCTTACTCTTGAGGTCGGAGATCTTTATTTGAAAGTAAGTGGCCACGAGTTTCTGAATCGAATCAATTGACGTTTGATGCTCGCGCGCCTCGAGAATGTCGCCGAGCACCTCACGCGCATAATCGACAGTTATGGCCCGCTTGGTCAGTGACGCATGTGCGACCAGGCGAATTAAAGCTCCCTCGAGCTCACGAACGTTGGAACGAATCTGACGTGCAAGGAAAAATGCGACGTCGTTGGGAATGTGGACTCCGTCGTTCTCTGCTTTCTTGTTCAAGATGGCCACCCGTGTTTCGATCTCGGGTGGCTGAATGTCGGCGATGAGTCCCCACTGAAAACGATTGCGCAGGCGTTCCTCGATGTCCGGGATTTCATGCGGAAGCTTGTCGCTGGT
>MGST01000009.1 GCA_001798605.1 Deltaproteobacteria bacterium RIFOXYA12_FULL_58_15 | reverse complement strand
TTCATCCAGCTCACAACGCCAATGTCGCCAAAGCAGAGGATGGCGTAGGCGATAACCGACGTGATTGCGGCCACCGCCGCGACCTCGTCGGTCGGGCTGTCGGCGGCGCGGTAGACGCGCACCGCCAAAAACACAGCAACCGCAAGCAACATCCAGATCAAACAGAACCCCACCACCCCGGCTGCCCCCATCAACCAGAGCAGGCTGTTGTGCGGCAGGTAGCGGTAGGCCTCCAGAAAGTTGGTGATGTCGTGCGCCCGCACCTCTTCGATGTACTCGTGACCGAATCCCATGCCGATAATCGGGTTGCGCTTGGCTGTGATTACAAGGTTGTAGTTCTCGATCTCCCGCATGTCTGCCGAGGAGTCCGCGTTCCACAGGATGGTCTTGATTGACTGCACCGGCTTCGCCCAAACGCCATTGGCGCTCCAGGCGGCACCACCATAGATGAGCAAGAACGGCAACGAGTACGTCACCGCCCGCTTCATCCGCATTCGCAGCACCGACTTGCCGATCGCGTACATGGCCACCACACTCAAGGCCAGGGCGACAAAGGCCAATCGTCGGTTGTTGATGATGACGGCGAACATGAGAATCGGTGACACCGTCAGGTTCAGCGCCCAGGTTTGTGCAGACGGCCGGGTGAACAACGCCATGAGGCATGCCATGAGTCCCACCACCCACAAAATGGTGTCGGCGTGGGTCGTGACATAGCTCCCGCCCCCGATCTCCTGCTCCGACAGCTGCGACTTGGCAAGAATGAAGCGCCAGAAGTAGATCCCCATGAACGCCCGGACCATTCCTACAACCAGGATAATGTTGATTATGAGTCGAGCGTCGCGCCGGGTGGAGAAGCTGTAGGCGAAGAGGATGGCCGTGGCGCTGGTAAACAGAATCGGTCGGAACTGCAGCATGGAGAACCGCAGGTTTCCACCGCGGGCAATGCCCCAGAGCTCCAGAGCGATGCACGCGACCGCACCGATGCCGGCTGCTTGGAGCAGCGGCCTCGCCGGACGCGGTGTACGAACACGGCCGAGCGCGAGAGCACCCGAGAGCACGACCACCAACACGAGGAAGATGGCTTCAATGCCGAAGATCTTGAGGCCCGGCACGCCGAGCGTCTTTTCGAGGCCGTCGTACAGAAATTTGCCCGGAACAAACGTCGGAGGGTCCCAGATGTCCATGAAAGGGCGCGCGCGGGTGTCCTCGAACAGGAGCCCCGCGGTCACGAAAACTGCAGCCAATATCCTGAGCGGTGCTGCCGCAATCCCGTAGGCGAGCAGAATCACCAGCGGCACCGCGACAACCGCCGCCGGGTGACCGTTGGCGACCACCACGAGCAGAGCGGAGACAGAGGCCGCCCCGCTCGCAGCAAGGCCGAAACGCCACGGCGCCGGTGGGTTAAGCTCAGCGTTCATAAAGCACACCAAAAACCCGAAGACCGAGGAGTCGTTCGATCTGCCAGGTCTCGAGCACTCGGCCAGAGCGGAGATCGGCGACCAGCGCCATCAACGCGGCGAGGAAGAACGCCGCGACCAGCGCCCCGGCCATGACCTTCGGCGGCTCTGGCTTCTGCGGCCGGCGAGGGAAGACGGGCGGGAGGGTGACGAGGTAGCGGTAACTGAATCCGGCCTGCGCCGCATCCATCTCAAGCTGAGCGTTGTCGAATCGGTCGGTGAGCTCATTGTAGACGATCTCCGTCTGACGATAGGTCTGCAGGGCGCGCTCAAGGTCGGGGTCGACGCTCGGACTGACTTCAGGCAGGCTTTCAAAGATCTCCGTGCGCCGCGGAGTGACTCCGTTCGCCGCCGCTAGCCGACGCACCTGCTGATCGATCTGTGCGTGCTCTCGACGAAGGGACGCAATCGCCTCGGGGGATAACGACTGCACTTCCAGATCGCGGACGGCGTCAATGACGTCCGGGTGCTTGGGGCCGAGCGCCGTCCGCAGTCCAGCGAGCCTAGTCTGCGCCTCCTTCACCCTCCGTTCGTGGTTTCCCTCGAGTTGACGGATCTCCCGGGCCTTGGCCTCGAGATCCCGCTCTGCCTCATCCAGAGCAACGGCCTCGGTGCCGGGCGTTGAGCGTGGTCGAGCCGGGCCGATGCGACGGAGCGTGCGAACCGGCTGGCGGGAACTCGCAACTCTTTCCAAGCGTTCTGCCGCCACCTCCATGTTGGTGCGGGCCACGGCGACGCTCTGTCCGAGGATGTCGAGTGTCTCCTGGATCTCACTGACCTCGCGGGCAGAGCTGCCTTCGAGAAACCGCTTCTGGGCGGCCTTTACAATCTCGAGACCCGTCACCGGGTCGTGCCAGCTGATGGAAATGATGATGACGTTGTTGTCGACAGTGGCCCATAACTTTTCGTCGAGCGTGCTGAGCAGCGCCTCCGTCATGTCGTCGTGGCTCAGCTCGCCCAGGATGAGTCGGCGGGCCCCGTCGATGACTTTCCTCAGGCCGGTCCGGGTCTGCTGCCAACCTTTGAGCATGTCGGTGTCGGCGATGATACCGAGGAGATTCTTCCTCGACTTGATAAGCTCGACAGCACCGCGGGTCCCCTCGCTAGCCTGGACCGGGATCGACCGACCAGGGTGGGTGAGACTCGGGATGATGTAGCTGGGATGGCTCAGAATGCGGGTGTCGATGCGATAGGTCGGCGGCATGACGGTGAGGAAGAGGCCGGCGAGCACGACAGTCCCAAAGAAGGAGCCGAGCGCCACAATCCAGCGACGTTTGAGGGAGTGCAGGGCAAAACCCGCGAGCAGACGGACACCGCTCAACCCCAGCAATGTATCGTTAGAAGAATTTAGGCTCGTTGTTTGATGTTCCACCGTTGACCAACTTTCCGTTGTGCGCACCAAATTTCTTGTGCCTCTCTGCTACACCAATCGCGGATAAATGAAGAAAACCGCCAGGAAATATCCGAGCACAGCAACCGCCGTACCCGCAACCGCGAGAAAAAGACCGCGGTGGGGATCCGAAAGCCGTGCTCCCACCGCCGGGATGGCAACGGTGGCGATGATGATCGAAAGGAGAACAAGCTTGTCCATGGCGATGTCCTATGCCTCATGGAATGGGCCTATTGGAGGTCCCGTTGTGAGCACGCTGGATGAGCGCCGAGCGGAGTCGCCCGAGAAGATCGACAAGGGGCAACGCCCCCAGAGTACTAGCCAGGACCACGTAGATGGCCGTCTCAATCGGAATGGAGTAGACCCCCAACGGGCTGAGGAAATGGTGTGCCACTACTGCGGCGAAGCAGCAGACGGCCAGACGCCACAATAGCTGGACGAGCTTACGATCCACCGCGTATGACCCGAGTACAAGGAGCATGAGGCATGCAGAGACGCACTCGGTCACGACCGTGGCGAACGCAGATGCCCACCCGGCACCCCCCTCACTGACGGCCGCGTGCGCGGGGAGGATGAACACCAGGTTTAAGGTCGGGTTCAAGAGAAGTGAGATGAAGGAATTGCTGGCGACTTGCCAGATGCGACCGGCCTGGATCAGGTGCGCCGAGAGGAGCACGCAGACGTAGGTCAGCGGCACCATGGGTGCTATCATCTGCAAGATCGAAGCGCTGGGCGCGAATGCGGGCGTGAATAGAAGGGCTACAATGGTGTCGGCGTTCAGCGCAATGATGATTGCCATCGGCACCGACACCATCAGTACGGCCCGCACCGCACCCCGCATGGTTTCGTGCATTGCCGCGGGGGACTGTTGGTTGATGCGCGAGCCCATCGGCACGATGACGGCGTTGAGCACGGGCAGGATCAGATAGACGAGAAAGGTGACGTTGGCCGCAGCACCGTACCAACCGACCTCGGCGTCATTGGTGAGCACCGAAAGCATGGTGACGTCGACCTTGGCGTAGATTCGATGTGCGACGAAGTTCAAAAAATACGGGAAGCTCGCCACGATGATGGCCCACGAGGCCGGGGCGTTCAGGGTCAGCCGCAGACCGACGTGCTGGCGGGCCGAACGGAGCAAAAACGGCACTTTCAAGATTTCGGTGAGAAGAAACAGACCGGCGACAATCAAAAGTCCGTAACCGAGCAACAGCCCGGTCACGATACCGACCCCCCAGATGATCTTCGAGAGCGCGTTGATCCAGGCGAGCGCGCGAACCTTTCCCACCGCCTGCAGCACCGAGCCGAGGGATGTGTTCATCACGAAGAAGAACTGGCCGGCCGCGAACACGTACACCAGGTGCCATTCGATTGGGCTCTTTCCCATCCCCGACAATGCCAGGCCGATGAGGACCACGACTACCAGGCTGACGCCCACACGCACGGCGGTGAGGCTGCCCAGAAAATCACTGGCATGCCCCGGTCGGACCGCGACCTCTTTGCGAATATAGGTCTCAGTGCCGAGGGTGACGAAGACGAAGAAGACGGCGGCAAACTCCTCAGCGAAGATCAGCTTGCCGAACGCATCCGGGCCCAGGAAACGCGGCATCCAGAACCGCACCGCGAAGGCGACCGCCAGTGTCACCCCCAAAGACAGCCCGAGGGTCGCAGCGTTCTTCAGGGCAAAACGCACTTCGTGTGATGCGGTGGCAACGCCCAGTTCGTCGGCTACGGTTGCGTCCTTCATCTCGAGTCCGATCTCAGACGACGGGCTTCTTGCCCCGAACTGTCGCGGGTACGCCGACCGCTACGCTTTCGGGCTGCACATCAGCGCGTATTTCTTTCGGTGGCGACTGTAGCGACCGGTCGACGGAACCAACAATTAGGAAGTTCCGTCACGATGGGACGGAATATCCGACAACAAATTGGATCGTGTGCAGAAGTCATGGCGCGGATGTTGCGCTAGCTCCGCAACCGCTCACTGGGTGTTGATCGTGCGTGCTTGGCCCCGGGCGCGCATGAAACGGACGCGTGTTCGTGCAATGAGTCGTATTTTGCGACGCCGCCCGTTGGAACTTCCTAATTGTCCGTTTGCCCCCGGACGCTTAGAAGAGCCTCTCGTTACGCACCGACGTGGCCTCGGGGAGATTCACCCCCAGAAGCTCGTTGTTGGGAGCGACGCAACGGTCCAGGAGGGATCCCATGTTGAAGAAGATCATGCTGCTGACGTCTCTGGCTTTCGCCGCCTGTGCTTCGGAAGAAGAGGAGGCGCTTTTGGAGGAGCCGATCCGCACCTGGGTCGACACGCTCCCGCTGCCGCCGAACGGGAAGAACATGGTTGTTCCAGACTCGGGATCGAACGCGGCCTTGCGTGTCGACACCACCCCCGACGAGGCCGGGGATATCTATGGCCTGTTCTACTGCGGGAATGGGTCGGTTGAGGATCGCTACTACCTGCTCG
This sequence comes from Deltaproteobacteria bacterium RIFOXYA12_FULL_58_15, assembly GCA_001798605.1. Lineage (GTDB taxonomy): Bacteria > Myxococcota > XYA12-FULL-58-9 > XYA12-FULL-58-9 > XYA12-FULL-58-9 > XYA12-FULL-58-9. The sequence goes on along the minus strand of MGST01000009.1, from coordinate 16,580 downwards.
TCAGCGATGACCGAGGCAACACCTGGCGCTACTTGGCTGCAACAAACGACGAACCCAATGTCGACCTTCAGCACAACCGCCCGTGGTTCAGCAGCATCACGCAGGATACGGAGACGTACGCTGTGCACCATGCCTTTTATCAAATCAATGCCACCAGCATGCGGTACAACCGCATCGCGCTCGCCCACAACGCGAGCGGACACGTAAAGGGCTGGAGCTGGAAAGCGCAGAATCAGGCCGGGCCGACATTCAATGTGGCCGGCAGTGGTGCATTCTATGCCAAGCTCGACATGCGAGAGGTTATCGACGGCAGTGGAACCCACATCTTGATGGTGAGCGGCATCGATCGTCCCTCGACCGAGGAACAGGCGCGGCTGGTCGTGGCTCGCACGGTGGCAGGGGAGAGGGCGCTCGCTCCGGTCACCAGCTCCGACTGGGTAAAGGTGACGAACGGGACTGCTGGGTACGATGTCTTGGGTGCCTTCTGGAGGAACAACGATTCTGATCCAGACGCTCTCGTGGAGTTCGTCAACCAGGATGTCCAGATGGGACAACACAATGTCGATCACTCCTGGGCGCAGCTCCCAGCCGACAAGTCGCTGCACTTCTTCTTCGGTCCGTACTACTACAACGACGGTTCCAACAACGGGCAGATCCATCGATGGCGTTTAAACGCCATGGGGGCGGACTGGTCTGTCGACCCAAACGCGATCGGTGTCGCCGTGGTGAGCGGCAACGCCGACAACCGCCCCATGATGGGTCATGCTGTGGCCACCGCCAACTACGTCTGGCTCGGTTACGGCTCACCCGAGACAGGATTGAGCTTTGGCAGGATCGACACCACTGGCGTCTGGACGCCAGCCGCCCTTCCCTCGCCGGATCCCACGCCAGGCGCCAATTGGTACGTGAGCTTCGCCATCGGAGAGGATGAAGCCAGGGCGTGGGCGGTTTGGGCCCAACCTATGGGACCCACCTACCAACGGTCGGGTTACTTCAACGGCTCGACCTGGCTCACCTACGACGATACTCAAGCCTGGCGCCAAAATGGCCTCGGCGACCCGGTCAACTGGCTACATATTGCCGGGTGGCCCACGGGTGCCGGTGTGATGTCCTATGCCTACGACACGTATGGTGCGGACGTTCAGCAACACCACATCCAGATCATTTCGTCCGAACGCTGACGACATCGTCGAGACCTCGACCGCTGCGACGAAGACGCCGCCGGAGTCACCGTTTCGTGTTTGTCGACATGTGTCGTTGTAACTTCCTCATAGTCGAAGTGACCTAGCAAACCCAGATTACCGATTGTCTTCGGCGGTGCGTCGATTGGGATGTCGACGTGCCTGTTGGTGTTTTGCGCCGAGGGCACCTCGCGGTGACTACCGCGTGGCCACCCACGGGCAGAAGCGAGGAGCCTTGAATGTACGAGCGGTTCGACAGAATTGTGCCTGGGTTTGTCGCGAAGGCGAATTTCGTCATCGACATCATCCTCGTGCTTTTGGTGCTGAGCATGGCCACGAGCGGCTCCAATCGCGTGGCGGGACTGGGCTTCTGGTTAACCGGATTGCTGTCCATCTCATCGTGGATTCTGAGCGCCACCGCTCTTCGTCTTTACTCGCCGTGTACCCCGCGAAGTTGGATTGACAGCATGGCCATGGGGACACTGGCCGTTGTTGCAACGACGGGCGTCACGTTCATCGCGGACTTTGTCCTCCACGGCGGCGAGCCTGTGGTTGACGTCTTGGGGTTCGGCCTCATGTTTCTTGGCGTCGAGAATCTGATTCGAATTCTGATCATCGACAGCCTGGAAGCGCGATACCCGGGAGCTCCCGACATGGTGTTGGTTGTTGGCACCGGTCCAGTGGGTGCCGCCGTGGCCAAACACCTCGCCGAATACTCTCGCCGACGCGAGGTCATGGGTTTCTTAGACTTCAGCGGCGAGTCAACGACGTCGCCAGACGGTCGCTTGCCGGTCTTTGGCAACGCTACCGCGCTCTTGACCGTTCTCAGGGAACACCCCGTTGGCGAGGTGTACATCGCCGGTCAAATTACGACCCAGAGCCATGAGATGCAGGCAGTCGTGCGCCTCTGCGAGGAGATCGGAATGCCGTTTGCGGTTCCCCTCAGTACGTTGGACTACGAGCGCGCCACGCCGTTTCCGTCGCCAGCGCCAGACGATTTCGTGCACTACGTGACGGTGCGGTCCAAACCGACGCAGCATGCTATCAAGCGACTCATTGATATTTTCGCTTCGACCTGCGCACTCGTCATCATGTCGCCGCTGCTCGTCGGTTTGGCAGCAGCCATCAAGCTCAACACAGCCGGACCCGTGTTATTTCGGCAACGACGCGTCGGGCTGCACGGCTACTCGTTCAATATGCTCAAATTCAGGTCGATGGTTGCAAACGCCGAGGTTCTCCAGGCGCAGCTCTCGTCGGCAAACGAGCAGGCCGGCCCAGTGTTCAAAATGAGGAACGATCCACGGATGACGAGGGTCGGCCGGTTCATCCGCAAGTACAGCATCGACGAATTGCCGCAGCTCATCAATATCTTGCGCGGCGACATGACCATCGTTGGACCGCGGCCAGCCCTTCCCGCCGAGGTCGAGCAATACTCGGCATGGCAACGCCGGAGGTTGTCGATGCGCCCCGGCCTGACCTGCTTCTGGCAGGTCGGCGGCCGAAATGAGGTCAGCTTTGACGAATGGATGCAACTGGACCTGAAGTACATCGACAACTGGAATCTTGCCATCGACGCACGGCTGATTGTTATGACCGTGCCGGCCGTGCTGTGGGGCAGTGGCGCGAGCTGAAGTCGCTTTTTTCGACGGCGTGCTCTGAAACTTCCTCATAGTCGCAGGCCGACCTCGGGTCTAGCGTATGCCCAACGAAAGGCAAACTCCATGGCAACGGACCCGACGCGTGACACCACTGTCGATCGATATATGGCTGAAGTCAGCAAACATCCACTCTTGACGCGCGAACAGGAGGCTGCTCTCGCTGAACGCTATCGCACTCATGCGGATCTCGATGCTGCGAACCAACTCGTAGTTGCGAATCTCCGCTTTGTCGTGCGGGTGGCCCACGAGTATCGGGGCTACAATATGAATTTGCTCGACCTGATCCAGGAAGGCAATATTGGTTTGATGCTGGCGGTGCGCAAGTTCGACCCCAATCGCGGCTGCCGTCTTGTCACCTATGCGGTTTGGTGGATCCGCGCCCAAATCTACGAGTTCATTCTCCGCTCATGGTCGCTCGTGAAGTTGGGTACAGGTCGCGTGCGTCGCAAGCTGTTTTTTAAACTGCGTTTGGCGCGAGAGGCTGCCGATCGCCAAGCGCCCGATGGAACGACCGCGAGCGCAATTCTGCTCGCGAACCAGTTCGAGGTTAACGAATGCGATATCAGCATCATGGAGAACCGACTTGCTAACCGCGACTCCTCGCTCGATGCACCGGTCCAACACAGCGCACGCGAAACCCGACGTGATCTGCTGCGCTCGTCCAACGTGTTGCAAGAGGACGAGATATCCGAGCGGGAAGAACAACAGCGCGTGCATGGCTCGGTAGCCCGGGCGATCGGGGGTCTCAACGCCCGAGAGAGCTATATCATCAAGAACCGGCTCATGGCCGAAGATCCGGACACGCTGCTGCAGATTGGCCAACATTTCCAGATATCGCGCGAGCGCGCCCGTCAGATCGAGAGCAACGCTCTGCGCAAGATTCGAACCGCGCTCATCCGAGGCGGCGACATTGATCAGCTAGTTGCCTGATCGCAGAACCCAGTACGAACGTCAGTCACTGCAGTCACTCGCATTGCAGACACGTTCGAGAAAGAAAGGTATCTCATGAGAAACAAGTTCACGACGGTCTGGGGATTTCTGTTTGGTGTCGGATTGGTGGCTCTCGTTGGTTGCGCCTCCTCAATGGTGCCGGCAGCAACGCGGCGTGCAGATGCAGGAATTTCCTCAGTGATTCGGGCATCCCTGCAGGCCAACGAGAAGGTAAAAGCCAGCCGAGTGGATGTTGAAACCCGAGAGGATGTTGTCTACCTGACGGGTGTGGTGGAAACAGAGGAGGCTCGCCAAGAGGTTGAGCGTGTAGCAAGGCGCACAGAGAACGTGATCAAGGTCGTAAACGATCTCACGGTGGGAAAGCAGACAAGTGCCGAACGGAGGGATGACGGAGTGATCAAATTCAACATTCAATCACGTCTGTTCCAAAAGGCCGGCGTCAAGTCCGGAGACATCGATGTGGGCTCCTCGCAGGGGGTGGTGACGCTCATCGGTCGTGTCAGCTCCGAATCGATCAAGCGAACCGCGGAGTGCATCGCGTTTGACACGAATGGAGTCAAGGACGTGCACAACGAGCTTCTCGTCGGCATGAAGGAGTAGTCAACTCCATATGTCGTCTTTTACGACGTGTGTTGTTGGAACTTCCACATAGTCGATCTTCAGCAATGGGACTATTAGCACTGTACCAGTTGCATAGGGCGCTGGCATACGGCAATACCGTCGCGAGAGCCAACTCGAGAAGAAAAGGGATAAGTCATGCGCACGCAGAGCCAAAAGACAGATTTGAAGACAGACAGAGAAAAGCGACACACAAACACAATAACGATGACCGTGGTGCCCAATGTTGCGGCAGTAGATCGCCATAGCATGGTAGCTGAAGCAGCGTACTACGCAGCAGAACGGCGCGGCTTCGAACCCGGCTTTGAGCTGCAAGACTGGCTCACGGCTGAGCATGAGATTGAAACGATATCGTCCGGCAGAGACTGAGTTTCTTGGACTGAGCGAGCTGAGCTCAAGATAGCCACCCCTCGGTCTTGGGGGTCCAAGGCGGTGTGCTCTGAATTCCAAATTGCGCAGGTTGATCGCAGGGGTCAAAAAGCCACAACTGCTGAGCTCATTGGATCTCACGCGGTGGGCGGAGGGCCTGTATCAGCTCAGCGTCAGCGAGCCGCCCTTGCGGGGAGCAATTTTTACCATTGAACAGCTAGAGGTTCACGCTAGGGCTCTGGCAGGCTCCCACCAGATAGGTCATCGCCAGGGTGGCGATCAGCTCATCAAGCGGCTGAACAATTCGGAGCGGGTGATCGCCCGTTGTCACGAGGTCATGTCTCGAGCTCACGCGATGGGCCGGAGGCTCACTCCTGCCGCAGAATGGTTGCTCGACAACCATTACTTGGTGGAGGAGCAGATCTATCTGGCACGCAAGCACCTGCCGCGCGGATACGGTCGCCAACTGCCGCCGGTCGCAAACGGTGAGGCGACAGGTTTACCTCGCGTCCATGATTTGATCGTGGAACTCGTTGTCCATGTCGACGGGCGTGTCGATGAGGAAGCCCTCGCCCGATACGTAGCCGCCTACCAGTCCGTCACACAGTTGACGCTGGGAGAGCTTTGGTCGGTTCCGATCATGCTGCGTCTGGCGCTCATAGAGAATCTTCGGCGAGTCGCTATGAGCATCACCTGGCAACGTGCGCACCGGGATCGCGCTTGGGTCTGGGCTCAGCGGATCGACGCCCCGTCGGAAGGGCACGAGGCCGCTCTCTTGGTGCTGGCGGACATGGTTCGAGCGAATCCACCGTTGTCGACAGCGTTTGTTGCTCAATTCACTCAGACGCTCCAAGGGCGCGGGTCGACCACGAATCTGGCGCTTCCATGGTTGGAGCAACGGCTCGCCGAGCAAGGGCAAACCATTGAGGAGGCCGTTCGAGCCGACGGTCAGGCTCAAGCCGCCGACCAGGCTTCGATGGCCAACAGCATCGCCAGCCTGCGGCTCGTCAACACCACCGAGTGGCATGCGTTTGTCGAGTTGAACAGTGCCACTGAGAAGATTTTGAAAACAGAACCCGCGGGAGTGTATGACCAGATGGACTTTGCGACCCGCGACGACTATCGGCACGCCGTCGAAAGCGTAGCACGGAGAGGTCATTTCGCCGAAGAGTCGGTGGCCCGGATGGCAGTAGCTTTGACCACCGAACATTACCTCGCGGACAGTACCGGCGTCGCGGCTCACGTCGGTTACGTGCTCGTTGACGACGGGAAACGCGATCTGTGGCGAGCGCTCCGGAAGCAAAGGAAGGGGCGGCCGTTCTCCGAGATTTTGTCCATGCGATTGAGGCTATTTGCCTATCTCGGTCCGGTGGTCGCGCTGTCGGTCGTCGGTGTTGCATGGCTACTGAGGCAAGCATGTCCTGTAACCCAGGTCGTGTGCCTCGCCCTTGCGCTCGCCACGACGCTGGTTTCATCACAGTGTGCGGTGGCGGTGGTGAACTGGCTGGCCTCCACCGTTCGCAGACCACGGCACCTGGCCCGGATGAATTTCGAGCGTGGCATTCCCGACGAATCGCGCACGATAGTCGTCGTCCCGGCCATCCTTACCGAACGTCAGGGCATTCTTGCGCTCCTTGAAGGTCTGGAGCTCCGCTATTTGGCCAATCGAGATCCAAATCTGTGGTTCGGCCTCTTGACCGATTTTGGCGACGCCACCGGCGAGCACGTCGAGGGAGACGATGCCTTGCTGGCGCAGGCGATCGACGGCATCAATGCGCACAACGAGAGATACAACCACGGTGGACACGGTCGCTTTTTTTTGTTGCACAGGCCTCGCCTCCACAACCCGCAAGAAGGCTGCTGGATGGGCCGGGAGCGCAAGCGCGGCAAGCTCGAAGACTTCAACACGCTCTTATGTACCGGCGACAGCTCTCGCTTCTGCCAGACCGTCGGTGACCTGTCGCAGCTCACCACGATCCGCTACGTGATCACCCTGGACACCGACACGGGCCTGCCATGGGGGGCCGGTTGGCGCCTGGTGGCCGCTGCCGCTCACCCGCTGAATCGTCCGCGGATGGATCCCAAAGGCCAGCGTTTGGTGCGTGGCTACGCAATCCTTCAGCCGCGCATCAGCATTTCTTTGCGCAGTGCCGTGCAGAGCATCTATTCCCGACTCTTGGCCGGCGAGGTGGGTCTCGACCCCTACACGCATGTGGTCTCAGACGTCTATCAAGATCTCTTTGGAGAGACCTCGTTTGTCGGCAAGGGCCTTTATGATGTGGGTGCCTTTCGACAGCTCTTGGGTGAGCGCTTCCCCGACAATGCGGTTTTGAGTCACGACCTGCTGGAGTCATGTTACGCCCGCTCAGGACAGTGTAGCGACGTTGAGCTGCTGGAGAGCGCACCGTCAGGGTATCTGGCCGACGTCAACCGTCGTCACCGTTGGATGCGCGGCGACTGGCAGATCAGTCCGTGGCTGGGATCAAAAGTTCGTAATGCCGCATATGAGCGGATCAATTCCTCGCTGAGCGTCTTGGGTTGGTGGAAGATTTTCGACAATTTGCGCCGGGCACTCGTAGCGCCCGCCTATGTGACACTGCTGGTGCTCGGGTGGTTCGTCGTGCCGGCACCGGTATCTTGGACGTTGGCAGTGCTCGGTCTGCTGTTGGTTCCGGAGCTTCTACCTGGACTGGCAGAACTCTGGGGGCGCCCGTCGAGGTTGCCGTTTTGGTTGCATGTGACCCAGGTCGCCTGGTCGACGGGGCGGCGCCTAACCAAGATCGCGCTGTGGCTGACGTTTCTCCCGTTCGAGGCGACAGTCGCCCTCGACGCAGCCGCACGCACGCTTTGGCGCATGACTGTCAGCCGGAACCATCTGCTCGAGTGGCAAACCGCCGAGGCGGTCGAGAGTGCGGTTGTGACGAGCTTTGGGCGTGTCCTCTGGAAGATGGCGGTGGTCCCCGCTTTGGCCGCTGCCATTGCTGCACTGGTTATGACAGTGGGTACGCCCGCGATGTCTGTGGCCGCGGGTCCGATTCTGGTTTTGTGGATTCTGTCGCCGGTTGTCGCTTGGTGGGTGAGCCGATCGTTGAAAACGGCTTCGAGCTCGCTCAACGAGAGCGAGGTGCTCTTTCTGCGCCGCATCGCCAGGCTCACCTGGCGCTACTTCGAGGTGTTCGTCGGAGCGCAGGAGAGCTGGTTGCCTCCTGACAACTTCCAGGAGAAGCCCAATCACCGCGTGGCCCATCGCACAAGCCCTACCGATATGGGCCTGGCTCTATTGTCCAATTTGGCCGCTCACGATCTCGGGTATCTCAGCGCCGGCCAATTGTTGGATCGCACGACCCGCACGATCGAAACGATGGAACAGTTGGAACGTTACCAGGGCCACTTCTTCAACTGGTACGATACCGTGAGCCGCAAGCCGCTCCGGCCTCTGTACGTCTCCGCCGTCGATAGCGGTAACCTAATTGGACATGTCCGAGTGTTGCGTAGCGGACTTCTGGAGCTTTCTGGAAGTCCATTGCTTCCTGCGCGGTTTTTGGAGGGATTGGGCGACACGTTGGGGGCACTTGCGGACCTGGGGATCTCGAGTGATGACTTGGTGTCCGTGAACAACCTCTTTGCGGAGCAGGTCGACACCCTCTCGGCGACGGCAGCTTGGTTTGGCGCGCTTGGCGTTGCGACTGCAGAGCTCGTCGCATCCATCGATTCTCAGGGGCAGCCTGAAGCTTCGTGGTGGGCCAACGCCCTCGATCGGCAGACACGATCGCTTCTAGCTGACTTGACGGAGTTGGTGCCATGGATCCAGAGCGGTCCGGAGTGGCCCGCAGGCGAATTGCAGCGCTTGGTGCCCAACATCGACCGAAGGTTGAGCCTCGAAGAGATCGGCGACCTCGCGCGCCGAGCGGCAGAAAAACTGGATGGGACGCACGCCTCTGCACGAGTAACCCATGTCGTTGAAGGTTTGCGTCTAGGAGCAGAGCGCATCGCCGCGCGTATTCGGCGGATCGAGGACTTGGCGCTGCGCTGCTCGATGATTGCGGATGCCGAGTTTCCGTTGCTGTATGATTCTAAGCGCAAGCTTCTTGCGGTGGGATATTCTGTGACGGAACGCCGTTTGGACAACAGCTTCTATGACCTGTTGGCCTCGGAGGCACGGCTGGCGAGCTATATTGCGATCGCCTCTGGGCAGATCCCGTTCGACCATTGGTTTGCACTTGGGCGACGTCTCACCACGACGCACGGCCGGCAGGTACTCTTGAGCTGGAGCGGCTCCATGTTCGAGTACCTCATGCCACTTTTGGTGATGCCTGACTTCGAGGGCACCTTGCTCGAACAGACCTGTACCGAGGCCGTCGTTCGCCAGGTCGAGTATGGTAAACAGCAAGGACTGCCTTGGGGCATCTCCGAGTCTTGCTACAACGTCACGGACGGCGAAGGTACCTACCAATACAGGGCGTTCGGGGTGCCGGGGTTGGGGCTGCAGCGAGGGCTTGGTGACGACTATGTCGTCTCTCCCTACGCTACGGTGCTGGCGCTTCTCATCGATCGGCCTCGTGCGACGGCGAATCTACAACGCTTGACCAAGGAAGAGGCCCTTGGGTCCTACGGCTTCTACGACGCGATCGACTACACGCCGATTCGTGCCAAACGGGGGAAGAGAGGGACGGTGGTGGCGACGTTCATGGCCCATCATCATGGGATGAGCTTGCTCGCACTCGATCAGGCGGTGGTGGGCCCCAAAATGCAGGTGCGGTTTCTCAACAATCCGGACTTGCGAGCGGCATCCTTGCTGCTGCAGGAGCGGATCCCCAAAACGGCCGCGCTGTTGGCCCCACATGCGCGGGAGGCTCAGGTTTCACATCGGATCGATAACCGCGTTGCAGAACCGGTTATGCGGGTGATCAGAAACCCGAACACGCCGATTCCGGAAGTGCACCTCTTGTCCAACGGACGCTACCACGTGATGGTATCGGCGGCCGGGGCCGGGTATAGCCGATGGAACAACCTGGCGATCGCCCGTTGGCGGGAGGATCCCACGTTGGAGTCATTCGGGGTCTTTTGCTTCATCGGCGATCTCGCGACTCACCACACATGGTCCAACACGTTTCAGCCGACTCTGCACGCCGGTCGGCGTTATGAAGCAGTTTTCACCTCGGGACGAGCCGAGTTTCGCCGACACGACCATCAAGTAGAAACGCACACCGACATTGCGGTCTCCTCGGAGGACGACCTCGAGATCCGTAGGATCAGACTGACCAACCGGTCAGGTACCGCCAGGTCCCTTTTGGTCACGAGCTACACCGAGGTGGTGCTTGCGCCGGGATTGTCGGACGAGTTGCATCGGGTGTTCAGCAACATGTTCGTATACTCAGAAATCCTGGAAGAGCAATGTGCCATCCTGCTAACGCGACGCGCGCGCGACGCGGAGGAACAGCCACCGTGGGTGTTTTGCATGATGCGAGTGGTCGGCGACGAACACGGCGCATGTAGCTACGAGACTGATCGGGCGCGCTTCATCGGTAGAGGCCAGAGCATGCGTCAGCCCGCCGCCCTCGATGACTGGGGCCCGTTGTCCGGAACCGCGGGCTCGGTGTTGGACCCCTGTGCCGCACTTCGGCGCAGAGTCGAGGTGGAAGGCGACAGCAGCGCCCAGGTTGACCTCATCGTTGGCGTTGCACCCACGAGGCATGCTGCGGTGGCTCTGGTTGCGAAGTACCAGGATCAACGGATGGCCGACCGCGTGTTTGAGGTCGCGGGGACCCACAGTCGACTCGTCTGCCGGGAGGTGGGCGCGAGTGAGGCGCAGGCCCAGCAATACGTCGAGTTGGCATCCGCTGTCATTTTTCCGACCAGCGCCTTTCGGGCGTCGAGCAGCATCTTGCGGCGCAACCGCAAGGGTCAGTCTGATTTGTGGAGATATGCGATCTCAGGAGATTTGCCGATTGTGCTGTTGCGCGTGCGAGATGCCGACAACCTGAATCTGGTACGTGATCTGCTTCGAGCCCATGCTTTCTGGCGGATGCGCGGTTTGCAAACCGATCTCGTGATTTGGATCGAGAACCCATCCGGTTACCGGCGCGCAGTGAACGACCAAATCATGGAATTTGTCGCTGCCGGCACTGAAGCACACCTCATGGACAAACCGGGTGGGGTTTTTGTCAGGCATATCGATGATTTCTCCGAAGAAGGCCGCGTGCTGCTGCAAGCGGTGGCGCGCATCGTCATCAGGGATGTCGACGGCGATCTCGATCACCAGATCGAACAGTGGAGGCAATCAGCGCAATCCTTGCGAACATCGATGTTAGCCCCCGTGCGCCAGGCACCCACGCGTCAAGTCGATCGTGTGCAAGCGGCTCCGCGAGAGAACTTGATCTTCGGGAACGGCACAGGCGGGTTTACGGAAGATGGGCGAGAATACGTCGTCGATTTGCCGCCCAAGCATCACACGCCGGCACCCTGGGTGAACGTCATTGCCAATGCGCGGCTCGGTACCGTAGTCAGTGAGAGCGGCAGTGCCTACACCTGGTACCGCAACGCCCAGCTCGGTCGATTGACGCCGTGGGCCAACGACCCGGTCACTGATCCTAGCGGTGAGGTCATCTTCATTCGCGATGATTCGAGCGGACGGTACTTCAGTCCAATGCCCTGGCCGCGGCAGAGCCGTACAGCCTACGTCAGTCGGCACGGCTTCGGTTACAGCGTCTTTGAGCACAGCGAGCAGGGGCTTACGTCGGAGCTGACAACGTATGTGGCGGTTGCCGCCCCGGTGAAGTTTCTGGCGTTGAAGATCAAGAATCTTGGCGAACGCAGTCGTACCATTAGCGTCCTCGCCTCGATCGATCTGGTGCTTGGCGACGTGGGATCCCAGCAGGCCATGCACGTTGTGACCGAGCTCGAGCCGCTGACCGGTGCGATTCTTGCCAAGAACAGTTACAACAGCGAGCTTGCGCATTCCGTAGCGTTCTTCGACTGCAGCGAAGGTCTACGAAGTGCCAGTGGTGACCGCGCGGAGATCCTGGGACGCAACGGTGACACGTCGAACCCTGCGGCGCTGCGCTTGCGACGTCTCTCTGGACGGCTGGGGCCGGGTCTGGACCCGTGCGCGGCGTTTCAGGCGTCGCTCGAGGTGCCCGGGCGGCAAGAACGAGAGATTGTTTTCATTCTGGGGGCCGCAGACACCACGGCCGAGGCCATCGCTCTCATCGAGCGTCATCGTGGCGTCGGTGCCGCACACATCGCGTTGAAAGAGGTTTGGAAGTTCTGGAATGACAAGCTGGGCGTTCTCTACGCCGAAACGCCGGACGCCGCGATGAACGTGTTGTTGAATGGTTGGTTGCCCTACCAGATTCTGTCTTGCCGATTGTGGGGCCGCAGCGGCTTCTATCAGTCGGGAGGGGCGTACGGCTTTCGCGATCAGCTGCAGGACTGTCTGGCGCTTCTGCACGAGGTACCGGATCTCGCTCGCCAGCATCTTCTCACGTGTGCCGAGCGGCAGTTCGCCGAGGGAGATGTGCAGCATTGGTGGCATCCACCCGGTGGACGGGGTGTCCGAACCCGTTGTTCCGACGACTACCTGTGGCTGCCATACGCGGTCTCTCGTTACGTGTCATTTACGGGGGATACGGGTGTGCTCAAAGAGCAGATCCCCTACCTGACAGGGCGGGCACTCAACGATGACGAGGAGAGCTACTACGATCTGCCGGGGCGCTCCGACGAGACGGGCACTCTGTACGAGCATTGCACAAGGGCCCTCGTCAACGGCATGAGGCTGGGCGTCCACGGCTTGCCTCTGATGGGAAGCGGAGATTGGAATGACGGGATGAACCGGGTGGGGCATGAGGGCCAAGGAGAGAGCGTGTGGCTCGGGTTCTTCCTCCATGAGGTGCTCTCACGGTTTGCCCCCTTAGCCGAACAGTATCGCGATGAGGCCTTTGCCGAGCGCTGCATCTCGGTCGCCAGCGAGCTCGCGAGCCAAATCGAGCAGCATGGGTGGGACGGCGGGTGGTACCGTCGCGCCTACTTTGACAACGGCGAGCCCTTGGGCTCGGCGGAAAATGAGGAATGTCGAATCGACTCGCTACCGCAGAGTTGGGCAACCATCGCCGAGGTTGGCACCTCCGAGCGACGCCGTATGGCGCTGGATTCCATGTGGGATGAGCTGGTCCGTCACGATCTCCAGCTGATGCAGCTCTTGACTCCGCCATTCGATCGAAGTGCCATCGAACCCGGTTACATCAAAGGGTACCCGCCGGGAGTGCGCGAGAATGGGGGGCAATACACCCATGGCGCGGTATGGGCGGCCCTGGCTCTGGCTCTGGCCGGACGAAACGAACAGGCCGCAACACTCGTTGCGTTTTTGAACCCCATCAATCACGCTCTCAATCCGGCGGCGGTTGAGCGCTACAAAATCGAGCCCTATGTCTTGGCGGCGGATGTTTACAGTCAGTCTCCGTACGCCGGTCGAGGTGGGTGGTCATGGTACACGGGTTCGGCATCGTGGTATTACCGGCTGCTACACGAAGTCGTCTTCGGGATCGAGAGACAGGCGGACACCCTCCGTTTTTGCCCGCACGTTCCGTCGGCGTGGACACAGTTCAAGTTGCACTACCGCTACCACGAGACCTTCTACCACGTCGGCTTCACGCAGAGTCCGGAGCACCAGGGCCCGGCCCGTTTGACTCTCGACGGAGTGTCGCTAGAGGAGCCGATCCTGAAACTCATCAATGACAAACACGAACATACGGTGAAGGTGGTATTCGCGCCGAGCGCGAGCGACTCGCAATGACGCAGGGCCGGGAGCATAGCTCATCGTGCTTCATCCCCGGCCCGGGGGCTCATCCGTTCAAGTGGAGATTGCCGGTGAAGTACAGCACTGCGCCCACGATCAGGATGATAACTGCGGGCGACCAGCCCCAGTAGGCTTGCCGTGAGTGCCCCCATCCACCGCCACCGAGCGCAAAAAAAAACAGAACGATCAAGAAGATAGTGAACCACATCGTTGTCTCCTCTTTGGAATGATTGAGAATACTTTGCTCACCTTTGACAGCGGCCAACCTGGGGCCCAAGGCGTGTCATTTCGCGTCACTTCAAGTTTAACTTGTCGAGCTTCGCCTTGATTGCTTGCTTGGTATCGCCAAACCTCTGTTGGATGACGCCAAAGAGCTTGTCCTCGGAGCCCTCGGCCTTCTTGAAATCGTCGTCCGTCAGCTCGCCCCAAGCTTTCTTCGCCCTTCCCTTAAGCTGCTCCCATTTACCCTTTGCCTGATCTTTGTTCATGTGCTTCCCTTTCCCAGTTGAACGTGTGGCGCTCGATGGCACTCTTTGTCGCCTGCGAGACGCTAAGTTCCTATTAGGCGATGCGGTCATCTTTTTACCATTAGGAAGTTCAGGCTTGTAACGTCGCCAAAACCGACGTGTCGAAAAGGCCGCAAGAAGAACACCGTCCCAACGTGGCGAACACGATGCCGTAGGGCACCTTGACCCGATGCTCGAATGGGATCGAAGCTGCATCGATGCGTTTGTTTTTGCGACGTGGGGCGGTGATATTTTCTCTCTGTGTAAGGCTTCCATCGGACGAAAGCGGCACCACTGTCTTCGTGAACCCGAAGACGGTTAAAAGGAGATCCGATGAAGAAGCTCATTACAGGTATGATGTTGTTGGCTCTCGCCAGCTTTCCAGCAATGGCTCAAGCAGAAGGCGCTTTGGGCCGTACTGAGTCTGACAGGGCCGCCGAGGAGCAGGTCGCACAACCCGCGCCAAGCGAAGGAACCTCGAGCGAGGCAGCCGACTATGCCGAGCGCGAAGCAACCACGCCACAGCTTGGCGAGTTCCAGGGCGGCGATCGCGGATATTACATCGGTGGCGGCGTGCTCACCGTGGTGTTGATCGTCGTTCTCGTTGTGATTCTTCTCTAGCGGCTGTTTGGTGCCAACATGGTCAATTCGGGGGTAACGAGCCCCAAGGGCTTAACGATGCTCTGCAGCCTTCTGGCGAGCGGCTGTTATCTCGGCTCGGCCAAGAGCATCTCGGCGGGTGCCTTGACGGCGGGTGATGGCTGGGAGCTGATCGCGGGCGTGCCCGAGGTGCGCCAGACATCCCAAGAGGACTGCGGCACCGCCGCACTCGACATGGTTCTCGGCTACTGGGGGCGCCCAATCACGCCTGACGAGGTGAGAGGGGCGAGCCTCGCCGCGCCAGAGGGCGGCATCAAGGCGGCGGCCCTTCGCCAACTCGCCCATGGCCAGGGCTTGCAAGCCTTCCTCATCGAAGGGCGAATGAGCGACCTTGATCGAGAGCTCGGGAAGAATCGCCCGATCCTCGTCGGTGTGATGAAGCGTTACCGCCAACGTGTCTACCCCCACTACGAGGTCGTCGTGGGCATGAATCGTCGCAAGCAACGCATCCTCACCCTCGATCCAGCCCACGGCCTGCGTGAGAACAGCAGCGAAGGTTTCGCCACCGAGTGGACCGCTGCGGGCCACCTCGCGCTGATCGTCTTCCCGTGAGTCTTCGTTCGATTGGGTTTTCATGATCGCCGTGCTGCTCTTGCTGTCGGCCTCGAGCTTGACAATCTGCAAGCAGGTAACACTTCGGGCCGAGGTCGATGCCAGCGGCCGGGAAGTCCGCGGCGAGGTGACCTGCGTGGTCGGCCGAGACGGCGAGGTCGCGGTAGCAATCTACCCGGAAGTGTTGGGCCCAGAGCGCGGTCTCGATGACGTCAATCGCGAGTGGTTCTATCCAGAGGGCTTCTCACCGGCCCGGTTGTCGGTGTGGCTCGACGGGAGACGGTTAAAGACGCGGGGCCCATGGCTCACCGTTGGGACATATGCCAAGAACAAGATTGTCCGCCTCACCTTTGCCACCGACGTGCCCCGCAGAAACGGCACCTTTGGACAGAGCGAGATGGCGACCTATCTACTCGGGGGCTGGTATCCCATGTTCGGTGACGGCCGGGCGCTCGCTGCGTTGCCCACCACGTTCTCGGTCACAGTCCCGACCGGCCTCGTCGGCTCAATCGGTGGGTTACCGGTCACCCGTGACGGGCCGCGGACTGTTGCGGGCAAGATCGTGGCGCGATTCGTGCCGGTGGTGCTCGCCCGCGAGCTCGTGGTTCGCTCCGGGCCGGCGGCGACGATCCTTGCACCGACCGATACCCGGGACTCACCACGTCGTCTCGGCTCTGGCCGGGATGCCGCGGCCCTCACGGAGCTCGAGGCAACCGTGGTTATCGGCGCGGATTTCGCAATGCGCCATGGCTTCGGTGTCGACGTTCGGCCGTTGGTCGTCCTGGCACCATTGCGCGAGAACCTGGTCGAGGCATTTGATGGGGGGTTCGCGGTCTCCGATCGGGCATTTCGTCTCTCGTTGGCAGAACGCTTTCTCAAGCTGCACCGCGCCAGTCTGTGGCGGCAGCAATTGGCACTGCTTGTCCTGCCCCATTGTCGGCGAAGAGAGACCCACCTGTCGCCGACACTCGTTGCGGACCTGGTCGCCAGCGCGTTGCGCGAGCAACTGATGCTCCAGGCCTATGGCGGTGTCGAGTACGCGCCTGACATGCTCGAGGACTTTGCAATCACCCGCGAGATCGACTCGCTCATCCTCGCGCCGCAAATGACCTTCCGCGACACATATTTTGCAGTTATCGACGAGACACCGCGGGTGCGGTGGAGGCTGGACGACTTCGACCACACCTTGCCGCGCGGCAAGCTCCTCTACGAAAAGCTCGTCGACCTTCTCGGCAGAACTGCGGTGGCGAAGATCGTCGACCGCTATCTTCTGGACGATGCGCCTTTCGCT
>MGST01000008.1 GCA_001798605.1 Deltaproteobacteria bacterium RIFOXYA12_FULL_58_15 | reverse complement strand
CTCGCTCCCGAGGCACCCCCCGCATCGCCAATCGCCTGCTGCGACGGGTGCGAGACTTTGCCGAGGTCGAGGGCAATGGCATCATCGAGCGCGACATCGCCAGGCACGCGCTCAATCGCCTCGGCGTCGATGTCAACGGCTTCGACGAAATGGACCGACGCCTCCTCGATACCCTGGTGAACAAATTCGATGGCGGCCCCGTGGGCGTCGAGACTCTCGGCGCCTCCCTCGGGGAAGAGGCCGATACCATCGAGTCGGTGTACGAGCCCTACCTCTTGCAGGAAGGCTACATCCAGCGCACCCCGCGCGGTCGCGTGGCCACCCTGCGCACCTACCACCTCTTGGGGATGACCCCGCCGTCCACTCCGTCACCCCAGGGCAGCCTCTTCGGCCCCTAGCCTCGGGTTGTGGAGCGCAACGCCAGACGCACGAGCACCGCGAGATCTTTCTCATCGAGGTGGGCCCCCAAGGTGGACTTCGCCACATCCTCTGCGGCAGTCGGCTTGAAACCAAGGGCCACGAGGGCGGCGGCGAGATCGCTGCCGATCTCTGAGCGGGTGGCAGGACGGAACGCGGAAGACGCGGTCGCCTCTATCTTCGGCAATCGATGCTTGAGCTCAACGAGCAAGCGCTCGGCGGTCTTGCCGCCAATGCCTGGAATACGCACGAGGGTGGCCTTGTCCTCACGGGCGACCACCTGACCGAGCTCGCCAGGATTGAGTATCGACAAGATGGCCAGCGCGAGCTTGGGACCGACGCCGCTGATGCTAATGAGGACCTCGAAGATGCGCCGCTCCTGCCTGTCGACGAAGCCGAAGAGACGCAATGAATCCTGGGTGAGGTGGGTGTGTACCACCACCGAGACCTCGGATCCCTCACCCCCCAACGTCGCCAACGATGTGGCGGACATCGACAAGCCGTAGCCTACGCCGCCACACTCGACGACGGCGCTCTGCGCGTCTTTGTAAATCAAGATGCCGCGAAGACTGGCTATCATTTCATTGCTCTCCGGGTATCGCTCGCAACTCGACGAAGTGAAAGGCCCCTATCCGTTGATGCTCCTCGCCCTCATCCTCACCGAACCTTGGCGATTGACAGCGCCGAGCAGCTCTGTGACAGCACTGCTCGCCATGTGGGCATGACAAATGGCAGCGGCGAGGGCGTCGCTCGTGTCGAGGCCCATCGGCTCACGCACGCCGAGCACAATCTGAACCATCTGTTGCACTTGGTCTTTGTCGGCACGACCTCTGCCCGTGCACGCTTGCTTGATCTGACCTGCTGTGTACTCGAACACCGTCAGGTCGCGCCGGGCAGCACTGAGCAACGCAACACCGCGAGCATGTCCGAGTTGCAGAGCACTCTTGGCATTGCGCGCATGAAACACCGTCTCCACAGCCATGACGGTGGGGCGGTGCTCCAACAGCACCTGGTCAAGGACATCGCCGATAATCCGCAGACGCATCGCGAGGGAACCTTCACCAGCGTGAATGGTGCCCGAGGCGACATGCAACAAGCGGCTGCCCTGCAGGGAGACGACACCCCAACCGGTGCGATGTGATCCCGGATCAATACCGAGGACCCGTTGCTCACTCATGGGACGAGCTCCTCGGTTGCTCACTCATTGGATAACGCGATACGAGACCCCGTCGAGCTCCCGCTCCTCGCTGAGGGACACATCAAAGCAGCCAACCACCTCACCTTGGGCCTGATGGGTGGATGTTTGGTAACCAAGAAGAAACCGCCCCCGCAGCCGACCATCGTTAGCTTCGAGGAACTCGAGCCGACCGGGTTGGGCCACCAATGCAGCCTCAGCCGTGGTTCGCGTGGCCAACAAATCGCTGTCGTCATCGTCAAAAACATTGATGGCGACTTCGGCCACGCCCGTGTCCATGACGAACCGAGCTGTGCCGACCACCTGATCATTCAGATAGGTGCGACTGCCCGAACGGGTGATGCCCCAATCACTGGGAGCATCGCCGCCAGCCTCGTCGACAAAACCAAAACCAAATACCAGCGCCCGCGAAGCCCCCAAGCTCTTGGCATCCGCCAACAACAGATGTCGGTCCTCGATGAGCACCCCCGTGGGTCGGTCGAGCACGATTTCAGGGCAGGAGGGATCGCACGACGCATCACTCGCGGGATAAGAGAAACAATTGTCACGGCAGGTGCGATCGAAGGCGAACATGGTACGCGGTGGACGCCCGTCGAAGCGGACCTCACCCTTTTCGCATTCGGGCAGGCTGTCGCAAGCAACCAGAGCCGCAAACAGGGTGGCGAGGGCAAAGGTGGAGAATATTTTCTTCATGGGATCAATCAGCACCGACGATGCGCTCGAGCTCCTCATCATCAATATCGAAGTTGGCATACACCTTCATGACATCGTCGAGGTCCTCGAGCTTCTCGATGAGCCGCAGCACCCTCGCGGCGTCCTCACCCGCGACCTTGACCGTGTTCTCGGGAACCATCGTTAGCTCGCCCTGGTATTTGAGCTCGAGCTTGTCGAAATGGTTGGCGACAGCGGCGAATTGCTTGAGCTCGCAAATGGCGATGATCTCGTCACCTTCGGTGACGACGTCGGTCGCTCCACCCTCGAGGGCCGCATCCATCACCTCTTCCTCTGTATACTTGGCAGCGTCAAAGGTGAAGTGACCCTGCTTCTTGAACATCCAGGCGACGCTGCCAGCGGTGCCGAGGTTGCCGTTGGCCTTGGCGATGACATTGCGCACTTCCGATGTTGTGCGGTTCTTGTTGTCGGTCTGCGCTTCGACGTATAACGCTACGCCGCCAGGTCCGTAGCCCTCATAATTTTGCTCCTCGATGGCCGAGCCGTCGAGCTCGCCCGAGCCTTTCTTAATGGCGCGGTCGATATTCTCCGATGGCATCCGCGCGGCCTTCGCCACACTGACCGCCGCTCGCAGACGTGGATTTGCATCGATGTCACTGCCACCGATGCGCGCAGCCGTGGTGATTTCGCGCACCACCTTGGTGAAGATCTTGCCGCGCTTAGCGTCTATCTCGCCCTTCTTCCGCTTAATCGTGGACCATTTGCTGTGACCAGACATGAGCCCCTCTATGGTACCGCACCCATTGTACGGTTCGTGCTACCTAGCGTCTTCCCATCGACGCATCAGGACTCTCGGCTAGCACACTGGCATGCTCTGTTGCAACTCCCCGTTTTGGCGATTCTCTTTGCGTCAGCGCAGATTTGGTGATTGAACAAAACGTTCAGAGAGTCCGTCGAACGGGGAGTCGACGAAATAGCCACCTGCTTCAAGGAGAACCTTTCATGCGACATCTCAAATGGGCTTTGGTTGCTGCCGTCATTTTTGCTGTGCCGATGACCGCTAAGGCCGGATTCGTGATCGAAGGCTCCCTTGGTACCGGCTATGCCGTCACAGAGCCGACTGGCCGTATCCCCACCAGCATCATGATCGCCCCGGGATGGGGACTGGGAGAGATGTTGCGCCTCGAGCTCGGACTTAACTTTGCGCTAGGTGATGTTGAAAATGGCGATTTCGACATGCAGTTGCGCCCGATGTTGGTGCTCGACCCTCCTTTATTTCCCATGTACCTGCGAGCGGTGATGGCGGTCAGCAATCTCATCGCTGAAGGTGACACCCTGACAGCGTTTGGCGGTGCCGCCGGTGTGAGCTTCTCCCTCGGCGGCCTGGGCGTTTTCGCCGAGGCGGGGGTCATCCCGTACTTCGCCGACGTCACCGTCTGGACCATCGAAGGCAGGCTGGGCGTCTACTACGCTATGTAACGCTGATCATCCCCTGCGTTTTTCCAAGATCACGTCGACCATTTCGGCAAAGCCGATTCCGCCCGACCCACCTGTCACGTATTGGGGAAGAGAGCCCATGCGATTCGCGAAGGGAAGGACATTGGCCACCGCACAGGCGTGGGGGAAGAACTCAAACATCGGCTCGTCGTTGGGAGAATCGCCGCAGAAGCCATAACGGTCGCGATCCCCTCTAATGTCTATACCCCAGAGGTTTTCCGCCAACAACTCGACCATGGTCAGCTTGTCATAGTCGCCATACCAACCGTTGACGTGAATACTGCTGATCTTGGCGTGTGCACCATGCTCAACAAAAACCTCGCGGATTCTGTCGGCGGCGTCGAGGCCGAGATCCGGCGGCTCCTCACAGAAGTCGATCGCCAGGTCATATCGACGAAACGGTTGGTCCTTCGCCACTCGACTCCCCGGCACATCGGACAAGATCGCATCGCGCACAACCACGAGGCGCTTCTGGGCATCCCCCGTTGTAATGTCGGGATGCACCAGCTCATGACGGTGGCCATCTTCGAGCCACAGCGCAAAGGCGCCATTCTCGCCAACAACAGCGTCCACTGGCCACTGACGAACGATGAGATCACACCAGCCCGCCGGGCGGCCGGTGACCGGAACAACCCGCAGGCCGGCGGCATGCAGACGCCACAAAGCTGAGTAGGCTTCTGCCAACAAACGGCCGCCGTCCGTTAGAGTGCCATCGATATCCATAAATATGCCCGACAGATGGGCGGCCACGGACTTGGACATCTGAGAGATGGGTCGCATCAATTACCCTTCAACAACACGTGTCAGCGGCAAAATCAACCCGCGTCCAATGATAGTATCCCACCGCCCCGTCCGTTTAGCAGTTCTTTACTTTGCGGCGGCCGATTGCTATGCAGGCGCCCCTTGGCTCGCCCCATCAGCGGAAAGGTGCAGCCCATGCGCAACATTTTACTGTCTACTCTCATTGGTGTGGTTGTGTTTGCCGCGCTGTGGGGGCCTGGGTTTCTCCGCCTCGGCGAGTCCATCGTTCCCGGAGTTCTTGCACTGATCATCGCGTATTTCGTTTTGGCGCGGTGGGTCTTCAAGAAGGTCGAGAAGATCTTCACCGACGCCTCCAAATCCCTGCAGACGATGCCTCCCAAGTTTGACCTGGCCATCACGGGCATGGAGCAGGCCTATCCGTGGGCTGTCTGGCAGTTTGGGGTGCGCTCACAGGTCGATTCACAAATTGGCGTCATCTACTTTTTGCAGAAAGAGTTCAACAAGGCTCAACCGTACCTACAGCGTGCGCTGACCTTTGGGCATTGGATGTCCGTGGCGATGCTCGCCGTCATTCAATACAAAAAGAAGAGCCACGACGACATGCGCAAAACCCTGGAGATCGCCACCAAACGCGGCAAGAGCCAGTCGTTGGCTTGGTGTCTGCGCGCCTATCTCCTCAGCCAAGTCGGCGACAAAGACGGCGCGCAGAATGTCCTTGCGGAGGGCGTAAAAAAGACCAAGGACGACCCCAAGGTCAAAGATGCGCTCCTTGCGGTGCAAAACAACCGCAAGATCAAAATGCGAGTCTTCAAGGAACAGTGGTTCCAATTCCACCTCGAACGCCCCCCGGCCCAGTATCAACAAGTCGCCCTTGGCGGCAGAGGCGCAAAGGCCGCACGCCGCGGCCGCTGGTAGGCACGGGCCTGGAGCCTGGTAGGAAACTAACTTCGTGCCCCCGCTCGCTTCGCGGAGCAACAGGGCCGGCTCGGTTCCGCCTCCATCAACTCTCGTCGCAATTGAATGCATCACTTCGGCGGCTTCCGCCGGCCCTGTTGTCTCCACGAGCTCGCGTAAACACGCGACTCGTTTCTTCCTCTGATTGATCCGGCCGCCACCGGCCCAGTGCGGGTACCGTTACTTAGGGACTGCCTTGAGGACGGCTTTGCCGTCTTTGATAACCACCTTGAACTCGACCCGCTCGCACTTGTAGCGCTCTTTGATGGCTGTAACCTGTTTGCGAATCGTGTTTGCCAAGGCGTCGATTGGCACCGGACGCGCATCCCCCACCTGCCGTCGGGCTTCTTCGTAGGCGGCGTGTAACTGATGAAGTGAGGCGGGGTACGCTTGTGCCGTGTTGGGCTTGACTGCTTGGCCCGGCTGCCCTGAAGCGACCTGGGCTGAGGCTGGTTCTGCACTTGGCGCTGACCTTGGTTGTTCCCCCAGCCCTTTTACTACTGCATCCACTGATGCCGTGGTCTCCTGCTGCCCTCGTGTTTGTCGGAGATGCATGAGAAAGATGTCGCGTTTGTAGGTGCCTTCTTCGATCTGGCGAGTGATACGGTCCCAATAGGCTTCGTGAGTTATGAGACTCGTTTGCAGGCTCTGCACCCGAAATCGTCTCGCGGTATTGTTGCCCTGGTGGGTGAGCAAATGCCGCATCGTCTTTTTGACATGCTCGCGTTCCTTGAGGGGGGCGATGCGCTCGATTCCGGCGAAGTATTTGTCGTACCCGGTCTTGAGCTTTCTGATCGCCTCAGTGATTTGCTCGAGGTCGTCATTGGGGCTCATGGTGCGCTGGCCTTTCCACTCTCGACTGAGTGCCGGCCCACACCGACATCCTGCGTCGGGTGCCCGGGCAAAGAGCCGAGTGTCTTGACTCCGTCGGGGCTCTCGGTGAGAGGCGGTGGCATGGTGAAGTCGAGTGAGGCGAGAGTCTTTCCGAGATCGTCCTGCACACGCCACACATCCTGAATGTCGACTTTGTAGTCGTTGACGAGAATTGAGAAGGCCAAGTTCTCACCACTCTTGCAGACGACGTAGCCGGACAGAGCGCTCGCAGTGGAGAGAGTACCTGTCTTGGCACGTAGCATCTGTTCCGCGTCGGATTCGCGCATTCGTTCTGACAACGTACCGGCACCCCCGGCGACCGCAAGGGAGCTCAGGAACTCTGGCCAGGTGTGTGGATCGCGACGCATGTGGGCGAGGACCATCACCAACTGACGGGGACTCATGCGGTTGACATCGTGCAATCCACTGGCGTTGCCGATCATATAGGTGCCACGTTCGATGCCAACCTCGTCTTCGAGGAAGCTCTCGATCGCCTGCTTCCCTTTTTCCCAGCTTCCCGGAGAACTGATCACGACCGCACCGAGAGTGCGCGCCACTTGATCGGCCATGAAGTTGTTGGAGTGTTTGTTGACCCGCAGCAGAATCTCGGCGAGACGGGGCGAGCCCATGGCAACCAAACGCTCAGCCTCGGCTGGCACATTTCCCTCGATGACCCGACCCTTGACAGCAACGCCGCCCCCCGTGAGGAGACTCTTGAAAACCTCCCCCGTGAAGATCGGTGGGTTGTCGACCCGTCGCCAGTAACCTCGGCCTGGGTCGTTGGCTGAGATGTGCCCCGACACCTTCACCACTGATCGAGCCCCGAGCGGCTCAATATCCACCTTCAGACGAGTTCTGCCACGCGTAACTGTGGTCGCGGTGTTTTCAATTGCCACATATTTCGACTCGGGCTCAACGAGCACCCTTGCTGCTTCGCCATTGGGGTGCGGCAAGACATGGATCAGGACCGCATTGAATCCGAGCGACACGGCACCGGATTTCGCCATGTAGGCATTGGCCGTCCTGTCCTGTTCCCATCCATTGGCCATGTTGGGACCGGAAAAGTAGGAGCTGTCGACGACGATATTGCCCTTGATTGCCTTTACCCCAAGGTACCGCACGCGGTTGGCGAGATTCCAAAGACGCTCCGGCAATAGCCACGGGTCGCCGTACCCCTTGATATACAGGTCCCCGCGGATCACACCCTGGGGATCGGCCTTGCCGTAAAGCTCTGTCTTGAAATGATAGTCGGGACCGAGATAGTGCAGCGCCGCGGCAGTGGTGACAATCTTCATGTTCGACGCGGGCACCAAGACGTCATCGGCGCGCAGTGCGAACAGCTCCTTGTCGTCGTCCAGTCGAACCACGAGAACTCCGACCTTCGCTTCTGCCACGGCCGGGTTCCCCAGGATTTCGACGATGTGCTCGCCGAGAGACTCGAGCACGAAATCCTCCCGAGGAGATTGCGTCGTCACGAGCAACAGGATCGCCAATGCCATCGTCATCGGCGCTCATGGTACACGACTCGGTTGGGCCGGAGCAAAAAGCAAAGCCAGTTTTTCGAATGAGCCCCAGGGTCTCAATGATCCGGGCCGCCTTGCATTTGGTCGCTCGCCGATCTTTGCTGCAGCCATGCCACGGTCTCCATCGTCCACGACATCCTTCCCGTGCAGGATCGACCGGCAGTCATGAATCCTCGCCACTTGCTTTCAGGAAGCCAGCTCGGCCGTTTCGTCGTCGATTCAACCTTGGGGCGTGGCGCTCTTGCAACGGTCTATCGCGCCCAGGACAGCGCGACGGGAGCAACTGTCGCCCTCAAGGTCCTGCACGACGCCAAGGCGGCCTCAGACGACGCGGTCGAGCGCCTGCGCCGCGAGGTTGACCTCGCCCGCCGTGTCGATCATCCGAATGTCTGCAGGCTCTTCGAGCTACACCAAGAGGGGAGCCTGGTTTTTCTGTCCATGCAACTCATTTTGGGTCGCTCGCTCGAAGACATCATCGAGGTCGACGGCAAGCTCGACCCCGCTCGTGCCGTTCACATCCTGCGAGCCGTTTGCCGAGGTCTAGAAGCGGCGCACCAGCTCGGCATACTTCACCGCGACCTCAAGCCGGGAAACATCCAGTTGCGTCCAGACGGGGTGCCAGCCATCCTCGACTTTGGCTACGCCACAGGTCCTGGCGTGAAGAGGGTTACCCAAACCGGCGTCTGGGTCGGCACGCTCCAATATGTGGCACCCGAGATTCTCAAGAACCGCCCCGCCTCTCGCGGCTCTGACATCTATTCCCTGGGCGTGACCCTCTATCGATGTTTGAGCGCGGCATACCCGTATTCTGGAGTCACCTTCGGTGAGGTCGCTAGCGCAATACTGTTTAGGGAGGTCACGCCTCTGTGCGATCACGTACGGCTTCCCTCCGGACTCGAAGAAGTTGTTCTCAAAGCCATCGAGCGGAATCCAGAGGATCGCTACTCCGACGTCACACAGTTCTTCGCAGCCCTCGAACCATTCGCGCAGGAAACCTTCCTCGTGGGGTCGATGACACTGGAGGAGCTACGCGCCAAGTTGCTCGCCGAGCTCGAGGGGATTCGCAAAGAGCGAGGCATCATCACCGGTGACAACGCAACACTCGACAGTCTGGAACGCACCGCACAACTCGAGCTCAGCCGCGGTGCCGTCAAAGACTGCGTGCGCTGCCTCGAGCTCGCGAGAGAGGAGCTGAACAAGATAGAGATCGATCGCACCTTCGTCGCCGCTAAAATGCAACGACTGCACATGATGGTCGGAGAGCGCGTCGCGCAGGCGAACCCTGAGATTCGGGCAAGGTCGGTTGAGATGACGGAGGCGTTTGCCAAAAAAGATTTTGCGGCGGTCAACAGCGTTCTCAACCGTGCCTTCGCAGAACTTGGCAAGTGAGAACCGCCCCAGTTGCTGCGGTCACGCAAATGACGGCCAGATTATGCCCGAGCGGCCTCACTGGAAGTTGGCCGCGGCCTTGGCGTCGTCACGCCAAAGAAAAACTTGTCAGCATTCTCCAGAGCGTTCTCCATGGCTTCCGCGACAAAAGAACGGAAATCACGCTCAGCCCCGCGCAGCGCCTCGTAGTAACGCTGCCTGTCGGAGGAATGGATGACGACTGGCAAGTATCCGCTTCGCATGAGCACGAAGTTGGAAAGCAAACGCCCCAGCATGCCGCTATAGTTTGAGAACGGAAACACACGCATGAAGCGGTGATGTACGTTGGCGGCGTGCTCTATTGGATGAATATCCCCTTCGGGCCGGGCCTTGACATAGTCCAACACCTTGACCAGGCCCGCCTGAATCTTCGAGGGTTGGGCAATCTCGTGAAAGTAGGTGCGGTGAATGGGTATGTCCTTGCGATAGACGCCGACTTCGTCGGGGTCATTGACGAGGCGACCGTGCAATTCCTTGATGAAGCTCACGGTGACATTGAACCGCTTCACCTCAGCTTTTTCCCGCATCAAGTCGACACAATACTTTTGGTTCTTGATGTCCTGATAGGTCGGGAGCAAACTCACATCCGAGATGATCTTGTTATCGACGGCGCTCTTGATTTCGGGATAGGTGAGTACCACACCCTCCAAACCGTTCTCGTGGTAAATGAGCGAGATGTCGCACATCTCCTGAAATGCTCCCCAACCTTCGGAAGTCGTGAGAAATCGCTTCTTCAGCTCATCGGTGCGTTCATCGATTTCCAAAAACCGCTGCCGCATCGCGCCTTCTTGGTCAAAAAGACCCCAATCCATGGTGCCGTCCTCGTGGTAGGTTGGAGGTTCTTATTAATAATCAAAATATCAATAAATTTGACGGGTTAGATTGTAACGGCCTCAACATCATCTGTCAAAAGAAAACGCCCGTGCCCACAAAGCCCCCCCTTCGAAATCCACCACAGCCACATTTAACAAGCAATAACGACATATTACTTTCACACCACAGAAAAGTGCGAACGGCCGAACGGGATCCATCTGACCCGCTGTGCACCAATCCAGGGCCCACAAACGAGGACTATTTAATGCAGCCTCACCGCAAGATTGATGAATCATTCAAAATCATAATTCAATTGTTTGCCGCCAACTTGCACACCGCAACCTGCCATGGGAGCATCTTTGCCCATGTGCAACATTAGGCTCGCCATTTCTGGCATCGCCTTGTCCGTCGTCGTGACAACGGGGTGCCAGCGCCGAGATGTCGTTGTGCCACCCAACTGTTTCGCTTTGCTCACCACCACCGACGTACACGGTGCCATCTTTCCCCACGAATATGGTGCAGGAGACAGGACGGTGCGCAAAGGCGGGCTCATTGGATTGAGTGGGTACCTTCGCATTCTGCGGCAACGATATGGCGACAAGATCCTTTTGCTCGATGCGGGCGATATGTTCCAAGGCACCCTCATCTCCACCCTCAGCCAAGGTCGTGCGATCACCGAAGCATACAACCTCCTTGGCTACGACGCCGCCGCCGTGGGCAATCACGAGTTTGATCTGGGTCGTCTCAGCACCGATCATCCCGATCCCACAGGCGTCTTATCCACACGAATGGCGGAGTCGAGATTCCCGTTTCTTACACTCAACATCTTCGAGCGCGAAACGGGCGAGAGGGTACGCTGGCCCAACAGCAAACCGAGCATCCTGCTCGACGTCGGCAAAGTAAGAGTTGGCGTGCTTGGGGTGTCGACCACCGAAACTCCGTTGGTAACCCGCAGCGACCTGGTCGCGCACTTGGAGTTTCGTGATCCGGCACCCTTGATTGTCTCCGAAGCACGAAGGCTACGCGACCGCGGGGCTGACATCGTCGTTCTGCTCGGCCATCTCGGTGGCCAGTGCGATCAGCCCAACGACGGAACTACCTGCGAGCTCGACTCTGAGCTTTTCAATCTCCTGCGACAGCTTCCCCAACGCACCATCGACGTCGCCATTGGCGGACATCGACACGAGAGTGTCGCCAATTGGTTCGATGACATCGCCACAATTGAAGCCACGGCAGCAGCCAAACAACTCGGTTGGGTCGATGTTTGCGTCTCGCCCACAGGAGGCATCGATCGGGCACGGTCAACGATCCATCCACTGGTTGACCTATGCCTTGAGCAATGGCCAGACGGAACCTGTTCCGACACCGTGCTGGCCGGTCCCATTCGACGGGCCACATTCATGAAGGCCCCCGTCGAACCCGATCCCGCCCTGGAGCTCGCCATGCAGCCGTTCCGATCCGAAGCGCGCGCCCAATACGAACGGCCAATCAACGCGACGCTGCCCAATCGGCTCCCGCGTGACGGCGCACTCTCTGTCGGGCCACACGTCTGTCGCGCCATGGCTGAGGCGGCTCACACGGCCATCGCGCTGCAAAACCGCGGAGGAGTCCGAGCCGACCTACCAAGCGGGCCACTTCGTTTTGGCCAGGTGTTCGAGGTCCTGCCTTTCAGCAATCAGGTCACTATCCTCGATCTGAGTGGTGATGAGCTCCAACGTATCATCGCATACATGAGCCAAAGACGAGGGCTGCCGCCGCACACCTATGGACTCGACGTGCGGGTGGACGCAGACACAGTAAGCACGGCGCTCGCCGACGGATCCGCCATCGATCCGCAGAAGCGCTACCAGTTGGCCACCAATGATTTTCTCGCCACCGGCGGGGAAGGACTCGACAGAATCATCGGCAATATGGATGACAGTCGCCGACATTTTCTCGGCATGACGATCCTCGACGCGATGCTCGCGTACCTCGAGCGCACCTATCCCATCACCTCCAGCACAGAAACAGAACATTGAGGTCAGCTCCTTCCGGGTGCACGCTGTCTCACTTGCACCCGTTTCCCCGTCGAGACAGTGGCTGCGTCGCAGGCATGCGCCCCACCCTCTTGGCAATCTGTTGCGCTGCATGTACCGCAGGACGCGAGAGCCAACCATGGCCGGTCAGCGCCATGGCACCGCAAATCGAAGAGAGGGCAACAGGGAGCGAAGGGCATTGGGTCGCGGTGTCTCACCCTCGGGAGCTGCGGGGAGTGTGGATCGCGAGCGTCGCCAATATCAACTTCCCGAGCCGCACAGGGCTCGACGCCGAAGCGCAAAAGGCAGAGCTCGATGGCATCGTCGACACGGCAGCCGAATCACATCTGAACGCGATCTTTTTCCAAGTCCGGCCCGAGCTCGACGCTCTGTATGAGTCGGAGATCGAACCCTGGAGCCGTTATCTCACGGGTATTGCGGGCGGTGATCCCGGTTACGATCCGCTCGGTTACCTCCTCGAGCGAGCCCATGCCCGCGCCATCGAGGTGCACGCTTGGCTGAATCCGTACCGCGCGAAGCAAAGGCAGAGCAGCGTTGCAGCTCGGGAGCACATGACACTGACCCACCCCGACCTCGCTCACAACTACGCGGGTGGCGTGTGGATGGACCCGGGCGCCCCCGTGGTGCAAGATCGGCTCGTTGAGGTCGTGGTCGATATTGTCCGTCGCTATGAGGTCGACGGCATTCACTTCGACGACTATTTCTATCCCTATCCGGACGGCTCTGAGCCATTTCCAGACAGCAGGACCTATACGTCCTACCAATCCGCGGGTGGCGAGCTCGGGCGGCATGACTGGCGCCGACACAACGTCAACGTCCTCGTCGAGCGGGTTGCCTCCACCCTTAAAGAGATCGCACCACAGGTGCGCTTCGGCATTTCGCCGTTTGGTATCTACCGTCCTGGAATTCCCGCAGGTATTGTCGGGTTTGATCAGTACGATGGGATTTTTGCAGATCCTCTACTCTGGAAATCCCGCGGGTGGGTCGACTACATCGCGCCGCAGCTCTATTGGCCGTCGACACAAACACCACAGGCGTACGGCACACTCATCGACTGGTGGAGCCAACAACCCGATGCACAGCGCTACACCTTCGCAGGCATACAGCTCTCCAAAGTCGGCAGCGCGCCCGCCTGGTCGACGATTGAAATTCAGGCCCAGATCGAGCTGTCGCGCTTGCAACGTGACAGACGCTCCCTGGGCAACATCTTCTTTCATATTGGGCCGCTGCAGCAGAACACGCTGGGAATTCGCGATCTCTTCCGTGATCACCTCTTCATTGAGCCTGCGCTTTCGCCACCGGTTTTGACCGATATGGATCGAGTCATTGCTCCACCTGAGTTGGAGATCAAAGATAACGAAGTCGCGCTCACCACCCCAGATGACGCCTTTGCGACGACTCTCTACCGCTTCGACAACGGCGATTGGTGTTTGCTGCAGGTACTATCCATAACCGAAAGGCGTTTGTCCCCAGGTCCCGGCACCTGGGCAATCGCCACGGTGGGTCGCAACATGGTCGAGAGTCTTGGTACAGTGTTCGAGTTGCCGTAACCTGCGCGAGGTCAATTCATTCCACAGAAGTCTGGGGGATCCCAATGGCCCGATTAGAGCATGACTCTCTCGGTGGCATCGAAGTGGCAGACGACCGGTATTGGGGGGCACAAACCCAACGATCACTGCTCAACTTTCCAATAGGCAGCGATCGCTTCGGGCGCGTGATGATCTGGTCGTTGGGCATCACAAAAAAGGCCTGCGCCATGGTCAATCGCGACCTCGGTCTGCTCGATGGCAAGATTGCCGAGGCAATCGTTGCCGCAGCAGACGAAGTCAAGGCTGGCAAGCTCGACGAGCATTTTCCGCTGGTGGTTTGGCAAACCGGCAGTGGCACACAGACAAACATGAATGCCAACGAGGTAATTGCCAATCGCGCCATCGAGTCTCTGGGCGGCGAGCTCGGCAGCAAGCACCCCGTTCACCCCAACGATCACGTCAATCTCGGCCAGTCGTCCAACGACGTGTTTCCCACGGTCATGCACATTGCCGCTGCAGAGCGATTGCACTCCCGCTTGCTTCCACAACTCGAAAAACTCCGAGCGACCTTCGAGGCCAAGGCCGAGGCTTTCGCTGACGTCATCAAGATCGGTCGCACCCACCTGATGGATGCGACCCCCCTAACCCTCGGCCAGGAGATGTCAGGGTACGCGGCACAACTCGGCCAAGCCCAGAAAGCCCTACATGCGGCCTTGCCGTCCTTGTATGAACTCGCCATCGGTGGCACTGCTGTAGGCACCGGTCTCAACACCCATCCGGCATTTGGTGACCGGGTCGCGGCCTGCGTCGCCGATCTGACCCAAAGACCTTTCGTCAGTGCCGCAAACAAATTCGCTGCCCTTGCTGGGCACGAGCCCATGGTCGTGACAAGCAGTGCCTGCAAGACCCTTGCGGTCGCCTTGATGAAGGTAGCCAACGACATTCGCTGGTTGGCCTCAGGTCCCCGCTGCGGCATCGGCGAGCTCACCATTCCCGCCAATGAGCCGGGCAGCTCGATCATGCCGGGGAAAGTCAACCCCACACAGATCGAAGCGCTCACCATGGTCTGCGCCCAGGTCATGGGCAACGACACCACCATCACTGTGGCCGCGAGCCAAGGTGCCTTCGAACTCAACGTCTACAAGCCGGTCATCATTCACAATCTCCTCGCCTCCATGCGCCTTCTCGCCGACGCCTGTCAGAGCTTCAACGAACGCTGCGTTATCGGCATCGAGCCCAACCGAGAACGGATTGCAGACAACCTCGAGCGCTCGTTGATGCTGGTGACCGCTCTCACTCCTAGGATTGGTTACGACCGCGCCGCGGAGGTGGCCAAGAAAGCCCATCGCGAAGGCAAGTCCCTGCGCGAGACCGTGCTCGAGCTCGACTACATGACCGAGTCGGAGCTCGACGTGGCGTTACGGCCCGATGGCATGATTGGCCCCAAAGCAAGCCGTCCACCGGATCTCTGAAAAGAAAAAACGGCGGCCCCCCGTGAAGGTAACCGCCGTTTTTGCATGCAAGAAGATACGACGATTGGACGATTATAGGTTGGCGAGCTTGGTCACCAGCTCGGCCGTGCGGCATGAATAGCCCCACTCGTTGTCGTACCACATGGTGATCTTGGCCATTGTGCCTTCCATCACCTTGGTGTTGCCCGCATCAAAGATGCTGCTGTGGGAGTTATGAATGATGTCGCTGGAGACGATTGGGTCCTCGGTGTACTCGAGGTAACCCTTCATCGAACCCTCGGCGGCCTTCTTGATGATGCTGTTGATCTCTTCCGCGGTTGCAGCCTTCTTCAACAGCACGGTGAGATCGGTGATCGAACCGGTGACCACGGGCACGCGCAGAGCGTAGCCATCGAGCTTGCCGGCCAATTTCGGATAGACCTTGCCGACAGCCGCGGCTGCACCGGTGGTGGTCGGGATGATGTTGACGGCAGCGGCGCGGCTGCGGCGCTTGTCCTTGTGCAACAAGTCCACAATCTTCTGGTCGGCCGTGTAACCGTGGCAGGTCACCATCAAACCATGGTGGATGCCAATCGCCTCGTCGAGGACCTTGACCACGGGTGCCAGGGAGTTGGTGGTGCAAGATGCGTTGGACACACATTTGTTGGCGGCGGTAAGAACGCCATCGTTGACGCCCAACACCACGAGAGTCGCATCGCCCTTGGTCGGAGCAGAGATGACGACCTTCTTGGCACCAGCATCGAGATGGCTGTCGTAGCCGGGCTTGCCGTCCTTCTTGTTGTCACGGAAGACGCCCGTTGCTTCAACTGCAACTCTGACACCGAGTTGACCCCAGGGGAGTTTGGCCGGATCCTTCTCAGAGAACACCTTGATGGCCTTGCCGTCGACGACGAGCATGTTGTCTTTGGCTTCAACCTTGCCCGGGTAACGGCCTTGGGACGAGTCATACTTGAGCATGTGTGCCAGCATGTCTGCATCTGCCAAGTCATTGATACCGGCGACTTCGTAGCCGCCCTTTTCCATCATGGCCCGAAACACGAGCCTGCCAATGCGCCCAAATCCGTTGATACCTACTGTCACTGCCATGGGTGACCCTCCTCTCAAGGGGTAGTCGATCTCAGAAGGCGCCGATCTAGCACCACGGTGTCGAGTGAGCAAGGTAGCCCAGATCGATTCGCGGCCAACCGATCCAACCGATTCGCAGCCCTGGTGGACCAGTCGGCGCTGGTGTAAACGAACGGCCTCGAGAGGAGAAGCCCCCATGTCGTCCTTGACCCAATCTGCGCCTTGGTGCGCCCTGCAGGCACACCATCGAGCCATGGCACACACACAGATGCGCGAGCTATTTGCGCAAAATGGAGATCGCTTCCAGCAGTTCTCGATTGAGCTCGGCGACATCCTCTTCGACTACTCCAAACATATCATCACCCGCGAAACGGTCGGACTCCTCCTCGAGCTCGCGCGATTTGCAGGAGTCGAAGACAAGCGCCAGCGTATGTTTGCGGGGCAAAAAATCAACCTCACAGAGAAACGAGCCGTGTTGCACGTCGCCTTGCGTAACCGCAGCGACCACCCCATCGAGGTGGACGGCGAAGACGTCATGCCAGGCGTCAATGCCGTCTTGGACAAGCTCCACCGACTCTCCGATCGGGTGCGCAGCGGTGAATGGAAGGGCTTCACCGGCGAGACCATCACCGACGTCGTCAACATCGGCATCGGCGGATCGGATCTCGGCCCGTTGATGGTGACTGAGGCGCTCAAACCCTATGGACGCCGGGATCTGCGTGTGCACTTCGTTTCCAATGTCGACGGCACCCACCTGGTGGAGACACTCAAAGGCCTCAATCCAGAGACCACTCTCTTTTTAGTGGCATCCAAAACGTTCACCACCCAGGAGACCTTGACCAATGCCCACTCCGCCAAACGGTGGCTGCTCGACTGTGCCAAAGACGAGAAGCACGTCGCCAAACACTTCGCAGCGATCTCGACCAACACCGCAGAGGTCGAGCGTTTTGGCATTGACGCGACAAACATGCTCGGCTTCTGGAACTGGGTCGGTGGGCGCTACTCCCTATGGTCGGCGATCGGATCGTCCATCGCCATCGCCATCGGTTTCGAGAACTTCGTCGAATTGCTCTTTGGTGCCCATCAGGTTGACGAACACTTTCGCACCGCCCCCCTCGAGGAGAACGTCCCAGTCCTCATGGCCATGCTCGGGATCTGGTACAACAACTTCTTTGGTGCCGAAAGTCACGTCATCCTGCCCTACGATCAGTACTTGCATCGCTTTGCCACCTACCTGCAGCAGGCAGACATGGAGAGCAACGGCAAACGAGTAACCATCGGCGGAGACGCCATCGACTACTCGACGGGGCCGATTATCTGGGGCGAGCCCGGAACCAATGGCCAACACGCTTTTTACCAGCTCATCCATCAGGGAACCAAGCTCGTCCCCGCAGACTTCATCGCCTCGGTGAGCAGTCACAACCCGATCGGCGATCACCATCCCAAGCTCCTCTCTAACTTCTTCGCCCAAACAGAAGCGTTGATGCGCGGCAAGACCGAAGAGGAGGCGCGACGAGAGCTGCAAGCGACCGACATGTCTGCGGCAGACGTGACCGCGTTGTTGCCGCACAAGATCTTCCCCGGCAATCGGCCGACCACTTCGATCCTCCTCAACAAGCTCACACCGCGCGCCCTCGGATCGCTCATTGCGTTGTACGAGCACAAGATTTTCGTTCAAGGGGTTGTGTGGAACGTCAACTCCTTTGACCAGTGGGGCGTGGAGCTCGGCAAAGCGCTAGCCAAGAAGATCCTCCCGGAGCTGCAAGGCGAAGAGCAGGTGTCCAACCACGATGGGTCCACCAACGGTCTCATCAATTGGTTCAAGCGTCATCGTTGACTCCATCATCCTGACGCGAGCCGTTGGCATTCGAAGGAGGCCCATGTGTCGTGCGCTGATTTCACTTCCGCAGCGGCAATTGTGCTTGGCATCGTTGCCGTGGTCCGCGCTAAGCGAACCAGACGGCACCTAGAGCAGCTCGAAGAAGAGCTCCGGCAAATACGCCAACGTCTGCCGCCTCCGCCGGAAACCATGACTTTCCTCACCGACCCAGCGTCGGCCAAGGTTGTCATAGGCCCTGCCGTTACGACAACCACCCCACAGCCCCAACCATCCCGTGAACCGACGTTGGCCGACAGCACGGACGCCGACAGCACGGACGCCGGCAGCACGAGAGCCCCCAGGGCTGCTGGCCCGATGGAGCCCAAGGTTGGCGCGACGACGATTGGAGAGCCCCCGGTAGCACCCCCTCCACCAGCCCTTGGACAGCCTACCGTGAACGGTGATCCCTTCGATGACACGCCGCGCATTCCCACCATCGATTGGGAGCAGTGGCTGGGAGTTCGCGGTGCCGCTGTTCTGGGGGGCGTTGTGCTCGCCTTGGCGGGCGTTCTGTTTTTCAAATACTCCATCGAGCACGGACTCATCTCGCCGACCATGAGGGTTGTGCTCGGAACGATGACGGGGCTGGCATGCATCGTCACCGGCCAGTGGGTGAAGCGCAGCCGATATGCGATGACAACCAATGCCCTCGCGGGTGCGGGCATTGTCATTTTGTACGCATCTTTTTGGGCCGCCAAGGCGCTGTACAATCTCATCCCCATGGCCATGGCATTCGTCTTGATGATCTTGGTTACCACAGCGGGCGGCGTACTTGCCGTTAGGCGCAGCTCCATGGTGGTTGCGGTGCTCGGCCTGGCGGGCGGCTTTTTGACACCGATTCTGTTGTCGAGTGGTAGCGATCGACCGATCGGGCTCTTTGGATATCTGCTGCTGTTGAACCTCGGTGTGTTCCACGTGGCGAGGCGTCGCTGCTGGCCATTACTTGGGCTTCTCAGCCTAGGCTGTACCGCCATCTACGAGGTCCTCTGGGTCACCCAGCGCATGGGGCCCGAACGATTGCCCCTGGGCCTGGGTGTCATCGCGGTCTTTGTGGTCCTCTTCGTCGCCTTTGGGCGCTTGGCACCGCCGGAGCAACGGCGAACATGGTTCCTCGGACAGGCAGCCGCCATTCTGCTGCCTTTGGCATTTGCCCTGTACTTTGTTGGCAACACAGATTTTGGACCCCATCTCTATCCCACCGCGTTTCTTTTGCTTCTCATTTCCGTGGGAGCCGCGTGGATCGCAAAGTCACAAGACAAGCACTGGTTGGGGCTGGCGGTTGCCATCGGTGACGTCATCGTTCCACTGGTGTGGCTGTTGCAGCGAGAACTCGACGCGCCACTCGCTTGGGAGCTGGTCGCTGTGCTTTTGGCCTTCGCGTTGGTCTTTTACGTAGCCGTTGAACGATCCAGAGATGCCTTCACTTTCGAGGGGCCCGCACCAGCTGCCATACAAATAGCCCTGGGCTCCTTCATCTGCCTGTTTCTTGCTGCCGCAGACAGCGCCGCGGTACCGATTTGGCCGTTTGTGGTTGGCGATGTCGCGCTGGCTGCCCTACTGATCCGACACGGTACCTTTGTCAATCGAGAATGGCTGCACTTCATCGCGGCGGTTGGGATGGCCGTGGGCTTCGCCGTTGTCCACCTCTCCCACGGAGACCGGGCCAACTTTCCTCGGGCATCGCTGTATCTCGCCGTACTGATCGTTGTTGCATCAGCCTTCCATGGTGTCTCCTTGTTGCGACGGGCGGAGCAAACGAGGCGTTGGGCGGGACACGCAGCAGCCGCATTCTCTCTCATGAACCTGTTGCCGTTGGCAGTGGCACCTTTCTTCGAGGACCTTTCGCCGCACCTTGGTCTTGGCGTCAGTTTGTTGCTCGGGGCGACCGCTGTGTTTGCTGCGACACGGGCCGGTATCGGTGGCTGGTCCCTGGCAGCAACGGCCACGACAGCCGTGACTCAATCGATATGGATATCTACCGCGGTCGCAATTGAAGGTTGGCCAGAGGTGGGACGCGTTGCGGTGTTTTGGCTCGGCCTGTCTGTACTCTTCTTCACCGCCTGGCCCTTCATGGTGTCGAATCGTTTTCGCTCCGACCGTTGGGCTTGGTACGGCTCTGCACTGGCGGGACCATTTTGGTTTCTTGCACTGCGTTCAGCCTACCTCGAGGCATGGTCGCCCGACACCATTGGCGTCCTTCCGGTGGCACTTGCCGTCATCTCCATGGTCGCGATTCTGCGAGCGCGACGCCTGTGGCCACAGTCCCAAGCGATGCACAAGGCCGCGCTGGTGTGGTTTTCCGCCGTCGCCCTGGGATTCATTAGCGTTGCGATCCCACTGCAATTGGAGAAGGAGTGGATCACCCTCGGGGGGGCGCTGGAGGGCACCGCCGTATTGGTTCTTTGGCGTCGCCTCGACCATCCGGGTCTAAAATACTTTGGTCTGGCGCTTCTAGCGGTCGTCAGCACACGCCTCACCGCCAACCCCTACCTGTTAGGCTATTACCCGCGATCCGGCTGGCCCGTGATGAACTGGCTCATGTACACGTACTGGGTTCCAACCCTAGCCCTCATCGGATCGACGATCATTCTCCGGCGCGATGAATTGGGTCGCGCTCGTGCCTGGGAAAAGGCCCTCTACGGAAAGGGCATCGCCTGGGGAGCGGCCATGTCGGCCGCAGCGGGTCTCGTGGTCTTCTTCGTATGGATCAATCTCGCCATTGCCGATGGGTTTTCGGCGGGTCCAAAGCTAGAGCTGAGATTTGACCGTATGCCAGCACGGGATGTGGCGACTTCCATCGCCTGGGCGGGTTATGCACTCGCCATCCTGGCGGTCGGCGTTTGGCGCAACGAGAAGGGTTTGCGTTGGGCGAGCCTGGTGTTGCTGATGGGAACCATCGTCAAGGTGTTTCTGCATGACTTGGGCGAGCTGCAAGATCTGTATCGTGTCATGTCCTTGGTTGGCCTGGCGGTGTCATTGATACTGGTGTCGCTGGGCTATCAAAGATTTGTTTTTCGCAAACATCCGGTGGAGGTGGCATGAGAACGATAGTTGCCTTTTTTGTTCTGGCATTGGGTTCCACTTCTGTCGTGGCTCAGCCGTCATCCCCTGACATGAGAAAGCTGTTTCCGAAACAGGCTGCAATCAAAGTCAACGCACCCGGGCTGGTACGCCTCGAGCTTTCCGCCGATGTGCTCGTGCATTGCCAAGGGGACCTCGGGGATGTTCGCATCATCGACAGCAGCAACCAAGAGATACCCTACATGGCTACCACCGGGGGCCTGGACCTCGACGTCCAGGTTCGGGAACAAACGCGACCCAAGGTGCTCAACGTAGATCGCAAGGTGACTCACTCGCAGACGACACCGGCGACCTATCGCGAAACCATCGAGATCGCTGCGCCTACTGCCTTGCCCGAAAGGGGAGCTTGGGAGCTCGTATTCAAGACGCCCCGTGAGAGCTTCGTGCGCCGCGTTACAATTGCTGAGCCAAGTCCTACCGGGGCGATCACGCAGCTCATTCAACCGACAACGATTTTTCGCCTACCAAAGCTCAACAGTGAGAAGACCCGATTGGCACTTCCCTTTGGTGAAAGCAAATCCCTGCTGATTACCCTCGAAGGAGCAAATGGATATTTGCAGCCTGAGCTGATTCTGGAGGCAGGCGGAAGACTGGCGGGTGCGCAGAGTGCGAGGGTTTCGTTGCGGGAGAGCTCGCGCACACGCCACAGGGTCACCGGAGGCTATGTTACACAAGTCTTTCTCGAGCGCCCGGCGGGCATTGTGCCCGGTGCCATTGAGCTGCAGACGACGACCGCCGCGTTCAATCGGCAGGTCAGTGTGTTCGATGTCGACCGGCAGAACGGGGAGCGATT
>MGST01000007.1:21541-22040 GCA_001798605.1 Deltaproteobacteria bacterium RIFOXYA12_FULL_58_15 | reverse complement strand
CGAATCTTGAGGTCCCTCAGACGTTGGAGGTCGCGTTTTTCGATCGCATCGACGATCTGTTGTTCCCTGCGATGTAGGCTGGCGGGGAGTCGCGAGACGTAACCGGTCGCCAACGGTTTTTGGTGAATGGTCTGAAAATAGAGGGCTGGACCGCCGCGGCTGACGGAATCGACCACGGTGTCTTCTGAGGGGAGTTGTGCGAGGAAACGAACATACCCAGGTACTGGCAGTCGTGTGGTTGGTATGGGAGTGGGGAGAAACTCGACAACCATTAATGCGAGCGCCGTCGCAGCGAAGTACCGTTGCCTTCTACCGCTTCTCCACAGTGTGTGTATCGCCACGGCGGTGAGGACGGCTGCAACAAGGGTTACCATGACCACCATGCGCACGGGGCAGCCCGACAGACGCAATGGAGGCAGGAGAAATTCCATCAGTGCGTATGGCAAAGGGATGTAGGGGAACTCGAGTCCCAGCACATGCAAGCGTGGACCGAGGGCGA
>MGST01000007.1:0-21438 GCA_001798605.1 Deltaproteobacteria bacterium RIFOXYA12_FULL_58_15 | reverse complement strand
CCCGAGATGGACGCTCGACTCGTGTATGTTGCCGGGCAAACGCGACCAGTAGGGATGGGTGAGAGCATTGAAGCGCCAATGACCACCTGGAATGAGCAGCGCCAGGAGATCAAGGGAGTAGATCCGCGGCTCATGGACTCCATGCAGAGGGTCGTTGGCGTTGAGGGAAACGAGGGAAACAACGAACGGCAGAGTGATGGCGCCGACCACGGTTGAAAAAGCCGCCCACGCCCGCAGTCGATCCCGTTCGAGGACATAGGCGAAGCTGCCTGTTCGCCACAACCGCCAGCAGACCAAAGCCGCACCGAACAGAACACAGTAGAAGAAGTAGTAGTAGTCGCACAGAAACACAGCGACCAACGCGCCAGCAGAGCTGACACCGCGCAGCACGGTGGGCCGGTGATCGAGCCACAACCAAGACAACACGAACAGGGGAATCCACTCCAGCGACGTCAGCTGCAAATGTCCCTGGGCGTGCGCAAAATGGAAATTCGAAAAAGTGAAGACGAAGCCGCCGACGAGACTTGGGAACCAGGCGTGAATCAACCAACGACAGAGATGAAACGTGGTTACGCCACCAGCCACGAAGGCAAAGACAATGATGGTGTTGAAGGTCTGAACCAAGGAGAGCATCTGTTGCAAGAAGGTGCCCAGAAAGCCGTTGAATGAATTGAGAGTGTGTGCGACCAGAGATACGCCCAAGGGACTGTGCAGATAGGATGATTGCCACGGCGATTGATGCAGCTCTGTCAGGGCGCGGTTCACCCACCAAAGATTCCACACATTCTGCATGCCGTCGCCCGGTCCCGAGAAGAAATGGGTGGAGAATCGTTCGAGGGTCGGGAAGGTGAGGAGCGCAAAGATGACAAAGTAAATGACTGCGGGGAGAACGACCTGTTTCGCTGTCCAAGTCGCCACGGGTTGCAGTCTTTTGAGCATCACGGGTTGCAGTCTTTTGAGCATCGAAGCCGGGGAGCGTACGTGTCGCTCTGTAGGGTGTCAACGGCGGCGAACACGGCGGCGAACACGGCGGCGAACAATTCGCCCATCCTCATCATTTTTGCGAAACCAAATCGAAGAACTGCCGAAAACGATATTGCGTAAAATTGTCACATCCTAGCCGGAGATCATCATGTCCATATGCGGAACCGTTCAAGTCGTCCTCAATGATAATCGTGTACTTCAATACAAGGGATTTGTGCGCGACGACTTTGACGCCTCTCTTCGCAAGGCCCAATACGGCATCAGTGAGGTAGAGGGGAATTCCCTGCGCAATTTCATCTTTGAGGATCGAAAGCTCGAACCCGATGAGCAACTGAGCGCCTTTTTGTTGACCGCGTGCACCGAGTTGGGCGGGCGTGTGAAGTCCATCACCTACCAATCCGGCGTCAGCGACAATCCTGTCTCCTTTCAATGCAAAATGCATGCGACCACTCGTGAGACGATCCGCAAAGAGTTGAAAAAAGATGTCAAGAAGACCGAGCGCAATGACTCTCTGAAGGTCATCACCAACATGCTGAGGGGCCGGCTCCCCCAGCAGAAGACCCTCGATTCCGTGTTTGGACAAAGATCAGACGCTGCCCTGACGGTGCGAATCAGGGATCACCTAGTTGAAGTTGAAGAGAACGGTGACAATGGAAAGTGGGGACCGAGTGTGCCCATGGGCGGCCCCGTAGCGCACGACAAAGTGAGCTGGGTCATCAACGAAGTCCGTGACGCGCCTCACCTGGGAAAAGAAACCATCGATCTTCTCATGAATTTGGTGCGCGATGCGCGATTTGAGAAGACTGAGGATTGGTATTCCCTCCGTTCAACTTTGCAAGAACGCTATGCCGAGGATCTCAAGAAGTTCTTTCCGCCGGAACGAATCGTCGCAGAGCTGTTTCGCATGGCGGACTCCTTCGCCAACCAGCGCAACGCCATTTGTGTCGAGGAAGGCGCCAAGCTCCTGGCGCTGGGTGCCATGGAAGGAATTCCGTCATTGGAGGTCCGGCGGGCCCTGCATATCATCCGCGAACGTTTTGCATTCACAGAGCCAGCAAAGAAGGCCTTTTCGGCGTACCTCGACAGCCTGCCCTGCGCGGAACCCAAGAAGTGGACC
Source organism: Deltaproteobacteria bacterium RIFOXYA12_FULL_58_15 (assembly GCA_001798605.1). Classification (GTDB taxonomy): domain Bacteria; phylum Myxococcota; class XYA12-FULL-58-9; order XYA12-FULL-58-9; family XYA12-FULL-58-9; genus XYA12-FULL-58-9. Next base: position 19,337 of record MGST01000007.1, on the reverse strand, counting down.
TTCTTCGTTTACCTTGCTGGCGACAACAATCTCGAATCCTGTGGACTCGGTGATATCAACGAAATGGAGGCCGCATTTGGCCATGTCGCCAAGTTCATGAACGTGGTGGTCTTGGTGGACGGTGCCAAATATCAAGACGTCGGTGATTCTCCCGCGTACAACTGGAAATCAAAATCCCGGATGTTGTGCATCCAACAAAATGACCATGAAGATGGTCGCGCCGTCGTCTCCAAGGAGATCCCGATCCCGAATAACTGTGCGCTCGGCGACCTCATGCGCAAGGGGAACGGCGAGCTCAACATGGCAAGCGGCAAGACGTTGCAGGCGGCTGTGGAATTCGTACAGAAGGCTTTCCCGAGCGACCAGATGTTTGTTGATGTCTGGAATCATGGGGACTCCTGGCGTGGGGTCGCTTCCGACGACTCCTCTCCCTACAGTGATGATATGATACGCATGAAGGAGATGGCCACAGCCCTCAAAAACCTGCAGAAGAAGATCGCTGTCGTGGGCTTTGACGCCTGCCTGGAGGGCAACGTCTCCGTTGCGGAGGCGCTTTATAGCGCCAATGTCGATTACATGGTTGGCAGCCAAGAAGTCGAGCCTGGGGAAGGCTGGAACTACACCAAGCTCTTTAAACGTCTGGGCTGGCTGTTTCGCCGTGACGGCAAGCTCACCGCCGAGGCGGCGGCCAAAGCGACGGTGAAGGTTTACGATGGAGAGACACTTGCGGCGGTCCGTCTCGATGGTCTGCCTACCGTTCGCCAACAACTCGACGTGCTTGCTCAGCAGCTACTTCAGGAAGGTGGGTTTGCAAATCCCAAGATCCTTAACGTCGCCGAATCTTGTCGAAGCACCGAGTATGATGCTGGTGCCGTCGATGCCATCAATTTCGCCAAGAAGCTCGCCGAGAACTACCCACCAGAGTCGTCAATCCATGCTGCAGCTACCCGTCTGGCTGAGCTGCTCGAAGGGATGACGATTGCCAACCAGACGACACCCGAATACGCGGACAAGAGCAAGGGTTTCTCGCTATACATTCCGGTACTGGCCGACGCCGAGGACTCGTTCGTTCGCGGCACAACTGGATGGCTCGATTCCTGCCCAAACTGGAAGCGCTTCGTCCACGGTGAGAGCACCCCCATCGTCTGAGTGGGTCGACGCGCTGACGCAACTTGCACTCAGACCCTAGAAAGAGTTGTTTTCTGTGAGTCCAAAATGGCCGCGGCGATGGTTTTTGCTGAGCATGGCCGTGTTGTCCCTAGAGGTCGGATGTACATCGGGGTCGCCCCTACCCAGCTATGCGGGTGACCCCGTCGGTGATGAGATAAATACCGGTGATGGCCATGGAGGTGATGGGGGTACCTGCGGTCGGACGTTCCCCACTGCCGACCGAGCTCGCGTTCTTGTCGTGGCACATCCCTACGACGAGCTTGGGGACTCTCGAGCGGACTGGGAAGTCTTCGCGGTGAGCACGACAGGCGTGGTGTCCAATACCGGGATCCTCTTTACAATGGGTGCAATCTCCGATGGCAATGTCGACTTCACGCCAGACGGCAAAGTTGGAATTGCGACGCAAGAGGATGGGACCCTGGGCGTGTTCGCTGTCGACGACGATGGCAATGTCACCGTCACCCACGCGAATTTTTCCGGCGGATTCTGGGCCGAGACGCTCGAGGTTGGTCCCACGGGGGAATTTGTGTACGTCGTCGATACCAACTGGGCCAACAACGGCGGTGGGATCTATCGAGTCACCATTGAATGCGATGGCACACTTTCCGACGTCCTGAGGCTGTCCGAATCCCAGAACGCGGAACAACTGCGTTTCATTCCCGGCCGAGACAGTGATGCCATTGTTGCCGCCAAGAAACTTGGCGCGTCCACCGTTGGCAGTGATGGCTTCCTGGTTGCAAATCTCGAGGATACCCAACTCACTGTCGTCGACGAAGTGGACGTTTTTGCCGACGACCAGCAATGGGTCATCACGATGGCCGTCACTGCGGATGGGAAATATGCGTTGCTTGCCGACACGTCGGCGTGGTCAGCGGAAGATCACCGCATTGGCGTGATCAGAATTGACGGGTCGTCACTCGTGAGCAGCCCAACGATTTCCCCCCTGCCCTACGATTTTCCCATCGCCATCGCCATCTCCCCGTGGAATAACGCATTTCTGCTGGTCACCTCCTATACCCTCGAAGACGGATACACGCTCTTCGGTTATGACGCCGACAACACGACGACACCGTTCGTTTTTGTGGGAGAGATCGACTACAATTTCGGGCGACCCGAGTTGCCTGATTCTGCGGTCGTGGTCGACAGAGGCAGCCTCACCGGACACATCTACGTATCCGAACTATCCGGAGTTCGCCATATGAGGTTTTTGAGCAATGGCACGATAGAAGACCTCGGTTACACCGAAGCCACCGGGACAAATATGGGAAGCATGATTGGCTCAATTGGAATCCAGCCCTGAGAAGAAGACAAATCGAAGCGGTGTTCTCGATGATGGTACGGGTAGGCACCTTGGCCGGCTGCGAGTTGCCTAACGACAACGTTTGGGCTACCAACCGTTGATGAGTCGCGCCCGATCTCTCTGCCTGACGCTGTGTCTGTGCGCATGCACTCGAGAACGGCCTAACATTATCCTCCTCTCTCTCGATACGACGCGGGCTGATCGTACGTCCCTTTACGGTTACGACAAACCAACGACGCCGCATCTTGCTGATTTCGGCAAGAGCTCAACCCGATTTGATTTGGCCTACGCTCCGATGTCTTGTACCGGGCCGACACACGCGACGATGTTCACCGGCCTTTATCCGCTCACCCATGGCCTGATCAGCAACGGCCGGTCGTTGAGCCCAGACAAAGTCACGCTCGCCGAGCTTCTGCAGAGAGCGGGATTTCAGACAGCGGGCGTGGTCGGCAGTTTTGTCATGAATCGAAAGTTTGGATTTGCCCAAGGCTTTGAGTCGTACCAAGATAGTTTCTTGCCGGAACATGCGACGTTCAAGGCGAAGCGTTGGCTCGGAAGCGATGTCTCCGGTGGTTTCGATGCGACCGCCAACAACACCACCGACCGCGCCATCCGCTGGCTGGAAGAGAGTCGAAGTTCGCGCCATCCGTTCTTTCTCTTCGTGCACTATTTCGATCCCCATGAGCCCTATCGAGCCCCTCCTGCCTATCGAAAGCGTTTCGCGCATCCATACGATGCAGAGATCGCCTTCATGGATGCTGAAATTGGCAGGTTATTGGAGAAGATCGATGCATTGGGGCTCATGGATGACAGCCTCATCATTGTCACCGCCGATCATGGCCAGGGTCTGATGCAACACGGCGATCCCTATCACAACGCGGATGTGTACGAGGAGTCGGTGCGGGTCCCTCTGATCTTTCACTGGCCTGGGAAGATCCGCAGTCAGACCATCACGGGGCCCGTCGAGCTCGTGGACTTGGTGCCCACTATTCTGGACGCCGCGCAAGTGACGGCAGAGGTGGATGAGTCAGAGCACCTGTTGCCGTGGCAAGGTCGCTCGCTCTCCTACGCGTTGTATGACGGGGGCGTGACGCCAACGGAGCGTTCGGTGTTTTTGCATCGTCAGCATTACAATCCCGGCAAAATGCGAGACATTGCCGTCAACGGTTCTCTTTTTGGAATCAGACGGGGAGGGTGGAAGTACGTTGTTGGTGAAGGCGAGGGTCGCAAAGAGCTCTACGATCTCACGACGGACCCTCGAGAACAGAAGAACCTTGTCGCCGAGCATCCGACGATTGCGGCAGAGCTTTCGGACCGGCTGACAGCGTGGAGACAATCGGCAGAAGGCGCTGCGAGCCCTGCCGCCCTCACCTCCGAGGACAAGGAAGCTCTCGAAGCGCTCGGATACATTCAGTAATCGCGGTCCCCACAACAGTGTGATCTATCGGTCTTACGACCGTCAATTTACACGGGGATCGTTGTTGGTTTGGCAAATTCAGTCGATTTCCCACAGGAAGTTAGCGCCAGTCATTGGACACGACGCCATCCGATCCACCATAATCCGTGCGAGGTTGGGGCGATGCAGGCGAAGGAAGTACCGATGGCGCTCAGGGACCTGGGTGACAGACGCCAGTTTCGGCGCTTTGAAACCAGTCTACGTGTACGTTACGACCGTGACGGAAGCTGGGCGATCGCGTCGACGCAGGACATTTCACAAGGAGGGATGAGCCTCGCTGGTGCTTCAGGAGTCGTCGTAGGGGATGTGCTTCGGTTTGCCTTGCACATGATTGGCGAGGACTTTCCCATCGGTGTTGAGGGAGAGATCCTCGGCGTGCGCTCCGATGCCGCTCGAGTCCAGTTTGCCGGGGGGGCTGACGGTGTCGCCGAACGGGTTCGTCAGATCGTGGACTTGGAGATTGTGCCGCGGCTCGAACAGAGGGTCGGTCTCAGCGACGACGACTACCATGTCACCGATCTTGCAGGCTGGTATCGTGAGCTTGGTCGCACACACCACGCCCTCGACCTCTATCGCACGGCACTCGAGGTGCAGACAAACCGTGGGGTGGAGTTCTTCGAGCACATGGCGATGTTCCTCTGGGAAGAGGCACGTTGGCTCAATGACCCGCGGCCGATCATTGAAGAGCTCGCGAAGCTTCTCGAGCAGGCAAAGAGAGCTGGCTCCAGCGCTAAGCTGGAGCTGCTGCGTGGTGAGGTTCTACGTCTCGGACACGGCCCCTTGGTGCAGCCACAGGACGCCATGGCCGCGCAACTGGCCGACCTGCGGCAATCGATCCGCAACGAACCTAAGGAGCTGGTCGTCAGTCTCGGCCCGTTGTCTGAAGGCGTGAGGTTCGTCGAGCCCGCACCAATTCAAACTGCCGACAGGTCGCCCGATTCCTACTATGCGGCGACCCCACCGACAGTGGTGCAGGATGTGCTCAACGGCGGAGAGTCATACACGGATTTGCCCTTCGAGCCGATCGAGCAGCCTCCTCGCGACCCCATCTCGGAAGCGCCCTTTGTGCCGATTCCCGAGTCGCCCTTCGACGACGTTCCTTTGGGTTCGGCCTCGGATCCGATCCTGCCACTGGCCATCAAGATTCCCTCGGGTGAAAGGCGGGCGGCGGTCACGCTCGCAGAGTTGTTGGGGGAGGAGAATCCTCACGCCCGTCTTTCCCCACCGAAGTCCGCTGTCAATTGGCCTGTGTGGGGTATCGCTGCGGCAGTGTTGCTGGGGAGTGTGTGGTTCGTTTGGTTCGTCACCCGAACCTTGAGAACTGACCTACCCACCGCCCCCGCGGTTGTGGGCGCTCTCAACCAAAATGCCGGACCCGGTGGTCTTGGCGTCAAGGATGACGCGCAGCCGAAAGCAGAGACACCCACGGTCGCATCGAGTCTAACGGACGTCGCACCCGACTCAACGGACGTCGCACCCGACTCAACGGACGTCGCACCCGACTCAACGGACGTCGCACCCCACTCAACGAATCTTGGCGATGAGAGGGAGCATGGCATATCTGCCAAACGGAGCCTGGTGCACAAACGGAAAGGCAAGACGGAGTTACTCACGACTAAGGCAGATCAGAAGGCGCCTGCTCGTCCAAAGAAGCAGCCGCCACCCCCTCCCCCACAGCCGCCGCCGGCCGCAGAGGCGAATCCCCATTACCGTGAGGGTGTGAGTCTCCTCAGGCAAAACAAGGTGATGCTGGCCATAACCGAGCTCGAGGCAGCCATTGCCGACAATCCTGATCACGCGAAGTCACTTTTGTCTCTGGGGCTTGCTTACAAAATGGTAGGGCGTCGCGACAAAGCCATCGCCGCATTTGAAAGATTCCTCATTGTCGCCCCGGAACACCAAGAGGCTCCCAAGGTGCGTGCGGTCATCGAGAGTTTGCGCAAATAGATGCTCAGGGGTGTGTTGCCACGTCTCTGCGCGTGTGATGCAATACATGCGTGGTCATGTTGGAGTATCCCTTGCGCGCGTGTCTCGTGATGATTTGTCTCGGTGCTGGCCTTACGTCTTCGCCGCACTCCGCTCACGCAGGCCCCCGCAGCGTACAGGGACGTCCCGTCTTGGGTCAGGACGGACCGACGATGACGGACAGGGTTCTCACCGCTTTCACCCCGCGATGTCCCAATTTTGAGGACGCCCATCAAGCACAGCTTTGGTCGGACAGGACGCGCACTCAGCTCATAGAATTGATCGGCCTCGAGCCTCAACGGGACGTGATCACCGCTCAAGTTCAGAGGGTTGTGCCGGGGACCGAATTTCGGATCGATGTGGTTCGTATTGAGGTGTTCAAGGGCATCTTCATGTCTGCGAATGTTTACGTTCCGAGTACATCCTCGCCAAAGATCCCCTCGGTCATGGCACCGTCGGCCTGTGGCACCGCTTTGTGGGACACCCGCGTGCAGCGTCGGGCAGCCAATCTCGCCATGCTGGGGATGACCGTCGTGGTGAGCGAAGGCTTCTGCGCCAATGGCGTCCGGGCGTCCTTGCCAGAGAGTCGTCGGCACGTTGACTATTCGCGCCAGATGTTGGGTCTGCAAGGATCGGCCTTCACGGCTCACATTCAGGAACAAGTGTCCACCTTGAATTGGGCATTGGCCCAATATGAGAACGTCGATGGCGATTGCCATTGGCGATGATGCCAAGATTGTGCGGTGATCAGAATGTTGAATCGCAACGGCAGTTTCAGTACGGCATTCGTTGTCATCGCCTGTTGTGGACAAACAGCCTGTTTCTCTGAAGCCGAGCAGTCTTCGTCAGAGGCACCGGAGCACGCTACGGCGGTCATTGCCATGCCGCAGCCCCCAGGCGGAGAGCTCAAGCTCGTAGAGTTGTTGGCGGATGCCCAGATTAGCTCACCTGTTCTCAGTGTTGCTGAATCCGGTCCAATTGCAGGAAAACAAATCTTGCGGGTTGATTTCGAGAAGCACAGTGCGAAGGATCTCGGTTGGACGGCGTCCGCCCTTGGCCAGATCGTGCCGCGACAAGACGGCAAGGGGAAGGCGGTGGCCGTGCGGCCTTCGCCGAAGAGACCGTTGGCGCTTCTTGTCAAGGTCGAGCCCAGTCGATTCTACCGGGTAGCGCGTTCCGCAAAAGGTGTTTCTGACACGATTGATCTCATGGTTCTCGAGACGACTTACACACCCGAGCGTGACAACCTCAACCACCCAGGCGATCTCGACAGTGTGCTCGGGAGCTCGACCCAGGCCGGATCATTCGCCAAGCTGCGCACACTTATTCGCCAGCGGCGTTTTACAACGCCTCCTCGTCCAGATGCCTGGTCCACAGACGAGCAGATCTTCTTTTCCAGCCGTGATACCCATTCGTTGCTTTTGTTGTTCCAGTCTTCGGTGCGAACGCAGTGGCGGGACGCCACGCCTGTGCTCATCGATGACATCGTTGTGGAGTTGCTCACACCAACGTACGCGCAGCGTTTGGGCCTGGTGCGCGATCGGTACGAACGCGGCGATGAGAAGACACATGGCCTGCGAGCCTTTGGCCAGTTTCTGCCGGTCCCCTCGGCGACCAAAGCCAATGTGGACGATGAGCCCGCCTTCGAGTCGCGACATGGTTTGTTGGCCCCCACCACGTCCTCATTTCGCTGGAGAGTTACGTTTCCAGAGCGTGCACGATTATCATTCGGCACAGCACTCTTGAAGGAGTCCAGCGGCGCTCCTGTGCGAGCGTTGGTACGTGTCGGGGACGACATTGTGTTTGACGAACAGGTCGACAACACGACGCGCTGGCGAGACTGGGTCATCGACCTGGGACACCTCTCTGGGGAAACGCAAAGCCTGGAGTTGGCGACTGAGTCGATTGGTGGCGAACCGGGTATTGCCGTCTTTTCAAACCCAGCGATCTGGCAAGCAGGGAAACACACTCGTTTCAATGTATTCCTCGTCGCCGTGGACACTTTGCGTGCTGACCGAATGTCCCTGTATGGGTGGAATCGGCCTACGAGTCCTCGGCTCGAGGAGTTTGCCGCGGATGCGGTGACCTTTGACAACACCATCGCTCAATCGAATTGGACACCGGAGTCCTTTGCGTCGATCTTCACGTCCAAGTACTCGGCGAAGCACGGCGTGACGCAGCGTCTGTCAGTGTTACGGCACAACGACATGGCGCAGGCCATGCGTGATGCTGGCTACTTCACCCAAGGTCTCGCATACAAACTGCTGTTGTACGACATGGGGTTTGAGCGCGGCTTTGATGCTTACTTCAATGTCCCCAAGTTTCACCTTGCCTCCAGCTACACGGTTCGCGCAGAGGACAACTGGAAACTGGCGCAACCCTGGTTGCAGCAGAACTACGAGCGGCCGATCTTCTTTTTCTACCACCTCGATGATCCGCATCAACCATTCAACCACGAGGGTGAGAGTCTCGAGCGTTTCGCCGATATGAAAACCATTGAGAGTCACGGCCTGAGACTGCCGATCCTTGTCTCCAATCAATCTGTTCGCTTCGGTGGAAACACCTGTACTGATTGTCTCGTCAAGGGGACCCTCACCCCGTGGTTTGCCAAGCTGTGCAGCGATCTCTACGATGGCGAGATTGCATATGTCGACAAGTTTATCTCCTACTTTGTTGCGGAGTTGAAAACGCTGGGTCTCTACGATGAAGCGCTCATCGTGTTTCTCTCTGACCACGGCGAGGGCATAGCAGAGCATGAAGGATACTTTGGCCATGGCTTCCATCACCTTCACGACGAGATGGTGCGCGTGCCTCTGATCATCAAACCGCCCCGCTCGTTAGGCATTGAAGGTGGCCGGCGCGTCGCCACCCAGGTGCGTCTGATTGACGTATTTCCGACAATGATTGAAATGCTGGGCATCGAATACGTGAACGGCGTTGATGGCAAATCACTGATGCCGCTCTTGCGTGGTGGCATTGAGAGAGACCGTCTCGCTATCAGCGAGAATGTGGGCACCCAGACCATTTCGGTGCGCGATGGCCGTTACAAATACATTCTGCGTTACGGTGACAAGAGGCTTGAGTATCTCTATGATCTCGACAAGGACCCCGGCGAGCGTCGCGACCTCAGTGGCAAACCGCCTGACCCCAAGGTGCTCGCGGCATTGCGTTATTGCGCCGCAGAGCACCTGGCCAGCAGCCATCCTGGTCAGTACATTCTATTTGCAGCAAGCGCTGGGGAGCGGCGTGTGCAACTCAGCCTGGATTTGAAAAATGGCACGGCAGAGCTGCAGCCGATTTTTGGCCGGTTGCGCGGCAACAAAGAGTCCAAGCGATGGCAGCTGTCATCGGCAGACAAACGGTCACCGTTGTTGGTCCTAGCTCGCATCGTCGGCGCGCCAACCAAGGCAGGATGGCAGGCTCGGCTGTCGGGTGTGCCGAGAAAGGACGCCCGCCTCACTCTCCCTCCATCGGCAGATTGGCCGATTTTCGCCAATGCCCAAAGCCGAACCTTCGGGGCCCATGGGCGTTTGACCTTTGGCAACAATCCGCCTGGGGCCACAGAGCACAAAGAGAATGTCAGCGGCGATCAGCTCGAAGCGCTTGAAGCACTTGGTTACATCGAGAAGTGATCCGTGGTTGCTGCCTGGTGCTTGCAGGAAACGCTGAGTATGATATCGTCATACCATGGGCAAGAAAGAGAAAGTGGCAGTCACCATCGACCGAGTGGTCCTTGAAACCACAGAGAAGATGCGTAAACGCAGCGGAGAGTCGCGAAGCGCCATCGTCAATAGAGCGTTGCGGTTGCTCATTGCAGACGCCGACCAGAAAACGAAGATTGCCCGATATGTCGATGGGTATTGCGAGCACCCCGAAGGGGATGAAGACATCCAAACCGCCGAGGCCTTGGCGACCGCAGCTCTCAAAGGTCTGCCATGGGATTGAATCGCGGTGAAATCTGGTGGGCTCACGTAGACAAACAGCGACCCGTGGTCTTGGTTTCACGCCAAGAAGCGTATGCGGTGCGAGCGCTGGTCATCGTTGCGCCGGTTTCGACAACGATCCGCGGATTCGCTGTCGAGGTGAAGGTTGGCAAACGCGACGGCCTACCCAAACCCGGAGTCATCAATTGCGATTGGCTCGTCACCATACCCAAATCCGCCCTCAAGGAACGGATCGGAACCTTGTCATCCACGAAACGGACGCAACTCGATGAAGCACTCCGTTTTGCGCTTGGGCTCGATGAGCAGTGGGCAGTTTGAAAACCGACACCATTATCAAAAAGCCGCAAAGCAACGCTCAGAACCGGGAATCGCCTGGGGCCACAGAGCACAACAAGAATGTCAGCGGCGATGAGGTCGAAGCGCCGAAGCGCTCGGTTACATCGAGAAGTGATCCGTGGCGTCAGTCCTCCGGCGGAGAGTCAAGGCCTGGCGATGGCGTCAAGGTCGAGGGCTGTCCGATCGAGACGCCATCGGTAGCCTAGCATGGCAGTGCTGTCTTTGGTTCTTGGTTGTACTGCGAGTGAAACACTGATTGAACGTTGAGCAGAATGAAAGAAGAAGAATTGATACACTCCCGCAATGGTAAGCTGCATTTCTTCGGAGACGACACCTACTTGCTGTCACTGGGGGACGGCAAAGACCGGCCGTTACTGGAGAAGAGCGATCTTGACATCTTGGCTAATTCCAGAAGCTTCGCACCGATCAGCGTGCATGCCAAAAACATTGTCACTGCGCGTCCAGGAACATTTGACGGCGTTCTTGCAGCTGAACACCGCATTCAGGAGTTGGTAGACGCTGGGTTCTACTATTCGCTTGGAGAGATTAAGGCGGCAACGCTATCATCGAGTGAATCATCGACCGAGCCATCCACTGAGTCATTGGTAACTCTGGACACTATTGGGATCGTCACGTGCAACCGACCTGCGTGTGCCGAGAGGGCACTTCGCAGCTATGCAAAGATGACTCAGAAGTATGGTCGTCAGACGTCGTTTGTTGTGGCGGATGACACTCATGATCCTGTGGCAGCTGCCGAACAGAGTTCCAAGTTGAAGGTATTGAGCAACCAACTCGGCATTGGCCTCCGAATTTTGGGCCGTGAACAACGCAAGGACCTCGTTGACCACATAAAAGCAACAGACTCGAGCATTCCGACGGAGGTATTGAAATTTGGGTTGTTCGGTTTCGAGGGTGTTGAGCGCAGCGCCGGATCGAATCGCAACGCCTTGCTCTTAGACCAGGTGGGAAACGCCTTTTTGTCTGTCGATGATGACACTATTTGTGAGCTTCGAAGACCGTCGGATTTCGATGATGGAGCGCAATTCGCTTCAATCGATCCAACACAGTTTCTCTTCTTTGATGACCGAGAAGCAGCATTTGAGGCGAGTGCGCCATTCGATATCGATCTGTTGTCTGAGCACGAGAGGCTACTCGGGAGGCCCCTCGGTTCGCTTTTTGATTACCCACACGTGCATCTCCTTCCTATGGACGAGCGTTTGCTCGAGAGTCTCAGGTCAGTCCAGGGTCGCGTCGCGGCGGTGACAACGGGTCTGGTAGGCGATTCTGGTATGGGTAGAGCAATGTATTTCATGCTCGCTGTCGGTCCTTTGCGCAAGATGCTCGCCGAATCGGAGAAAGACTATCAACGGGCTCGCAAGACGAAGGCGGTCTTTCGCGCGGTGGCGCGTACCACTGTGTCCACCGATTACTTCATGATGCCAGCTACCTCCTTGGACAATCGATTCGATCTCCCACCCTTTTTACCCATCCTAAGAAATCAAGACGGGCTCTTTGGCACCACACTTCAGATCGCCTCCCCTCATCTGTTCACAGGACATTTGCCAATAGCGATCCGTCACGAACCGCCTCAGCCCCGCATGTTCGACGACGATGAAGTCTGGCAACATTTGGATCGACTTCGCGCCGCGGATTATCTCATCCAACTCTTCTCCGTTCATGAATTTGGCGTTGGATCGCGCAGTTTCGAACAACGGATGGAGAGCATAGGCCGATGGCACCTCGACCTCGGAACCCTGCCATCGGCAGATTTTGCTTTGGCTTTGATGGAGTTGCGCAACAAGTTTCTGAGTGCCAAAGCCCGCAACCTCGAGGCTCGACTGGAGCGGGAGGCGCTTCACACTTCGCTGAAGTCCGATATAGAGAACGGGCTGGAGAATCTCTACAAACGTATCTTCTCTGATGAAGAGTTGGTTCCGCTCGACCTGCGAAGTCCGCATCGCGACTACAAGGAAAGCCTGCAATTGTTCGCTCACATTGTGCAGCGTTATGGCCAATTGTTGATGCATTGGTTCGCGATTAAGCTAGCAGCCAAAACCTGGACATCTCCTTCATGAGTTGAACCACCGGCACGTCGGACAGACAATGCGTTTGCACGTCCCATGCATAGAATTCTTGAAGATGACGAGGTCGCATTCTCGTTCGACGTCATCGACGTCATCGACGTCATCGACGTCATCGACGTCATCGACGTGGTTATTGGCCTTGTGCGGTACGATGCTTTCCTACTTGTTTGTCGGATACCGTATCTACTTTTCCGACCACCACGTTACCATTCCATTTCTGCGTATTCATATGCACGGTCCTGGTGTGTTCCCGGGTGACTTTGTAGCGAATATCGCTGATCAGTATTCGGTTCTTGCATTCTATTTTATCGCGCCGGTGGTGGAGACACTCGGCTTGGAACCGGCATTTCTCTTGCTCCATGGACTAAGTATATTTCTCCTTTTCGGTGCGGTAGCAGCGCTCGCACGTTTGTTGTTTGAGCATCCTTGGGCTCCGCTATTGGCGGTTCTCGCCATGGTGTTTCCTAAGTTGGTGTGGGGCTGGGTCCCCACCTACGAGATCTATTTGCTTCCGCGCGACTTGGCGTTTCCCTTGTTGCTGTGGGGACTGTGGGGACAACTGAACAAGCGACCCTATCTGGCGGCGGTATTGGGCGCTATCGGATTCAATATTCACCCGGTGATTGGCCTATGGGGGCTTTTCGCTCAGGGCCTGGCGGTCTTGGGTCGCGGCTTTCGCAATATGGATCGCGCGCTCATTACTTCCATAGCTTTCGGCGCACTTCTTTGTATCCCTGCCGTGCTGGCCCGCGCTCATGCGGGTGGCGAGTCAACCATGCGTCTGATTGACCCCGAATGGTTTCACCTCATCGCTCTGCGCAGCAAGCATCACTTCTTGCCGAGCACCTATCCAGGTCATTTTCATGCAGCCAACCTGGCCTGCGTTGCGCTGGTGTGGCGGGGGGCACAGATAACCAAGAATCAGTCTCATGCGTGGTTTTTGCGAGGGTTGGCCATCGCTACACCCATTGCGGTGGTGCTGACGATACTGTTCGGCGAGTGGGTGCCTATCCAATTCTGGTTGCTGACGAGCCCCATGCGGTTGGCCCGCATCGCCATGGTATTCGCCGTTTGTGCATCTGCCGCTGTTGTGCTGGAAGAGCATCGAAATAAGTCCGGGCTATTGGCCAGTGGTGCCTTTGTTTGGGTGCTGTTGGCCTTGGACTACATTGCGCCTCCCTTCGCGGTGATGGTGCTTGCTTGGCTGCTATGGCCGTGGCTCTCGAAGTTGATTCTCTTGCGTCTGCCGGAGACGTGGAGAAAGTTTGTCGATCCGCGTTGGCTGGTGGTGGTCGCCGGGATAGCGGTGGCGGTGAGTTGGTACCACCATACGACACAGTTGCTGAACGCCTCTGTCGTCATGGCCGCTATCGTCGCTCTTTCGTCCGTCAAGCGAATTTCGGATTACATGTCGGCTCGGCCGGCCATTCTTGCGCTTTGTCTGGGCCTTGCGGTGTTGAGTTTTGGTGGTGTGAAATTAGCCAATGGAGGAGGTGTACGGAATTCCGATCTCTTCGGTTTCAGTGGCCAAAATAGCATAACAAAGGCTGCACTCTGGGCCAAAGACCATACACCAGCAGAAGCACTGTTCATTACCAACAATGTGAGGTTATTTCGTGCATGGTCAGAGCGAGGCACCATAGGTGACTACAAAGATGGCACCTATGGCAATCTCAGCCGCTCTTTTGCCTTTGCGTGGGCGGAACGCATGAATCAGATATGCCGACGTTCCCTGCCCGAGTGGTCACATCATTGGCCGAGAAACTGCGCATTCGACGAACACGACACCGAGAGCTTTCGCCAGCTGGCCGCCAACACCGGCGCGACTCATGTACTGGTGGGCCAAGACCACCGAGTCCTCGATTTACCCCTTGTCTACCAAAACCGCGGTGCGCGGATCCATCGCATCACCAATCCTCCTTTCACAGAAGAGGCGGCACCGTGATCCAGTATGTCGGGTAGAAATACGGCGCGCGACCTTACAATGACGGTTTGGCTGTTTCGGCTCCTCGATGCCACCGCGCTGCTCAAGCTCGCGGCGTAGGGCGGCGAGGATCGTGGGCAGAATTCCTCGGATACCGCTGTTGTTCCCAGGGTGGAACGCTGTCGTTCCCTGGTGGAACGCTGTCGTTCCCTGGTGGAGCGCTGTCGTTCCCTGGTGGAGCGCTGTCGTTCCCTGGTGGAGCGCCGTGGTTCCCTGTGCTCCATTGCGAAGAACAAAAAGCGTAACGAATACGGTGCGGAGATGACGCTCAGCCTCTGGCATACATCGTGCAAACTGTCATCGCAAATTGAACTGCGGATAGCAAACAGGAGACTTTATGAAAATCAAGCAGCTCGTTACGTTGGGAATCGGAATGGCGTTCATGGGATGCGGCTCCGAAGGAAAAATCGACGACCTTAGGGCAATGGAGCTCGAAGACGGCGATTCGTCAATTGTGGACCAATTGAATTCAGATGTCTGCTACACGATACACTACGATCAAAGTTGTGGTTGGGGAGAGCTGTGCTACGAGAATGGATATAACATGTTTTATCGTGAGTATAGCTTTGGGTGCCTCTGTGTCGGAGAATCGGGAGATGGCGCTTGTTCAGGATCATGACCCCACGCGCTTGCCTCTGAGCGGCGACCCGGAGAAATGAGGGGTCCCTCTACTGGAACCCGACCGCGAGTGGATCGGAACAATCGGCAAGCGACGGCGAAAGATCGACCACCTTCCGCGCGACGAGCCTCTTGGGTTTCCCGAACAGCTTCACGTGGCCGCTTCCAGAGCGTCGGCGTGGGCATGGCCTCACATTTGTACTGATTGTCTCGTCTATGGGACCCTCACCCGTGGTTAGCCAAGCTGTGCAGCGATCTCTACGATGGCCGCTCCATCACATCTGAGTTTTGAACGGGAAGGTGAATAACGGTGCCTGTATTGTCGTCTCTGCCCGGTGTTTTTACATGCGAGACCCAACTACCTGCGCCCCAAACGTTTTGGGAGGAAAGATGAAAACCCCATTCTCGTTGGTCGTGTGCGCGTGGGCCTTTGCCGGATGCGCCCTCACCAACTACACCATGGTCAAGCCGTACACCTCTGGACGAGAGGTGGGCTCAACCACTCCGATGACCAAGAGTGTCGTCTGGAAGAAACTGGAACTGAAGCCCACCCTGCGCAATGAACCTGAGGCTGTAGCGGTGAAGAAGAATGGCTACGGGATGGACACCGCGTATGTATTCACAAACCCCAAGCCACAGGAGTGGCTGACACAGGCCGCCAAGGTTGAATTTCAGAGCGTTGGTCTGGACATGGCTGGTAATGGAGCCGATGACCCGAGCATTTCGATTGTCGTCGATCAGTTCTTTGCCGAGCCAGATGTGAGTGTCTGGGGGGCAGACATGACCGCAGTCACTGTTCTGGACGTGACCGTGAACCTGCCAAAACAGGGCAAGACATTTCAAAGACGGTTTGTGGGCGAAGACAACTCATTCGAAATGGTCTGGCCTGATTCCGACTTTGATGTTCGACTGTTGAAGCGTGCGCAACTTGCGTTTCACGAGGCTGCACAGGAAACACGCAAGCTGATCGACGGGGAGGGCATATAAGATGAAAATGCTGTCATCAATCAGATCCGCACTTTGGCCGTTGGCATTGGTCAACCTCTTGGCAGGCGTAACAATCCTGTCGGTGGGTTGCAGCCCAGGACTGCGTCATGTTCGCAAGGGGCTGGCAACAGACCCGACATGGAAAGAAACGCAACAAGCCCAACCAGCGCAGAAAGATACACCCGTACCAGTCGTAGAGGTGGACACGTCGGAAGAGGCAAGCGAATCCGAATAGGCAGCCTATTGCGGATGCGCGACTTGACAAGATACTCGAAGACCGGCGGTATGCCGTCTTTATGAAAGCCCTTGAACGCGTCGAACGTCTGACGACACGAGGCAAGCTGGAAACGCTCCTCGATTGGTCGCCAGGATATATCAGCAAGATGATTGCTCGCCGAAAAAAGGTGGAGCATCGCACAGCGGTGTTCTTTGATCTGATCGCTGCGGATCCTGGAAGGCTCAGTCGTGTTCTGGAGGAATTGGAAGACGATTCAAGTCGTGAGCACAATCTTGCCGGTGGCACCAGGTTCGAGAATCTCTTTGTGAGCCCGAGCTGCCTCTCCGAGCGGCATTTCCTTGCTGACAATCGGACGCAAGGTGCCATTTGCGAGTCCGGCAAACAGGCCTGCGTGGATATCCGCTTCCTCGGCAGGGGTGATGGACCACAGGGTGAAGGCGTGGATTGAGCCCCGCCGGGCCATGAGATCGCGGGCGTTGATGGTTACCTCTCCGCGATTGCCGATCACGATAACCCGGCCATTGTTGGCGAGCAATCTGAGATCTTGGGCAAGGTTTATGTTTGCGAGCATCTCCAAAATGACGTCCACCCCGCGTCCGCCGGTGGCGTCGAGTATCTGTTCTTGATAACCGGCCTGGGTGTGCAAAAATGCCTGTTGGGCACCTTCGCGCTCGACCAGGTCGATCCCTTTGGACGTTCCGGCGGTACCGAAAACGGTCAGTCCCATGGCCTTTGCCATCTGCAACGCCGCGGTGCCAACACCGCCGCTCGCGCCATGAATGAGGACGGTTTGTGCGGCGTGGTCTGCTATCCAGTGATGCAATGCGTGATAAGCAGTACCGTAGGGCACCCACACGCCGGCTCCCTGGCTGAACGTTATCCTGTCAGGAAGCGGATGAACTTGGCTCTCGAGTGCTAACGCAAATTGCGCGTATGCGCCTGTCAAAGTCTTTGCCGTGTACACTCTTTGGCCCGGCTGGACCCGGGTCACGCCCTCGCCCACAGCTTCAATCACACCGGCGCCGTCGGAGCCCGGGGTGTAAGGAAGCTCGGGCTTGTGTGGATACGTACCGGTGCGGATGTAGGTATCATAGGGGTTGACGCCAGCGGCGTGAATGCGAACGAGCACTTGGCCTTCGCCCGGCTTTGGCGTCGGCACCTCTTTGAGCTCGAGTACGTCTGGGGATCCGAAACCACGAACGACGATCGCCTTCATAAGACCTTCCTTCCTCCTCTTGCTGTGTGGACCAGAAGGTAGGGCTGCTTCACGACGACCGCAACGGGCAATTCGGGTTGCCAATTCCCTTCATTCCATGATTCTGTTTGGGCCTGGGACGTATCTGGGAGTTCCTGGGGGTATTCAATTGTCGGCAAGAACAAGCGCATACGCATTTGCCGTCGCTTTGGCTACCATCGTGATCGTTGATCGTTGAGCCTGTGGCGTCGGTTAGCCCCGGTTAGCCCGACTACTCAGGCCAGCGTTGGGCGCCGTGGAGCACGCGGGCCACCCACAGGGTGTTGGTTTCTACTTTGTAAACAGTGATGAATGGAGTGCCGCCGACGACAAGCTCACGCGTGCCGGGGACGCGTCCTGGCCGACCCACATTCGGGAACTCGGAGAGCCCTTCGATCGCCTCCAGGACGCGAAGCACTGTTCGCACAGCAGCCTTTGGGTTGTCTTCGGCAATGTGCGCTTCAATCGCGTCGAGGTCGCGCGTTGCGCTACGAGTGAGACGGATCCGCAAGTTTCTGCTCCCACGCTCGCTTCACATCGCCGATTGCCACACCCTCACCACGCGCCGCCTCCGCCAATCCCTTCTTGATGGCGTCTACCTGCCATTCCTGAATTGCAAGGTATTCGTCAATGGCCTCTGCGGCGAGGTACGATTTCGACCGTTGGGTAGCTTTGGCGAGCCTTGCAAGCCGCTTCGCCACCGACGACTCAACTCGCACAGTCAGAACAGCGGTGCTCATGAGCATCTCCCGTATACCTGTGATGCACTATAGCACCAACAGCGCTACCAATCCACACCGATTACGAAGTCAGCGTCGATCTCGCCGCCGCCACCGGTATCATCGGCGCCAGGGGCGGCGGTAATCTGCCGCCGATCAGACGCGCAGGTCAGGAGCGCGTCGCCTCGGAGGTTCAATCAGTTCTGCCTAGGCCTCGGCCTGCAGATCGCGACGGCGAAGGAGTGCGATACAGCAGAGACATAAGATGGCTGCCCAAGCACTCTTGCCTGCACTGTTGCATCCATCGTCGGGCTGGGACGAGTTGTGGGAACCGCCACCTGTGGGGGCTCGGTAGGTGTCGCCCATCTGGACGGTACTGTCGCCTGTGGGGACAACGCCATCGCCCGTCGGTAGCGAGTCACCGGTTGGCCCACCGTCGGCCGTTACCCCACCGTCACTGATCGGGCCGCCATCGTTGGGATTGATGTTGCCTGGCACGGTGATGTCGGTGTTTGCGGTGAGGCCGATCCAACTCGTGCTATGGGTGGAGGTGGATGCCCAAGTACTGCTCCAGAAACGCACTTGAGGGGAGTTCGCGTACACAGGATTTCCGGCGGTGATGGTGTTGAAGCTTTGCCGAAAGACGCCGGCCGTCAAAGTGTAGCTCCCGTCGGCGTAGGTGTGGGAGAAGGTACCCTTCCAACTGTTGATGGGATTGGCCTGGATTGCCAGAGTCGCCTGTTCCTGCGCATTGCCGTCGCCCCAATCGATGGCGTTGATCTCAGGTGAGAGCAGCGTCATGCCCGAGCTTATCGTCGAAACACTGAGAAGAGACGGTGTCGCGAGCGGCCAAGATGCCTGATAGGCTCTGCGCTCCGTGCGCGGCCCGAGAAGGCGACAGCCGTAGTCAGCAGAGCGGATGTATCCCATGCCCGCCGCGGTGAACGAGTCAAACATGACGCAGGTGTCGGTGGCCTGCAAACCGACGTCGACGTCGACGTTGAGTCCATCAACGTGCAAGTTTGAGATCTTGATCCCCGAGATACCGCCCTGGGCGTTGGCGATGGTTGGCAGGGCAGATAGCAACCCAAACAGGACTGTGGCCCTCATGATGATCTCCGTACGATCTGCAAACAGCTCGTCGCAGTGTTGTGATTACCACGTGGCGCTCAGGTCGTCCACGGCCGCGAGGACAATGAGGTCAATGAGGACGATTGGGACGATTAGGACGATTAGGACAAGATTAGGTGGGGTCGCGACGGCGGGAAATCAGGGTTTGCGCAGGGCCACAAACAGGCGGCC
>MGST01000006.1:22159-22301 GCA_001798605.1 Deltaproteobacteria bacterium RIFOXYA12_FULL_58_15 | reverse complement strand
GAGACTTCAGATTTTCGATGAGCTTTACTTGCCCAGGAATGGCGTCCTGTGCCGCCTGGCGTTCATCGAAGGTGAAATTCTTGTTGTTTTTGACCTTGGCCTTCAACTCGGTTAGCTTGTCGTCGGAGTCCTTGATGAAATT
>MGST01000006.1:21368-22074 GCA_001798605.1 Deltaproteobacteria bacterium RIFOXYA12_FULL_58_15 | reverse complement strand
GGTTTGTCAAGATCCAAGAGCTTGGTGTCTTCATTCACTTTGTCCCCGAGCGGCAAACACATCATCTCCCAGGTTTGTGGGTTGGTTTGGAGCGTGAATGAGCTCAGGCCCAACATTTGCTGAACAGCGGCGCTGCTGAGAAGCGCGCCCTCGATGTGGTCGTCGGGCATTGTGGCAGAAAGGATGATCCTGCCAAGGGGCGATTCTCCACCTATTTGGTTGAAGAAACCGCCGAAGAGGTCTTTACCCTGATTGGTTTGACCGCCCTCCTCCCCAATTTGAACGCCCATCCCCTCCAGGGTTTGCTTCTGCGCACCATTGAGGGCTGTTTTGGCCTGGCCGTTCGACAGGCAGTGTGCAAGGATTTCTCGGAATTGCTGGCCACTTTTGCCTTTGCTGAACTCCCCCGCGGCCATCTCGATACCGAAGCTGTTCTCTTTGAGGTTGACGGAGATATCGAGCGCAGCCTTCTGCAGGGCACGATAGGTCTGAGCGTTTGCAGGATCGGCCAAGGCTTTTTGACCGAAATCCTTGGCCATGGCCTGGTACTGTTCGATCATGCCACCCTCACCGCTGATATTCTCGTACTTGGCGACCATGTCGACGATCTTGCCGTAAACCTTTCCCCAGACGGGGTCTGCTCTGCGGGATGTTTCGTCGGCTTCGGTGATGCTGTCGAGCGAGGTCTTGCTGATATTGCCCACCT
>MGST01000006.1:18947-21353 GCA_001798605.1 Deltaproteobacteria bacterium RIFOXYA12_FULL_58_15 | reverse complement strand
TGTAGTCGAAAAACGCTTTGCCGCTCATGGCGGGGCCCGTGAGCAACGGTGTGCCCTTTGCCTTGTCGCTCTCCACGGTCACACGGAGGTCAATCCACTTGTCTTGGTGGCCCAAAACCTTCGACATGATCCTGTTGAGTTCAGAAACGCTCTGCTCGGGCAGCTGGGGAACGAGGCCCGCAATGTAGCGTCGCGACTCAGGGGTCAGCTTCTTGAGGTCGTCGGGTCTTTTTTCATCGATGGTCTTGAGGCCATGGATGATTTCGGTGCTTGCCTTCTTTACCTTTGCATCGAGCGCTTTGAGTGCGGGAGGCATTGGCTCGCTGACATTCTTGTCCCGTGGTGTTGCTTGTTCGAGTAGGGAAGAATCGATGGCCCACTGCCGGAGCCTGCTCTGCAGGTCGTCGACGGAATTGATCGCTGTCATGAGGGACTCCTTTGGGGGCCAAGAGACACAACACCCCTAATGATCCTATTATCGGTTGCCGAGCCACCGGGTTGCGCGACGGCGACCTACATTACGCTGGGGAATGTATCAAAGAAACGCGGCGATGTCACCGGTGAGCTTGTCTAGGGCGTCACCTGCGAAAGCCTCTGACAGCTTGAGGGATTGGCGTTTGGAACCGTCGGTTTCGAGGACACCGACGGCGATCATCCAACCGATGGCGTTGCTCACCAAGGTGCGGCTCGCGGCTTCGGCGCGGCTTATCTGGCCCTCGAGGAAGGCCCGGCGGGCCCTCTCCAGAGCTCGGTCGACGAGCTCTCTTTTCCACATGGGAAACTGTTTGAGCTCTGCTGCGGTGGTGACGGTGACCCAGTAGCCCTGCAGGAAGGAATCGAGTTGGCCCGCGAGCATGCCGACCGACTCGGGCTCGCGGATGACCACCCGGCCATCCTCGTGCACATCACAAAAACCGCGGGCCGCAAGTGATGCCAGGGCGTCGTCGAAGTGGGTGGCGAACGTGGCGTCGGCGCGGTAGAGGAACTCGCGCTTGAACAGGCGGGACAAGAAGCGATTGTCCGCGTACAGATCGTCATAGGTACATTGATTGCTCCGGCGTTGCAGGGACCGACAGATGAGCGCTGCTGGAGCCATGTAGTTCATCAGTGCATTTTTGTAGTAGTCGAGTTGGATGCGTCGCTCGTCAATGACACGGTAAATGGGCTCGACGTCAGCGCGCCCGGCTCTTTCTACGGCCACAGCTTTCTGTTCGACGAATCGCTGCACGGCCTCAACCACCGCCTGTTCGCGGGTCTCTGGATCTTGTAGCGATGCCGAGAGTCGAGCCATTTCCGTGTCGAGATAATCGACGAGCTCAAGGCTGCGCTGGACCATGCGGCCGTGGGCCATGCCGCGACCTTGGTACGCGAGCAACGTGGTCGCGGCGATGGAAGTTGGGATCGCGGAGGAGCAGGTGGCCACCTGATGCAATATGCGATAACCGAGCCGCTCGGTCTCGGCGCGCCAGGCTTCGTCGAATTCGGGTGAGGGGTCCTGGGGCAGGCCTCGCGCTCTTGCGATTTCGGCCAAGGAAATCGGTTCGGCGAATTGTAGATGCACTCGGCCGTAGCGTGACCGCAAAACCCGCGGGGCCTTGAGGAGGCCGCTGATATCCTCGGGCCTCTTCTGGCCACCGCGCAGTTCGCGCTCGTACGCGTGAGCTTCAATGATTTGCTCGTAGTCGATGGATGCGGGTGCGAAGAAGACATCGTCACGGACGCCGTTTCGCCATGCGTTGACCACCATCGACAATAGACCGAGCCGCGGCATCAAGACCTTGCCGGTGCGGCTGCGGGTGCCTTCGATAAAGAACTCAAGCATGGTGCCGCGCCGCAGGAGCTCGCCGATGTAGGCGCGGAATGTTGCGGCATACAGCTTGTTGTCGCCAAAGGTGCGGCGCAGAAAGAACGCGCCCGCGTGTCGAAAGATCCACCCCAAAGGAAAAAACGACAGATTGGCACCGGCGGCGATGTGGGGTGGGGTGATGCCGTTGATCACCATCATGGTCGACAGCACCAGGTAGTCGACGTGGCTGCGGTGTGAGGGGCACATGACCACCGGCCCGCGTCGAGCGACGTCGAGCACCCGAGCAAGGCCGGCCTCATCCACGACCACGCCGTCGTAGATCCTGGTGAAGATCCACTTCATGATCGTGGCGGCCCTGGCGGTGTGAAGGGGCCGGTAGTTTGCGTCGATCTCGTGCAGGTAACCCGTGGCTTTGGCTTCGAGTGCGGCCGCGGTCTTGCCGAGCTGTTCGACCTCACGTTCAATCTCTTCTTGGACGAGGCGATTGCGTAGAACTTGACGCGCCATCGTTTCTCGGGAGGGGAGCTCTGGGCCCGCGACCACCCGCTCTTCATCGCTGATTCGTCGGTCGAGCTCGTGTCTCGCCCGTCTGGCGATCT
>MGST01000006.1:4622-18935 GCA_001798605.1 Deltaproteobacteria bacterium RIFOXYA12_FULL_58_15 | reverse complement strand
GGTCAGCATTCTCAGCCACCAACGCCGAAAGGTCGATGGGATCGGCGACTCGCACCTGGGCACGCCGGACGACGTTGCCCCACAGGGGCAGGGCGACGGTGTTACGTCTGCGTCGACGAGGGCGCGCACCAAAGAGCCGTTCTGTTAGCGTGCTGCGGGCAGAGCCACCCTGCTCTAAGCTGGTGACTGCGTGGGCCACGAGGTAGATGGGTTTGTCGGTGATTCTTTGCGCGGCCACGAGGGCGCGCAGATAATCGTTGGGTCCCGGTTGTGTCTTGCGGCCGAGGCGTCCCTGATCCTGCAGAAACAGAAAAGCGGATTCGCCACGGAAGACGTTGTTAGCCAGGGCAACTTCGTGGCGAGTGGGCGCATGCTCCCCATAACGCGTTCGCCAAGCGGTGGTGGCCTCGCGCATTCGTTGGCTGAGCATACGCACGACTCGCGTCACCGGTTGCCACAGGAACAAGTTGATACCACCGACAAAACCAGCGAGGGGAAGGTCCAACCGATTGAGGGTGAAATTGAAATAGAGAGCCAACCAGGTTGAACGGGCACGCGCGGTGTAGACGATAACCCCAACTTTGGCGAGCTCACGGATGGTGTCCGCACTCTTCTCTGGGTAATGGATGGGGCCGAAGAAGCGCTCGAACACGACCTTGAGTAGGCCACCGTAGTGCTGGTGCATTGCAGAACTCGTGAGCATTGGCTCACCGTCTGCGGTGTTCGGCTCCACGGGTGATGGCGACTCCGATTGGCTCATGGTTATGGCGTGCCCGTGGTTACCTAACCGGCAGGTCCAGCCCCAGCTCGATGCCAAAGACAAAGGTGAGGATCAAGTAGATGAGGCCGGCGGCGCAGAACATCGCCAGAGCGCTGATCATGCCAAAACCAGTGAGGCCAATGAGTGCCGCCAGTGCGGTGATGGCAACCACGGGCTCCAGAACTCGGCGCAAGGGTTGCGGCGTTGGTCCTAGATTGGGTTGCAACAATTGTGTCAGGGCTGTGGAATGTGGGCCATCGAGATCGCCCCAAATCCGTGAGGCCTCTTGGCGGAGCGTAGAGGCCACCTTTTTGAGGTCATCGCCGAGACTCATCTGCGATTGGCCTCTCGTAGGCGCTGCGTGAGGACTTTGATGATGCCGCTAGAAATTTCGGGTTTCTCGGCCAGGATCTCCGCGAAATCTTCCCGTTGGATCTTCAGCAGAGTCAGCTCAGTCAAGGAGGTGATGCTCGCAGAGCGGGGCTCAGCGTCGAGGATCGACATTTCACCAACACAATTGCTCGGCCCGAGCTGCGCAAACTCTTGTTCGCCGGAATGCACTTTCACCTTGCCATCGACAATCAGATACATGGCGTCGCCCTGATCGCCCTCACGAATGAAGCACTCGTTGGGAGGGTACTCGACCTCGTCGGTGATCTGGGCAATGTGCGACAACTCCTCGGCGGGAATCGTACCAAACAGATCTATTCCCTTGAGGAACAAGACCTTCTCGACGGTACTGATCACGTTATCTCCCTCACTGGTCCAATCCGGGCCAGAACATAACCAACGCTGGCCGTCAGGGGAAGGGGGACGTGGGGTGCGGTGCAACCTTTGTGCGACGGCGGGCCGCTGATTGGTGTATGCTTCGCCTCCATGTCTGAAAATCCAATGGGGTTGGTGGCGCAAGCCAGGGCGTTGTTGAGCTTTCAGGGCGATCTCGGCCTTCACGGTGTGGATGTGCCATTCGAGATACTAACGCGGCGTGCGCCTGCCGAACCGCCAAGGCCGGCGACGGATGTTGTGGACATGGGGCCACCGACCGCGGGCAACGAGGCGATGGTTCAGCCGAGAGGCAGTCTCGGTGGAATTCGTGAAGAAATCGGCGACTGCCGGCGATGCAAGCTCAGTGATCGTCGAACCAACATCGTGTTCGGCGCCGGCTATCACAAGGCGCGGCTGATGTTCGTCGGAGAGGGGCCCGGTCAGGATGAGGATCTGCAGGGCGAGCCATTTGTCGGAGCTGCAGGAAAGCTCCTCGACAAGATGATTCGCGCCATGACCCTCGAGCGAAGCGAAGTCTACATTGCCAACATTGTCAAATGTCGGCCGCCTCGCAACCGCGATCCCGAGCCCGACGAAGTGGCAGCCTGTGAGCCATTTCTCAAGCAACAAATTGCGGTTGTGCAACCGGAGGTCATTGTTGCTCTGGGGCGCTGTGCTGCCCAGACGTTGCTGCGCGATCAAACCGCCATCAGTCGCCTGCGGGGAAAGTGGCGGGAGTACGAGGGCCGAGCGTTGATGCCAACCTTCCACCCAGCCTATTTGTTGCGCAATGCCAGTGAGAAGAAGTGGGTCTGGCACGATCTTCAGGAAGTGATGCGACGTCTAGGACTGAATCTGCCGAAGTCGACCTGACGTCCTCTTAGGGGGCTGCCAGAATTGTGCACAACGAGGTCTGTTGTGCCAACGGAATGGGTGCGAATGTAATCAATTGTAAACCCCCTTGATGCCCGAAGCCCCGGCACCTACGCTGTGGGCGTGATCCGCAGAACACCAGCCATTTCGTTGTGCCCTCTGCTACTTGTCAGCTGCGGTGCACCTCCATCTCCTTGCCCAAAACCTGCGCCTTCGGTTACAATCGCGGACAGCATTCGATTGAAAAATGAACCCGTGGTGGTCGAGCCGGGCGAAGAGTTGGTGGCAGCCGATCAAGCCTACAATCTAGGCGATCCCGTGCGCGCAGTTCGCATTCTTGAGCTCATTGAGCCAACCGACGCGAGGCACGCGGACGGCGAGCTATTGCGCAAGAAAGCTCGGGCTGATGTGGAGGCTCTTGCTACCGGTTGGCACGAGGAAATGAGAGCCTTGCTCGCAAAGGGGCAGTTCCAGTTGGCCCGGGCCCGGGGCCTCTACATTCTTGAGCATTTTCCGGTGAGTGTCGAAATGCGTGGCACCGTCGAGGCAGGTCTCAAGGAAGTAGAAAAGGGCGTGGCCGACGCGAGGGTGGAAATCTCCGATCTCGATCGCCAAGCGGCTGATCAGCTTTTGCGACACGACTTTGTCGGCGCTCTCAGGACCTTGCGACGGGCCGAAAAAATAGCCAAGAGATTCGATGTCCGGGACGCCCTCGACATTGAGCGACAGATGGCGGCTGCTGAGTTCCGATTCGCCCAAGAAAAGGTCCCGGAGCCGGTCTCCCAGGTCGCAGCGCGAAAGACGACGAAGAACACGCGCAAGCGTCGAGCGGCAGAGAAGGGCAGTAAGTCGTTGTCACCACCGCCAGTTGAGAGTGAGCGCGACGTGTCCAATGCCAAGGAGGTTTCGGAGCGTCTACGTGAAGCGACTCGATATCAGCAAAACAATTCCTACTTCGAGGCAATTGTGAGGTTCGAACAAGTCCGTGATCTCGACCCGACCAATGAGACGGCAATAGTTGCGTTGCAAGGCTTGGAGGATCGCCGCAAAGCGCTGGTTAAGGATTATCTTGCCAAAGCCAACGAGTTTTTTCTCCAGCAGGATCTCGCTGGTGCCGTCCCCTATTTCAAAAAAGTTCGCAAGCTCGACCCGAAGAATGAGGAAGCTCTAGAGGGTCTGGAGATGTTTGAGAACCTCGAGCGCATTCGCAATCAACGCCAGTAGAAGAGGTCGGCGGACTCTGGCGATGTACCTGGGGGCAATCTCGGTTGGTACAGCAGATGTTGAAACTGAATTTGAATCGGAATAGCAGTCGACGGTGTGTTGTCGTGGCGCTGGTCTTACAGGCCTGTGCCCATGGGCAACCCGAACCTTTGCGGGTGGTCCTCGACGGCCTGGTGCTTCGGACCGATCGCGATCCATTGACGAATCTTGAGGCCTATGATCCGCCCACTCTGTTCCATCTGGCCTTGGAGGAGGAACGCAAAGGCAAAGTGGCTGTGGCCCGCCGTATCTATTTACGGCTTCTCGAGGAATTCCCCGAGAGTTCCTTCTGGTTGGCGTCTCGATTCAATCTCGGTCTGTCGTTTGAGGGCACCGAAGAGTGGCAGCAGGCCACTGAGCATTACCTCGCCATCGCGGTGTCGTCTCTGCCAAAAGTGGAAGCAGACCGTCGCGTGTGGCTCGATGCGCATTTTCGTCTTGCTGTTTGTACGAGCAAGAGCGGGGATTGGTGGCGTGCGGTTGCTGTTTTTGAATACGTCCTCGGCGAAGAATGGATATCGCCGGTGCAGCGACTCGAGGCGCTCGTGGGCAAGGGCATCGCTCTGCACGAGGCCGATGATGCGACCGGTGCGGAGATCGTTTTTGCCAAGGCCTTGAGGCATTTTCAGGAGGCGAGCCGTGTCGAGCGCTTTGACGATCGTGGGCTGGCTGCCGAGGCGGCGTTTCGGATGGGTGAGATCACTCGCAACCGGTACGAGAGTGTCAAGCTGGCTTTTCCCCAAGAGATCCTGATGCAGCGCCTCGAAGAAAAGTGCGAGCTCCTGCTAGCCGCCCAGAGTCGCTACCTGCGCGCCATTCGGTATGGTGATGCCCACACGGTTGCTGCGGCAGGCCTGTGCATCGGCTCATTGTACGAGAGTCTCCATGACATGATCGTGGGCATGGAGGCCCCACGGGAGTTGAGCGATGCCCAAGTGAGTGTATATGAGGAAGAGGTTCGTCAGCGGGTGCGAGTGCTCGTGGCCAAGGCTCTGAGTGCCTACGAGCGTTCCCTCGAGGTCGGGCGTCGGGCAAGTACCGCCCAGGCTTGGGTCGCGCGACTCGAGGCGGCGGTGGATCGCCTGCAGAGCGTCTATTTGGGGACTGCCGCCTCTCCTGAAACGACTTTCGAGAATCGACTGTAGGTGGGTTGACCGGATTGTTGAGGCTTGATTAGAATCTCCACTCATTGGGGTTTTATTAACTTTGCGCGAAGCCTCGCGGTAGCCTGGTGACATGGGATTTCAGCTTCAGTTGAAGATCGAAGTCGGCGGTGAAATCGTCGACTATTCCAAAGTGTTGTCAAATCTCGACGCTTTGCGTGAGCAACTCGTCGATTCACCGACGGTCAAAGGCATGATTGTCGTTAAGGTCGATGGCGTGGAGTATGGCGCCGACCTTAGCGAACCCGTGCTGCGTTTGGCCGACCAGTGGGTGCGCAAGCTCTCCTGGGTGATTGGGGGTGACACAGAAACTGTGGCGCTTCGCAATAGCGAGCACTGCTTTGCGTTTGTTCCCACTGGGGACAGCGTCGAGTTCAGCTTCTTTGCGGGCACCGAGTCTGAGATCGAGGACTATGTCATCGAACCGATGAACGTGAGACTCGAGAGCCTCGCGACCCAGGCAGTGAAAATCTGTGAGAATCTGCTCGAAGTGATCCAAAAGGTGGATCCAAATCTGTTCGAGTCCGATGAAGACTGCAAAGACCTTGTTGTCAGCCTCGATGAAGGTAAGAAGGCGTGGCATAGGTATCAGCTTCAATCGAAGCGCCGCTGACCCGACCGGCATGCGGGCCGGCACAATTCATCCATGACCCTGGTGTGCATAGCCGCCGCCGTCGTCGCTGTGGGCGTCCCGTCGCCAATACCGCAGTTGCGCAGGCAGATGATTGGGCGCGGCATTCCGCCGGCCCAGGCGATCATCGCCTTCGAATCCACAGAATTGGTCGAGAGGTTTGTTCGAGACTCGTTGGCTCTCGCCGGTGGCCGAGGCGGCGTTTCGGCTTCTGTGGGCGATGCCTCGTCGCGCGCCCATCTCCTATTTGACGCGATCATGTCGCTCAAGCATCGCGGTGAAATCGTCGGGGATCGCGACAACTCACCCAAACAGCGATTGCCCAAAACAGCAGATGGGGTGTTGGCAGCGCGCCACCGCGCTTCGTCAGAGCGGGTGGCGGGTTGCTACGAGCTAACCGTTCTGTATGTCGCTGCAGGGCGCGCGGCCGGCCTCGATGCGTTTGGTGTTGCTCCGAGCGTGCTCGATGGCACCGGTCAGATAGGGCACATGATGGCCGGTGTGCGCGTCAGCAAGAATCAGCCGGTTTTGGTGTTCGACCTTCAGAACGAGCGCCTTGAGAACGCCACCTCAGTGCGGGAGCTCAGCGACCTCGAGTTTGCCGCGCACCATTTCAATCATCTCGGCGTATCAGCCTTCCTCGGTGGTCAAGCCGAGGTGGCGTTGCACTACGTGGAATGGGCGCTCGGCATGGCAGCGGACAACCCGAGCTTTTTGAGCAATCGCGCCGCCATACTCGTGGCGCTCGGAGAGCCGGTGTTGGCCATCGCCGAGGCGGCCTTCGCTGCGGAGTTGGCACCAGCCGTTCCTCATTTTCGTTTTCAGTTGGGTAGGGCTCATCTGGTTGCTGGACACCTTCAAGACGCCATCGTCTGTTTTCGCCAGGCTCTTTTGCTCGATCCGACCTTTGTCCAAGCTCGGCGGGACCTCGGTTGGGCGCTGCTCTTGGGGGGTGACGCTGACGGTGCACAACGGCAGCTTGGCCAGACTGGCGTGGAGCCCGACAGTTACCGTTACCGTTCTCTCTTCTATGCGGTGATGGATGATCCGGATGCCGTCCGTGCAGAAGTGGAGCGAGGTTTGGCCCATCACCCGCAAGACAAAGCTCTCAGGGATCTGCTCGACGCCATAGACAAGACGGCCCCCCCATGGGTGGGTCTGAGATTCAAGGATGTTGTCGAAGCTGCGAGGAAAACGCGGCGTGGTGAGCGCGGCCCGCCTCTCTTACTGCCGTGAGGTTCGAGGGATGCTAGCGACATCGTCAAAGAGGTGGTAGACGCTCGACACAATGGCGACAGTTGTTCAAAAATATGGTGGCAGCTCCGTTGCTGACGCTTCGTGTCTCAGACGTGTGGCGCACTCTGTGGTGCAACGATGGCGAGCCGGCGATCGCATGGTGGTTGTCGTCAGCGCCATGGGCAAGACAACGGACGGTTTGATTGCGATGGCGCGTGAGGTGGCAGGATCACCTCCGCAACGCGAGCTCGACATGTTGGTGACCACGGGTGAGCGGATCAGCATGGCTCTCTTGTCGATGGCGATCTATGAGCTCGGCGGCGATGCGATCTCATTCACTGGCAGCCAAAGCGGCATCATCACTGACCAGAGCCATCAGGGCGCTCGCATCCTCGAGGTTCGTCCCATTCGTATCGTTGAGGAGCTCGACCGCGGCCGCATCGTCATTGTTGCCGGGTATCAAGGGGTCTCTCGCCAAAAAGAGGTGACCACCCTCGGTAGGGGCGGTTCAGACACCACCGCGGTGGCCCTTGCGGCAGCGTTGGGGGCAGATGCCTGTGAGATCTATTCCGATGTCGATGGCGTCTATTCCGCCGACCCCGGTTTGTGTCCACAGGCGCGTCTGCTGGCGGCGATTCCCTATGAGACGATGCAAACGATCGCCAATGCCGGCGCTCGCGTCCTCAACGCCGACGCCGTAGAGTTCGCCAAACGGGCCGGGATCGTGGTGGCCGCTCGTCGCACCGGAGACTCTTCCGGTCGACAGACGATCGTCAGCGCCGATGTCCCCGAGTCAAGTGGAGTCGTCGCCGTGGTTAACGCCGATGCCGTCACACGTATCACTGGCGACGCGGGGAAGATGCAGGCGGCCATAGAGGGCGTCACCCAGGTCCGCGGTCGCATCATCTCTGTGTGCTCGTCCGATGGTCTACAGCTCCTCGTTGATCGTACCGGCGTCGCGGGACACGAGCACGCGAGCATCGCCGCCGTAGCTGCAAATCTCGGCCTTCAGGCAGTGCCAGTGTCTGTCGTAACCTTGGTGGGGGCTGGCTTGTTGTCGCGCTCGCGACCTTTGGACTGCGATCTGCAAACCCAGCCCCTCGGTTGGGTGGGGGGCGACAGCGCCCTGTCGGTCGTCGTCCGTCCGGAGATGGGTCACGAGGTCACCCAAAGGCTTCATGCAGCGTTGATCGAGAATCCCTGAGTTGTTGCTCTGACGCTCCAGCAGAACCATCCTGCAACATCGCAAGGTTGCTTCGGTTTTTGAAGGCCGTGCCGGCGTTGTCAACGGTGTCAATCACGACCTTGCTTGTCACCCGGTCTTGGGGCATAGGGGCGGCTCCGCTCGCATCCGGGCGGGGCAGCGATTTCTGACGTGGAGGAGAGATACGATGCGATTGAGTCCATTGGTGCTCGCTGCGGTTTTTGTTGCCGCAGGTTGCGAAGACGGGCCGGAGCAAATTTTTGAACCCAACACCGGTGATATCACCGAACAGAACGGCTTCGACAAGGGGGCTACCTTCACCGCAGGTAAAGTGAAGGGTTGGGACGACACGGGCGGCGACGCCGCTGGCAGTGCGAAGTTCTGTGATGAGGACGAGTCCCAGACGGTCATCGAATGGATGGTTGTTCAGCCCATTGTTGCCGACACCTCCGTGGGCGGTATCCAGATGTGGCGCGAGGATGGTAGTCCAGCAATCGCCGATGATTTCGTTGGTAAGCCAGCCGACCTTGCAAACCCAGGCACTGACCAAAAGTTCTGCGACCCTTGGGTGACCTATTATATTAATGCCTACATCTGGGGTCCCTCGAACGAGGTTATCATCATCTTCGATCCAGATACCCGTCTGATGAGCGGCTTTGTGGCACTGCCGGGTTATCTCGGGGCCATGCAGGGGCAATACACCACCGACATCGGATCTGGCGCCAAAGAGACCGTTCGTATCCGGCCACGGGAGTACATCACCTTCCTCGACGACGACGGCAATGTCGCCGAGGAGCTGGATGTCTACAATCCGGCCGATTCGAGCTCGTGGCTCAATCCCGTCAACGTCAATCGCTACTATCGTATGGTTCGCGAGGGTGCGCCGTTCAACGACGACCCCGCAAATCTGAACTTCGACTGTGTTGACGCCGCCATCTGCGACATCCTCTATACGGCTACCGACGAAACCCGTGAGCAACCCACCGTGGTCATGTTCAACGACTCCGGCGTCACCCTCGAGTTCACGCCTGACGGGACTGTCGACTGGTTCTGGTTGGAGGCGGTGCGCATCCAACAGTTCGAGCTCGATGGTGAGGTGAGCTTCGACGGAACCGCTTTTAGCGATCACGACCTGCAGAACAACTCCCTGGCCATGCAGTACACCAGCCGCCATCCCTCCGTGCCCAATTGCACCTTCAACCTCGAAGAGGAGCTCACCTGGGCAGGCTTCAAGACTCGGTGCGACATCTCTGCGAATGCCGAGAAGCGCTTGATCTACGACGTCTATGACTCCCGGGACATGGTCTCCGTGGGTTTCCAGACCCTCAGCTTCGACTTCCAGCGTGACGTGATTGCGAACCCGATCCTTCTTGACGGTGAACGCCCGGGGCCCGACGACATCCTCACGGGTGTGAGCTGGAGTCGCACCTCCTATGTGGACATCGAAGAGTTCACGCCCAATGAGGTTGCGGCGCTTTACCTGCAAAAGCTCGACAGTCGCTTGCAGGCTGCGGTCTGCGCGCCCGGTGAGTGTCCCGCAGGCTCCTTTGACCCGAGTTTTCATCTCTTTGCCGATCCGGTGGGTGAGGGATTGATTCCCGACTACTCCGATCCATCTGCCTTGCCGGTGGGCGACGAGCCCCAGCGCATGGGAGAGATGTGGTACGACAGGGTCTGGGATGCCGTGCGTCAGCACATCGGCGAAGGCTCCGCCGATCTCGATGATTCCACCATTGACGTACTTCGGTTTCCCGAGGAGCGCAGCATTCTGGTTAACAGCATAGAGGTCTTTGCCGACGGCAACGACAATGTTGGATCCGGAGACTTGGTGGGAAGGGACAATGGTCTGGGCGTGATTGTCGAGGCGAACGGCAGTGGGCTGACAGGCGAGGTTGATTACGCCACCGGTTTGATCACTCTCGAGGAGAACGGCACCGACGACATTTGGCCCCTTGATGATGCGGTCTACGTCGATTACGAGACCACCCAACAGCGCTCCTGGGTGCCTGACATTGTTGAGAGTATTCGGGATGCCTATGTTGATCTTCCCACCATTGAAAAGATGATGTTGGATCCGGCCATCGCCGATCCTGTCAATTTGATCGAGCCCATCAACGATGCGGTGTTGGACATTTTCACCTATGGAGAGGGCATTGCTGGCCCCGGCAAGCGCACCTTCCGCACCTTCTGGACACGGGAGGATCGACGTTTCTCCAGTGGCGGCGTCGACTTTTTCAAGGACGGCGAGCTGTACAACATGCAGTCACACTACGCCTTCAACTATGGTGCCGTGACGACTGTGACTCTCGCCCGTGGCACCAACCATATTGACGATATTTTCGACAATCTCAACGTTGCGGCCAATCAAGCCCTCGGGGAGAATAACCCGTTTTATTCCATACACGTGTCCAAGGATTCGGAGCTCCTCGACTTCGTCAATCCCCTGGGCCTTGGCGGTGACGGTGTCACCGTCCATGGCTTCGACCGGGAGCTCAACACCCTCGACGTGACCATTCGCACGGTCACCGCTTTGGGCTTGCCCGGAACCAGCGTGACAACGAAAGTGCTGGGCTACCCCCGCGTGGACCAGAACGGCTACTACAAGCAAATTGGCGGCCAGACCTACGAGTTCGTGCCGGCCGACATCGTAGTGCTCGAGGGCCGCGCTGGGTACTTTGCGTTTTATGTCGAAGCCGATGGCCGCATCGGCCGCATCCTCGAGGGTGCCATCAAGGGCCGCATCGAGCTGTGTGATGATCTCTGGTTTGGTTATGGCGATGATCTGCAGGCTGGCATCCTCGAGTGGAAGGCCAATGTGCCGAGCTCGGCCTATCTCAACTGCGAGCTCATCTACAACTATTCCGAGAATGGTAACGTGCTCAATTCGATCGCGTCCATTGCCAACAAGACATCTATCTCCGTCGAGGGCGGTCGTGTCCGCGGCGTCTGGATTTGGCGCTAAGGAGGCAAACATGAAAACTTTGATCAAATTTGCGATAGTAACCACCTGCGCCGGCCTTGTTGCCGCGTGCGTGGAACACCGACCCATTCGTAACGGTTTGCGCGACGAGTCGATCTATCTGACGAAGACCGACATGACGCAGGCAAACCCTAAGACGGACGACGCCGCTGACGATGGCTGGCTGCTCAAAGTGACCACCGTCAAGGCGAGCTCCCCTAACGTCATCGGCGACTACATCTTCCCGGGACTCGAGAGCTACATCCGTTACGTCAAGTTCCGCTTCCGTGAGAACGCTCTGCAGCTCATCGATTCGCGCAAGCTGCAGAACGATGATCCCAGTGATTACAACGACGATCTCGCCACCAGCACCGAGCGGGTGATGGTGGAGTTCAAGGGCGAGCACGTGGATATCAAACTGCGTGAGAGCCTCGACGGTGAGCGCACCAACTGGCTTGAAGAAAACACCGAGGAGCCGTGGCAACAACGACAGAAGTTCAAGGTCGACTTCGAACAGACTAGCTACGATCCGGTGCACTTCTTGTGGTGGGGCTATGTGGACTATGTCGCCGACTGCGCTCAGATGACAGGCATGAGCCTGGTTCCTGATTCTTTCGAATGGGACGAAGACGACCAGTATATGAGCTTTGTCGTCGAAGCGAATTATCGCCTCAAGTCGATCACGGGTTATGGCGGCTGTTGGGACCTCATTACGCTGGCCACCGACACCACCACCGGCACCATTCAGTATCGCTTCTCCTTCTATCGGCCGGGTCCGAGCAACTATGAGCCGCAGGTGATTGACGAGAAGGATCTGGTCAACAAGAAGTACGGTTCCTTCCAATCGCTCACCTACGGCGGTGAGGGCATCTGGCGTGACGAGACCACGGGACTCTTGGGCGCTCGCAGCTTGCTTTATCGCTTTAACCCGAAGCGTACGGAACCCGTGGTGTACTATTTTGCCGAAGGGTTTCCCAACGACTACAAATTGATGTTCGGCCAGATTGCCGAAGAGACCAACGCCGTGTTGGCGGAGGCCGGTGCCAGTCTGCGATTCACCTTTGCCAACAAGCCACCCGAGATTAATTTTGGTGATATCCGCCACTCATTTATGGTGTGGCATCAGGACATCGACACCACCAAGGGCTTGCTCGGTTATGGCCCTCCGGGGGCCGATCCGCGCACCGGCGAGATCATCAGTGCCGTCACTAACCTCTACAACGTGGGGATGGACTACTACCGCTTCATGATTCAGGACTACCTCGCGGAGTTCGGTGGGGCGACCAAGGAGAGCTTGGGCGAGACCGCGGACACCCCTTGGGAAGACATCACCTGCAGCGGCAACGTGACAGTCGCCCCTGCGAATCACACGGGCCGTTTGACAGCACCGATTTTTGACGAAATGCGCCGAGTGTTGGATCTGCCTGAGACCCCCAGCAATCCCCCAGAGGACGACTTCATCCCGACCCCCCAGCAGCCCATCGAGGAGTTTGAGGGCAACTGGCATCGTGTTCAGGACGAGTATCGCTACGCCGTCTATTGGTGGAATGCCTACACCATGAAGGGCGGTGAAAGCCACCCGATGGCCAACTTCCGCGAGACCTTGGCCGTCGAGCGAGAATTCCGCGACGCGATGGACGCTATTGAGCTCGGCGAGAATCCCTTCGGGCCGGCAAATCCAGCCAGCACCGAGGGCATCGAAGCACAACTCGAGTTTCGTGACAATTTCCGCCGGTGGCGCAAGAATCATGAGCGCTTCGAGATTGACCGCAACATGATGTGGAGTGGCCGCAACGTCTACGAGTTCAACGAGGGCAATGCCCTTGACGTCATCTCCTCTGGTGCCCGCCGTTGTGTGAACGGCCACTACGAGTCGGACGAGAAGTACATCGATCGCGTGATTAAGGATGTGGTCGCTCATACTGCGGTGCACGAGTTTGGTCACAACCTGTCACTGCGGCACAACTTCTACGGATCCGTGGATGTCAAGCACATGCAACCCGGTGAGATCACCGCGTCGGTCATGGACTACGTGAGTCCGATTGAAGACACCGGTACTCCCCAGGGATGGGGTGATTACGACGAAGCGGCGCTCAAATGGATCTACGGCACAGACGCGGTCCGCACTGAGGTGATGACGGACGACTTTCTCTACTGCACCGATGAGCATCGCCACTTCTCGCCCATGTGCCAAGCCTTTGACCTCGGTGTGACGCCAGCACAGGTGGTGCTCAACGCCATCGAGAACTATGATTGGGGTTACAAGTTCCGCAACCGCCGAGCTTTTCGGACGTTCTGGGACACCTACTCCTACTCCAGTCGGGTCTACAATGCGATCTTCCCGCTGGCGCGTATGTATTTCTTTGCCGCCTACGATCTCGGAAGCGTCGCCGACCTGATGAAGAAGCTCGACATGGTCGATCCCGACGCAGAGGTGTTGACGCCCCAACAGTACAACGCGATTGCCGCTGACATGCAAAACGATGCGGGTGCCGCCATCGACATGACCATGGCATTCTACGATGCCATCATCAACCAGTCGGCGGCCTACAGAAATTACCAGACCGAGTTTGACCCCTACTACGGTGACGTTCTGCGTCTCGGCATCATCAGTGACAAGCTGTATGCGACCTATGCGTTTATGGACTTCCAGGAGGTGTGGAACTACGACCCGAACATCTATGACTATCTAGCCATGTACGACTACACGTTCACCAGCCGAAACGCGATGACCGCACAGCGCGTCCTCGATGACATGCTGGGCTCGAGCTACGACACCTTCCCATGGTTCAAGTACACGGCGCTGTTGTTGTTTGCTTCGGCGACCAACTCGAACTTGATCATGAATGTCGAGCTCAAGGAGCGTATCGCCATTGAGCGCTACGACAATCTCATGGAGCTCGAGGAAGTTTACCCGGGCGTGTTGGTCGAAGCCCTCGGCCCCGACAATCCAGCGCAGTTGTTTACCTTTGAGGGGCAAACCTATGCCTACACGTACTTGGCCGACCGCAACTGGCACCTGGTGGCCAATCAGTCGCGTAGCCCGGTGAGCTACCAGTACCTGCGGGACTACAACAATTCCCTCAACGCCAGCGCGAGTGAGACACTCGACAATTATGGGTTGAAGGTCTTGTTGGCGTACCACGAGTACTTCAACAACTTCCAGGGATTCTGAGCCATGCTTGCCATCTTAACAGTTGCCTGTGCGGGCATGGGTTCCGTTTGGACTCATGCCCTTGGCCCACCCCTACTGGTCACCCAGACCGAAGTGGTGGCTACAGAGGCGGCGGATCCAGAAGAAGAGCCAGTGGAAGGGGAGGCCGCCGCGGCTTCCCCGGCTCTGGCTGCTGAACCTGTTGCGGATCCAGATCCTGCTGATCGGCCGGTTGCAGCTCCGGTTGCCGAGTCTGCAATGGGCGAGAGTGCTTCGGCCATGGAGGAGGTCAAAGCCACCGAGGT
>MGST01000006.1:0-4611 GCA_001798605.1 Deltaproteobacteria bacterium RIFOXYA12_FULL_58_15 | reverse complement strand
GTGAGATGGACTCTGCCATTGCGGAGTCGGGGCCCGCCGCCGGGGCGCAGACTTGGGTTATTCAAAAAACCCGTGAGCAAACGACCACCGGCGACAAGAGCCGGCCGTGGCATGCCAGTGGCAGTGTGGAGTTTCGGACTTTGGCGATCAGCGATGAGGATCCCGCCAACGATCGGTATCTGAGTCTGCAACTGCGGGGTGACTTCGACGTGTTTGAGGGTGCTCGCGCCTTTGTGCGGTTCTCGGGGACGCAGCAATTCACGGCGGAGGTGGGAGAGTCAGGCTTTTTGCTGCAGGACACCATGGTAGGGCTCGACTATGGCCACGAGGTGGCCCTGGACTTCGTGCCCATCGAGGCACTCGCGGGCAAGAAGCTCGAATTGGAGCACCGCCTTGCTCTCTACTTCCCCACCTCGCGGCAGAGTATCAACCAAGATAAATACTTTGCGCCAATGCTGATGAGTCGCGCACGCTACAGCGTGCTCGAGTCGCTGGTCGTGGGCGTGGACGCCTTTGCCCGCTACCACTTCCATCGTTACGCGGAGCGCGCTGGGCCTTCCGGTGGGCTTAACACTCAGCTCGATATGTTCGGGTCGCTGGGTGTCGAGTACACAGTGTTCTCCCACAAGGAGTACGGAACGGTGTCGGTCGGTGCAGATCTCGCAACATGGTATCTCAAGTCCTATCCCTCTGGGGAGGAGTACGAGTCAGAGAGTAGCTCAGAGACCTACTGGCACCAACGTTACGACTGGGACATTTACGCCACCTACACGCCGCTCCCTTACATGACGGTGGTGTTGGGTATCGAGACGATGGGTGAGCACAGGCGGGACGGAATCATCGCCAGCGGCAGTGGCTCCGGTAACGGTATCCCTCGTTTCTTCGGCCAGCGCGACGATACGGAGCTCTTCCTGCAAGTCCTCGGTCGCTACTAGGGCACATCTCATAACCTCCTTGATTCGCATTTCGTCATTCCCGCTTTCGCGGGAATGACGTCCAAAAACACAGCAAAGTGGTCATGAGATGTGCCCCAGATCGCTTTCGTCTTTGCGGGATCCGGCCGGAGGGATTTTCCCCAATAGAACCGTCTCGAGAGGGTGGCCAGTCGATCAGTCCTTGGTGTGAACCCGTGAACCAGAGCGGGTGTCCTCGATGTTGATACCCAAAGCCTCAAGCTCCTTGCGAATGGCGTCGGCGCGCGCGTAGTCCTTGGCATCGCGGGCTTCGTCGCGCTCAGCGAGCAGTGCGTTGATGTCGTCGCCGACGGGCTTCCAGTCGCTGAAGTCGAGAACATCGAAGATGCGGTCGGCGCGGTAGAGGAAGTCGAGAGTGAGCTGTGCGTCGCAACGGGAAAAGCCTGAGGAGTGGATATGCTCGTTGACCTTTTTCAGCAGGTCAAAGAGCACGGCTTTGGCGCGCGGCGCGTTGAGATCGTCGTGAAGCGCGGCAAAGAAGTCGTGATTCGCGGTGGCTACGGCGTCGTCGACGTCCTTGTGGGGGCCGGTGTTGTTTTGCACCAATCGAAGGTTCTTGATGAGCTTGTTGAGACGCGCGAGGTTGCGACAGGAGGCGTCCAACTTTTTGAGCGACAGCTCCACCGGTTTGCGGTAGTGAAACTGCAACAAGAAGTAGCGGACTTGGCTGCCGGTGTAGCCGTGGCTCAACAAATCTCGCAGCGTCAGGGCGCTTCCCGCTGACCGCGACATCTTTTTGCCGTCACGCAGGACGATGCCTGTGTGCAGCCAATATCGCGCCATGGAGTGGGAGGAAAGGCTCTCGCAAATGGCGTTTTCGTTTTCGTTGTGGGGGAAGATGAGGTCCGCCCCGCTGGTGTGGACGTCGAACGGCAGGCCGAGATACTTTTCGGCCATGGCGGCGCATTCGATGTGCCAACCCGGGCGAACGTTGCCCCAATCTGTTTTGTAGGCGATGCGGCGGCGCAGCTCCTTGAGGTCGGAGCGGCGCATGACGGTGAAATCGCGGGGATTGTCCTTTTCGTAGTAGTCGAGATCGACGGTGGCACCGGTTCTGATCTTAGAGATGTTGACGCCGCTGAGCTTGCCGTAACCAGGACGTTTGCTGATATCGAAGTAAACCGATCGTTGCATCACGTAGGCGACGCCAGCGTCGATGAGCTTCTGCGTCATTGCGACCATATCGGCGACATGTTCTGTGGCGCGCGGGTAGTGGTCGGCAGGGGACATTCGGAGAGACGCCATGTCGTCAAAAAACTCGGTGGCAAATCGACCGGTGAGCTCCTCAAGGGACACGCCCTGGCGTCCAGATTCGGCGATGGTCTTGTCGTCTATGTCGGTGAGGTTGACGATGTGGCGGACCTGATAGCCGGCGTGGCGCAGTACCTTCTTGAGAACATCGACGACCAAGAGTCGGCGTATCAAACCGATGTGGGCGAAATTGTGCAGGGTAGGACCACAGGTATAGATGCCGACGCGCCCTTCATTGTAGGGGCGAAAGATTCCTTTGCGTCGCGAGCTGGTGTTGTAGAGCTTGAGCATGGTGCGGAGCTAGGCAGAGAAAAGGGCGGTGGACAAGTAGCGCTCGCCAAAATCAGGGAGGATGACGACAATCACGCCCTCGTCGAGTGACTTGGCGAGCTCGATGGCAGCGAATACCGACGCCCCGGCAGACATGCCAACGAGCATGCCTTCTGCCTTGGGGAGCCTGCGTGAGGTTTCGAAGGCATCGTCATCGGCGACATTTACTTTTTGGTCGACGAGTTTCTTTTCGAAGATGCCCGGTACATAGGCTTCCTTGAGGCTCTTGAGTCCCTGAATCTTGTGCCCCAAATAGGGCTCCACTGCGGTGACGTGGATCTTGGGATTGTACTCCTTCAGACGCCGGGAGCAACCCATGACAGTGCCGGTGGTTCCAATCGCTGCGACGAAGTGGGTAATGCGACCATCGGTCTGCTCCCAGATTTCGGGGGCGGTGGTGTTGTAGTGGGCGAGGGGATTGGCTTCGTTGTTGTATTGATCAATGAGACAATATTTCTCCGGCTCACTGTCTGCCAAATCATAGGCCTTTTCGATCGCACCATCGGTGCCCCGGTCACCTGGGGTCAGTACAAACTCGGCGGCAAAGGCACTGAGGATCTTGCGTCGCTCGACCGACACAGCCTCGGACATGGTGAGCACGATCGGGTAGCCTTTGACGGAGGCCACCAGTGCGAGGCCGATACCCGTGTTGCCACTCGTAGCTTCGAGCAGGATCTTTCCGGTTGTGAGAGTGCCGTCCTTTTCGGCAGCCTCGATCATCGATAGGGCGATGCGATCTTTGACCGAACCGCCTGGATTGCAGCCCTCGAGCTTGGCCCAGATCTCTACTTTGGGATTGGGATTGAGGTTGGTGATGGGGACGATTGGCGTGTTGCCAATCATGGCCATAACGTTTTTGAATTTCCGATTTGCCATGACGTTGGACCATACACGATTTATGTCCCACGGTATGCATTTTCGACAAACCACCCCGCGCCGATTACCACCCATATGGGCTCGGTCGGCGTGTGGTCCACCACAGCGCGATGAGCCCAATCGACAAAAAGAGTGCGAAGGGTAACAGGGACCACCGACCTTCTAGGCCGAGGGCTTCGCCGAGGTTAAAGGAGGTTCCCCAGGTCGGTTTGCCGTCGCCAAGGTCCGTCTCGACCAGAACATGCTCGTTGCGAAAGGCAACCTCGTCTGCCATGAGCTTGTCGTAGAGCCAGCCATAGACGGTGAGTTGCGCTGGACGATTGCCGGGGGGCGGTGGTGTGGGCGTGGTGCTGATGGCGATGAGCATAAATACAAATGCGATGGCGATACCAAGATTGATCCAACGGCGA
This sequence comes from Deltaproteobacteria bacterium RIFOXYA12_FULL_58_15, assembly GCA_001798605.1. GTDB lineage: Bacteria > Myxococcota > XYA12-FULL-58-9 > XYA12-FULL-58-9 > XYA12-FULL-58-9 > XYA12-FULL-58-9. The sequence goes on along the minus strand of MGST01000006.1, from coordinate 770 downwards.
TGAGCGGTGTAGATGAACGCCACGGGCACTGCGCAGAACGGAATGAACAAAGTGGCGTATCGCGATACGATGGCCCACCCCGAGTGCCAGTAGGCGAGACTGCTGACTGCGCATAGCATCAGCCATGCGGCACTGCCAACGGCAAGTCCTTCGGCTCGGTGTTGCGGATCCTTGAGCATGCGCACCAATCCAGGGACTGCCGCCAGAAGAAACGGGCTCGCAAAGAAGAAGCCACGAATGTCGCCGAGAGTCAGATCGTAGAGGCGCACCAGGGAAAATCCGTCAAACCCCATCCAGCCGCGGGCAGCGTCGTGGGCGAAACCCTGCATGACCAATGAGGCGTAGCCGACCTTCCAGGGAGCGCCAAAGACGACGGTGTGGTGTACCGCGGGCAGGATCAGGGCGGCAGCGACGCCAACGCCGTAGAAAGCCAGACGTGGTTTGGGCCCAACTTGCCAGGCGGCGTAGAGGGCCAGCGGAATGGCGATAATCGCTGTCTGGTATTCGAAGGTCGCGGGCAGTGTGGTGGCGAGGCCGGCTGCGAACAGACGGTGCCGGGTCAAGGATGCGCACCCGAGTCGTGGTGCCTCGAGGAGGCTGTAAGCACACAGGGCCCAGAGAGCCACAAAGGGTGTGGAGTTGGTCATCGTGCTGAACGGCCACAAGGGGGTAGCGAGAGTCATCGCCAGGCTCAAGAGCACCGCATCCCGCTCGGCCAAGCGTCGCCGCAGCAACACGAGGAGTACGACCGCTGTGAGTGCGAGGGCTAG
>MGST01000005.1:17987-22384 GCA_001798605.1 Deltaproteobacteria bacterium RIFOXYA12_FULL_58_15 | reverse complement strand
CTAACAAGGCGTCGTCAATGGTGAGCACCCGGGCGGTGTCGATGCGGTGGCCGCTGTTGACCTCACGATCGATGATCGCCTCTTGGATATTGGTCTCAAGAGCGCCTGCCAAGTTGCGCACAGCTCGCTCCTCTGACATCTGCTTGGGGTATGGCGAGTTTTTGTCGAAGGCAGCCCCGGCGATGCCCACACCGCAAAGTTTGTCGCCTTCGATCTCGATCTGCGTAACCCACGCTGGCGGTTGACCGCCCTTGGCTATTTTTTTGTTGCGATTCTTGGTGGTACCGCCACAACTGAGCATGGAGGCGGCTACACACAAACAAATCATGGGACGCGGAATGTGCATATTTCTTCTCCTCAGACGTACAGGGAGGCAAAGAGATTCTTTGGTCGCAGGCTCACAGGATTGCGAGATGTTTCCGCCTTTTTCGTGGCGGGTTGACTGGCGTAGCATACCCGTGTTCATTCAAAGGCCTGAAACGGAGAATACGCCATTTGGCGCGGCCGTCCTAGTCCTGGAAGCGAAGTGTTAATGGTTCGTTTCGTTTTCTTCGCGTCCCAAGAGCCTGAGGTTCAGTCATGATGGCCGTTCTTTATCATGATATGAAGTTTGGCCATGCAGAGATCGAGGTCATTCGAGACAAGAATTTACAATCTACTTCGATTCAGGAGAAATCAATGTATTCGAAGAATGTAACGCTCGCGGTTTGTGCGGTTTGTGCGGTTTGTGCCCTTTCGGCGTGCCGTCACACGTTGCCCGGTACGCACGTGGAGGTCATCGACAAGGGCGGTGAGCGTGTCTACCACACCGGTGCAGCTAGCATCGGCCACAACAAGACTCTTGCCTGCGGCGGTGCCCACAAGAGGGCTGTGGCGGCGATTGCTTTGAGATTTGCACAGGACAACGGCAGTCTTGCCGACGATGTGGCTGAGGCTGTGGGTGTGTCCGACGGTGAGGTCTTTTTGCAACGCTTCGCCAAACATGATGCGCGCATCCGGGCGGGTGGTGATGTGCAATTTGATCCAATCGAGCACACCTGTATGGTTACCGTCACCTGGAAGGCACCGATTTTTGTCAAAGATGCGGTGCTCAAGGTTGCGGAGGAGATCAAAGCTGCTGAAATCGGTGATGATGATGTGGATACGGCACCCGCATCGACTGCGATGCCGACTGCGAGCGCATCACCGGGTGGCACTGCTGCGCCGCTTCCTTCTGCCAGCGCCGCACCACCGCCTGCTGCCGGCGCCGCCGCGCCGCCGCCTGCTGCCAGTGTTGTTTCTCCTGTCGTGACGCCACCGCCGCCTGCTGCGCCACTTGCTGCCGCGGCCCCGAGTTGTGCCAAGGAGCGCGACAAACTTAAGAAAACGCTGACCGATTCGCAGAAGTCCCTTGACCAATTCAACGAGTGCCTGCGGCGAACGAAGAACGATGAGACCATCTGTCACCGTTACAAGCTCTACGTTGAAGACGCGCAGAAGAAAGAATCTGCCGATGGTCAGAAGCTTGGCGATTGTTTGAATGGTGGTTTGTCGGTGACTTTGCGTGGGGCCCTGTCCCGCGAGCTGCCTGGGCATGCCGCGGTCTCTGTGGAGACTCGTGCTGATGGTGCCGTAGTTCTGTGGGCGTTCTCGCCCGTCGCGCAGACAGGGTTCGCCGTTGACGTCACCTCCGCAGGTGTTGTGGTGGCGCGGGCACCCTTGGCGGCAAATCAGCTGCAGTGGTTACGGCAACAACTCGGTTTCTGATGGTGAAGCACAAGTGTGATTGTCCTGTTGCTTCGACTCCCCAGGTACCTGTAGCCTCTGTCTCGTAGATGGACTACCTCGAGTACTTTGGATTCAATTCGGAGCCGTTCTCCAACGCACCGTTGAGCCGTTTCTATTTTGCCAGTCGCCAGCATACCGAGGCGTTGGAACGGCTGCGATACGCTGCCAGCACCATGAAGGGCCTGGCGATTCTCGTGGGTGACATTGGCCTCGGCAAGACGACCCTTGCCAGGCGCATGCTCGAGGCGTTGCCCGACGATGAATACGAAGCGGCGATGTTGGTCATTGTCCATGCTGGCATCAATGCCAGCTGGCTGCTCAAGCGGATCGCCATCCAATTGGGTGTGCCCGATCCCGCAGAAGATAAGCTGACCATTCTATCACAGCTCTACCAACGGTTGGTTCAGATCCACGACAGCGGCAAACGTACGGTGGTGCTCATCGACGAGGCGCAGATGCTTGCGACCCGCGAGCTGATGGAGGAGTTCCGCGGCCTGCTCAACCTTGAGGTGCCCGAGCGTAAGCTCATTTCGTTCATCTTCTTCGGCCTTCCCGAGATTGAACGCAATCTGCGCCTCGACCCGCCGCTTGCGCAGCGGATCGCCTTGCGTGTCCACATGAAACCTCTGGGTCGTGACGACACGCTTGCGTATATCGAGCATCGTCTGAGCCTCGCCGGTGGCAAGCCGGGGTTGTTTGACGCCGGGGCACTTGAACGGATTTTTTCGCTCACCCGTGGGGTGCCGCGAATGGTCAACACTCTCTGCGACAACTTGCTGCTCGAGATGTTTTTCGCGCGGCAAGCGGTGGGTAACGACGACCTGGTTGTCGGGGTGGCCGAGAATCTCGGCTTTGGCAAAGATTTCGATGTGTCGAGTCTCGACGCAGAACCAGAGCCCCAGCGGTATGAAGAAGAACCAGCAATAGAGGGGGGCGCAGGTGCCGATGCCATCGTTGCGGTGGCTCCCTACTATGACGATGACATTCCCGAAGTGGTGCCCATGCCGTCATTCGCTGACGGACCGCCTGCCGAAACCGCGCTACTGCGATCCGTAACAACGACTGAGGCGGCGACTGGGAATGTGGCTGACGCTGAGACTGACGCTTCTCTGCCGGTCGGCGCTGATCCTCATTGGCCGCCGCCAGTGGCGGTGCCGGTGTTCGAGCCCGACGCCATTGCCGCACAGGTTGCTGCCGAACCCTTTGACGAGGATTTGCTTGGGGAGGGCGACGCAATCGCCGTCACTGCAATTGACGAACCGCGGGTTGATTCGGATGCCTTGCCGGAGTTCGACGCCATCCAAGAGGAAACCGAACTCTGCGACAACGGTCCGCCTGTGCTGCCGGTGCAGTCCCAGGAACAGACCACAGTTGACGTTGACGATCCTTTGGCGTTTCTCGAGCCGACGTCGTCTGAGCCCATGCCGTCGTCCGCGAAGCTGCTGGAGCTGCGGTCGCCATGGGATACTCCCACCGCGGAGGAAAATCTCGCGATTGATGTCGAGGTTGAGGTCGGTGGTGTTGAATTGGACGACGTCAATACTGAGGAACTTGAGGGCATTCACGTCGAAATAGAGGAAGACCTCGGCCCATCTGCGGACAAAGTCGGGCAAATGTCCACTGTCGTGCCAGAGCGGGCAGTACCTGATCTTGCCGTCATGGCCGAACCTGCGGTAGTCGATTCTGTTCAAGAGTCAGCGCCAGAGCCCCAGCGGGCGCTCAAGCCAGAGCCCACGGTACTGCCGAAGCCAAAACCGGCCGGCCGGCCAAAGGTCGACCTCAGCGAGATCGACGCGCTGCTCGCCGATATTGATTCGACACTCAGGAAATAGGGCACGATGGCCCCGGAGGCACCTACTTCTTGAGCAGCCTGTCAAGGTGCTCACGAATGATGCGCTCGGCCAGCTCGGGTACCACTTCCCACGCGATCTTTTCGATGATCTCGCGAGCCATCTGTTCAACCGCCGCCCTTTCGCCGCCAGTGGCCGCGATTCCGAATGCAGACGCCGCCGTGCCAGGAGCGGCAGTGGGCTCTGGTTTAGGTTGGAACGCAGGCACTGGAGCTGCCGCGGACTTCGGCATAGCTAGTGTGGCAGTCAGGCCTGGTGGTGCAGCAACTGGCGCGTAGGCGGCAGGGGTTGCTGGGGCAGCGGCAGCGGCCGGGACGTGGGCGGCTGCGGTCCCCAGACCAAATGGATCCGCCGGTTGTGCTGACGGTGGCGGTACGGGAATGCCGCCCACAGATGGAATGGGGCCAGTCGGGCGCTGCGGCGGTATCATTGCCGCCGGTGCAGGTGCCGCCGCTGCCGGTGCTGCCGGTGTAGGCGCTGCCGGTGCGGGTGCGCGTGTGGTCAAGGGTGTTGCTGCGGCGGGTGGCGGGGTCGCCACTGCTGCTGCTGGCGGCGGTGCTGCCGGTGCAGGCGCAAGTGTGGCCACGGGTGTTGCTGCGGTGGGCACATGCGGTGTTGGTGCCCATTCGGTCGCAATGGGTGCTGTTCTGGGCGGTGCTGCTCTGGGGGGTGCCACCGGTGCTGTTGGCGCTGCCGTTGTTGTTGGTGCCGCCATGGTGGCCACTGGCGGCGCTGCCCGTACCGCTGTCGGCGCTGCCATGTGTTGCGCTATCGGTGCTG
>MGST01000005.1:0-17934 GCA_001798605.1 Deltaproteobacteria bacterium RIFOXYA12_FULL_58_15 | reverse complement strand
GGAGGTGCTGCCGGTGCTGCCATGGGTGGTGCTGCTCTGGGGGGTTCTGCTCTGGGGGGTGCTCCTGGCGTTGCTGCCATGAGTGGCGCTGTTGGTGCGGCCATGGGTGGCGCCGTCGGTGCTGCCACCACACGTGGTGCGGCTGGTGCGGCTGCAGCTACCGGTGCCGTCATTGGCGCACCTGGGGTGCCGAAACGCGGCGGCATGGCCGCCGCAGTGTCTGCTGGCGCTCCCACCAGGGTCTTCACCCGATCAATGAGCAACTGGGTCTCAAAAGGCTTGAGGACGTGGGCGTCGGCACCCGCGGCCTGGGCGCGACCTTCGTCGAAAGCCTCGGAGTTGGCACCAAGAAGCACGACAGGAATGCCCGATGTGTCGGGATCCTGCTTGAGGCTCTGACAAACTGTGTAGCCATCCATGCCGGGCAGGGTTACATCGACCAAGGCCACGTCGGGCTTGATCTGTTTCACTTTGGCTATTGCATCTTGCGACGTGCTGACAGCGACCACGCTGAAATCTTCAGCTCTGAAGGTGATTTCAACCACCTTCTGAATAGTGACACTGTCATCGGCGACGAGGAGTTGATACGGCATCGGCGATCCTCAGACGGTTGGGGTGGGAGGCACAGCATTGCCGCCCGGATTTTGCCAAAGGCGGTCAGGGTCAAACAGCCAAAACTCTGTATTGGGGGTTCGGGTCCACTTGGGCTCTGGAATCGCCAGACCCAGAGGAGCCTCTGAACCCCCAGGGTGAACACGGTAGTCGTCGTAAACGCGACCCGCGGCATCGATAGCGATACCCACCGAGTCGCCACGCACATGGACGACGGCAACGAGATCAGAGTGCGTGTGCATATCGAGTCGAGTCGCGAGAGTCAGCACCGGCAGTAGCTCACCATTGTCATGCATCAAACCAAGGTGGTGCGGCAATGCGAGCGGGACTGGCCATAGACGCTCTGTTGAGGTGATCCGATCCATTTTTTCCACAGGCACTCCGAGCCAACTCCCTGCAACCTGGAAAGTCATGACCGGAGTCGGTGAATCGGCTACCTCGCCAAATTCCCGCATGCTCAACATATAGCCTGCACTATCAGGCCGGTCAAACTTAGTACACCGTCAGCGGAGTAAGTTGATGTGGGTGCCACCACCATCATTCGATCACCAGCTTCGCCAATTCGCTCGGCCGGAGAATCAAGAGAAGGCCGTCATTGTTGCGCAGGGCGGCCTCGAATAGATCAGGGCGGTGCAAACCGAACCGCGGCATTGTCAACCACGCCGGGGAATCCCCGGGCCGCAAATGGTCAACTGCATCGACGCCGACGATCGCGCGGTGGACGCTTTCGGAGGGGGCATTGGCCTCAAAGACCACAGCGTACGGAGCGACCTGCCGGTCTGTGTTGCAGAAGGATTGTGACAAGTCCACAAAGGGCAAGTTCTCACCGCGAAACAGCGCCGTCCCGGCCACGGGAACCTCGGTCAGGACGCCCACGACCCGCTCAGCCGGCAAGGCCAATTTGAATGGACCGACCTCGATTCCCAGAAATGTTGTTTCGCCGCTCACGATGGCGCAAGCATGGTTTGCCCGCGGGCACAGGTCAAGCTAGACTCGCCGCTATGTGGCTACTGTCAAAGCGAACAATCAGGCGCTTGCCCGTTTTTGGCGTTCTGCTTGCCATGACGATTATTGCAGGCAGTTGTCAGGACTACCCCTTTGAGGCGCGGCTCGCGAAAAGGGTACAAGCGAAAAAGATCAACGAGGTGGTGGCGACGATCATCCCTGCTGACATTCTTCTTGTGCTCGACAACTCCGGCACGATGGGCGAAGAGATCGAGGCCTTGCAGAGTAACGTCAACGCCTTTGTTGAGGAACTCTCCAAGAGTGACAATGAGTTCCAAATAGGCGTTGTTACTACCGATGTCGAGTGTCGGGTACCGCAGCGAGACTGTTCGGGAGGGGGGTTGAGCTCCTCGGAGTGCTGTCGCAAAGGCGTTACCCAATGTGCAGACACCGACAGCGACGGCGATACGATCATCGATTCCACCAATTGTGATGGCGGGCGGTTGCGCGCCACCACCCGTGGATCGGGCCGTCGAATCTTCAGGCGACCAACACCTGAGGAGCGAACCGATTGGCTGCTCGATTTGCAGGAGGTCATTGCGGGGGTTGGCACCAATGGATCGAGTTATGAGGCTGGGCTCGAGGCCGCATTGCGGGCAGTCCGGTGCTCGGTGGGGCAGGGTTGTGACCCCCGCGACAGCGGTGTGGCCGATCTCAACCGCGGCTTCATTCGTGAAAATGCAGATTTGGTGATCATCTTTATCTCTGACGAGGATGACTGCTCTTTCACCGATCGAACCATCTACGAGAAACCCGTCACATCCTCTGACCCCCTCGAGCAAGCGCAGCGTTTGTGTTCCTCCGCAGAGTGTTATTCCCGCTGGGGCAGGGGCGCCGACTTCGACGCAGACTTCGACGGTCTTTCGGACTGGTCGGATGCTGATGCTGGCGGCTACTTCCGATGTGGACCGTTTGCCCGCCAAGTGGATCCCCCAAACCCCGACGGCGAAGATCTCAATAGCGACATCGATACCTTTCTCGACGCCTTCACGGCCCTCAAGGGCGGAGACATCTCCCGCGTTCGCGCGGCTGGCATTCTTTCCTCCGTGGCAGCGCAAGCGGCGCCCCTTGGTTTCAAGAGCGCCGCATGTGTCAATGCGGGTTATGGTTCCCCCACCAGTTGCGGGTGCCTCGCAACGGCGCCTGGCGAAAACGTCTTTTGCGAGCTTACGGAATCGATTGGCCAGGGCGCTGTTCCTTCCCCGCAGGTCGCGACGGAACCCATACCGCTTTTCGGCTGCGAGGCCATGCCGGGCGGTCGCTACGTCGATTTCCTTGAGGCCCTGGCGTCCCGTCGAGCGGCGGCGGGTGAGTCCCGCGATACTCTGATTGATAGCATCTGCAAGAGCAGCTACGACACCACCATGTTCAACATCGTCAACACCGTGGTGTTGACCAACTGTTTTGATCTCGGCCAGTCGCCTGGCAATACGGCCGATGATGTGCGTAATTTGCACGTGAGCCTCAACGACGAAACCGTGCGGCACATCGGTCTCGACTGTGGTGATTACACCGAGCTCCATCCCTGCCAGGCTGCGGATTGCCTGTGGGACGCGACCGCCGCTGGAGGAGAGGGCGCATGTGTGGGGAGCGAAGAACCCGGTTGGAGTTGGCGGATCGGCTCAAGTAAGATTTGTCTCGAGAACAACTTAGTTAAGGAAATTGGAGACAGGTTCGAGATCGTCATGGTCACCAAAGAGTGACCTGCCATGACCTCTTCTGTTAGGGTATCTCGCATGCAACGACCATTGTTGGCTCTGTTCGGATTGTTGCTCTTGGCCAATTGCCAGAGCTATGAGTTCGCGTACCAGCCCGACGCCGACCGTCAGGGTTCACACTTGCGCTTCGAGGTCGAGCAACCATCGAAAGCCGACATTCTCTTCGTCATCGATAACTCCATCAGTATGGCAGAGGAGCAGACGGCCCTCGCTGATTCCATTGATGTGTTGCTTATCGCTTTGGCACCGCAGGACACCCGCTACCGCATCGGCATCACCTCTACCGATACCGTTGGCTACGATGCCGATTGCACCGGGGCCACGAGCGAGTTCATCAACGGCAGCAACTTTGGTGCTCGGGGCGATTGCGCCCGGCCCGAGGTGGAGCTGCGGCGGCCACATGACGGAGCCTTGGGACGATTGGTAGCCGCCTACGACCCGGAGATCTTCGATATCAACAATGTGAACAATACGCTTTTCGACGATCTCGATGTCATTGATCCCAACCTCAAGGTCATACTCGCGCGGGCATTGCCCACGGGGGTGTTCACTCATCCCGCCGATCCCCTGGAATATGATTTCGAAGATTTTCCTGGCTTTAAGGGCGAGGAGGGCGCGCGATGGGTCATCGACCGCGAGACCATCCGTCTCGAGGCTTGCCAGGCGTGCGCCTGTACCACGCCGATGGTTACCGCGCCGGAGTGCACCGACGCCGATGGCTGCGATCTTGCGTGCTCCGAAGACGAAGCGTGCTTCCAGGATTGTGTGGCCCACATCGCACCGAAGTTGGTCGAGGCTTACTTCCGTGCAAACGTCGCAGGCCTGGGCATTGGCGGTCAGGGTTGGGAGCAGGGTCTCAAGAGCGCCGCTTTGGCCGTTGGGATTGATCCCGAGGATCCCAACGACGAAACCGCCCTCGAGCCGACGGTCAACCTCATTGGCGTGCCCGATGGTTCCAACACTTTCAGGGTACACAGTGATGTCGCCGTTGGGTGCCGCGTGGGCAGCAAGGGATGCACATGCTCTGTGGGCGGAGTCTGCGACGCAGGCCTTACGTGCAGGGGGGCCCAATGCGTGGGTTCCACATCTTGGTTGCGTGAGGAAGCCCTGTTGGCGGTGATGATGGTCTCCGACGAGGAGGACTGCTCTATGCCCAAGGCCATTTGGCAGAACCACTGTGTGTTTGAGACCGGCTGTGGCACCGGTTGGATTGCTCCGCCCGATTGGTTTTCGCAACCCGAGGGCTCCCTGTGTTATCAAGAGGACGTTGCGCCCCTGTTGTTACCGCCTGCGCGCACTGCGCGGCTCATGTTGCAACGTAAGGGCGGCTCGGCATCACGGGTGGCGGTAGGGTTCATTGGCGGGGTCACCCAGGTCGGCGAGCACCGCATTGGTGCGGCCACCGACTGTGCTTCTGTGGATGGTGAGCCAACCAATGATTGCTCTTGCCTTGACCACAACTGGGGCGATGTGAATGCCGATCCAGTCGCCGCCGCCACCTGCAATGGCTGGTGTGCGTTCACCCAAGACGATCTGGGCATCTGTGACTATCCAAAACCCACCAATCCCCCGTACTGTGATGCCCTGGCGGGTGGCCGTTATCTGAGCTTCACCAACGCTTTTCGACGACGCACCTTTGAATCCATTTGTCGCGCCGAGGCGGGTTTGGGTTTCGGTGATGCCATGGCCAAGTTCGGGCAGATCGCCACGTTGGCTTGTTTTGAGCTCGACGGTGTCGCGCCAGCAGGACTGCCACCCAATCCTGAGCTGATCGTCGTGAAACGTTCATCCAAGGCTGAGGTCGAGGCGGGTATCCGACCGAGCCTGCTTCCCCGCGGTGATCCCAACGCCCTCGAGGCCGGTTGGTACTTTGACACGGACGACAACGTTCCGCGCATCTGTCTTACGGGCATCGACCGACTCATCGGTGATGTCTACGACATCTTTGTCCTCTCCGAAGACACGCTCGACTACGAGAACTAGGTTGGCAGCTTGCTCAGGAATGGATTGCGGGCGCGCACCGTGCCGTACATCCGGCCATGTTGGAAATCTTCTGATAGTAGCTCATCGAGTCCGTAATGTTCCGCGTAAGCCCACATGTGAGCGTCAAACCAGGAAAGTTGGTATGCAGCCACGCCGCGCAGGGCCGTTCGAAGAATCGTTTCGTTGGGATACAGCACCTCAAACTGACTCAGGAGATCTTCTGCCTCTCTGAGGCTTTCTTGCGCAGACAAAATGGGTGGGCGGTTTCCTAGCGGGCGGCCAACGACAGCAACAAACTCAACGATTGTTTGGTGAGCAAGGCGAATGTTGCTCTTGGTGATGCCTTCGCGCAGGAGGGTTGTTGCGGTTTTCTGTTTGTCAGGAAAACGAGAATCAAATCGGTAGACCAACACATTGGTGTCAACGAGGGCTGCCACGATTGTACAGCTCCTCTCGGGTCCAACCACGGTCCGAAGACTCTGAGGTGGCATCAGGGGTGAGCTCACAATTCGCGATTCGAATTGTGGTTTGGTCGAACAACTCGAGCCGATCTAATGTTGATCTTCCGCCGTCGTGGCGGCCGTGGGGCACGAGACGAATGATCTCGCCGGCAGGCACCCAGGTGACTTCGTCCCCGGGCTCAATGCCGTAGCTCTTAGCCACAGCTCTTGGGATGGTGACCTGGAGTTTGGTTGTGACTTTGCTCATGTCCTTACTTTAACAAGGAAACATTCCTTGTCAACCGTTCGGCGCTTTCTGTTTTTCCATGCACGGCGGTTCAACGGACAGTCAACTCCTCGCCACTCACGCAAAACCGTTTGCCGCCCAGGTGATGGAGCAGGCGTAGACCCTTGTCGAAACGCCAGCCGTTGTCGTCGAAGTGTTGACGGTCCGCCCGGGCTGCGAGGATCTCACCGATGATCAAGGAGGACGATCCGAGGTCGACCATCTGGTTGACGCGACACTCGAGATTGGCAACAGCCTCGGCCACCACCGGCACCGCAATTTGCGTTCCGGCCTCGCGGTTGAGAGCAAAACGTTGCCATTTGTCCGGTTCATCGCGGCCGCTTACAGTGCCGCAACCATAAAGGGCCGGGGCCAGGTCGGCTGCCACGATGTTGATCGCAAACTCGCGGGTGTCGACGATGAAGGGGTAGGAGTGATGCCCCTTGCTCGAGAGAAACGCGCACATGCCTGGTTCCTTCTTGGCGGGCATGTTCCAAGTGACGGCAAAGAGATTGTCCCGTGTGCCATCGCCCACTGAAATGAGAACCACACACCCTGGGTTGAGGAGGCGATAGGCATTCGCAAGTGGTGCAACTTCTCGTTTGTCCATGAGAGCCTTATGCCACAAGTCCTGGGGTTTACCACTCCCAGCGAATGCGCAACATCAGCATGAGAATACCGTAGGCAATCAGGCCAACGGCTGCGAGGGCAAGGACGAGGTCATAGAGATGACTGATGCGGGCGAGTCGGTGCATCGCGGCGGTGTCGATGTCTTCACCCGCGGCGATCCCTTCCTCCATGACCTGGCGAAATCCTCGCTTGACGTTGATCTGGTGCCGGATGACCCAGCCGACGATGAGACCGAGTCCCAACAGAACCGTGAGGACAAACAGAGAGTGCAGGCCGAAGCGCAGGCTCGACTTGCGGCTGTCTACGGCTGCGGTGCGACTGCTGAGGGTGGAGGCGATCACCGGCGCGCCGCTGGTTGCGGGCACGTAGCGAGTGAGCGCCATGCGGGTGAGCTCCACGCGGGCTTCACCCTCGGCTGCTCGCGCCGCGTCAATGATGGGATCGGTGCCCGCGAGGTTGGAGAGGGCATCGAGAGCCTCTTGCGCCGCTTGTGCCGGCGGGTCTTTGCTCACCCACAGCAACTGGGTGCTGCGACTCGACTCGTCCCCGAGATTGCGTGAGGCCTCGATACGAATGAAACCATCGACATCAGCGGGCAGGCCGATGTCCATGTTGAGGGTGCGATCCTCTGTGGACTGCGAAGCAGCAAGCAAGAGCGTTCCACCAGCCCAAACATCCAGGCGGACCGTGTTGTCGGCGAAGGGCAGGGTGCGAACGTTGATCTTGAGGTCGCCTCCGGGCTCTGCAAAACCCCGCGGAGCAACCTCGAGAAGCACCCCGGCACTCGCCACCTCGAGGGGGATCTCAATTTTACGTTCATCGCTGATGCCGTCAGTGCCGCCGATGTTGAAGCTCAACGGCGCTGGCGGTGGCATGGGCGTGAAGGGAAAATGAAAGACACCGGATAGGTCGCTCTCGGTGTGAATGCCAAAGGCATCGGTATCGATGGATGTCGCCAACGGTTTGCCCTCGTGGACCAATCGTGCTGAGACCATGTTCTCGAGACCACTTACCAGTTGGCCTCCGCGCGGATAGAGGGCGACGCGGGTGGGGCCTTTGGGGGGCGGGGCGTTCCTTGCGTAGACCTCGAGGTGTGACGCTATGCTGCCTTTGAGTGGTGCGGGTGTGCCGCTGCCGAAAACGGGAATAAACAGACTGTCGCCGCCGAGGGGCGTCTCAACCTCGACATCGAGAAACGCTTCACCGACGAGACTGTCAGGCACGTCGATTCGCAACTCGGCAACGGTTGCACCGATCCCCTCGACCGTCAGGAGCACGCCGCTGTCATCGCGCAGGCTCATTCTTGCTGCAACTGGGCCCACCAAGTCGTAGCCGCGGGGGTCGTAGGCCGCGACTCTGAAGCCGGCACAGTGACCCAGCCACAAGGCCTTGGAGCCAAACACCATCGAGCCAAAGGAGACGTCGAGTGTCGATAGATGGATCGATGCGACCATGAGCAAGAGCATCACCGCAGCGAAGCCACCAATGGTAAACTTGAGAACTCGACTCTTCTTCGCCTCAAGGAGACCGTTGTTGACGTCGGCGGCCTCACCAACGTAGGTCTCATCAACGTAGGCGTTATCGCCGTCGTCATTAACGCAGGCGCCATTGCCGACGCTGTCGTCGACGTCATTGCCGACACGGCCGTCGACGCTGTCTCTCAGATGCTCATCGTCTGATTGATCACGCATCGAGCATCATCCCGTTCTGCCCAGGAATCGTTAGAAGGTGCAATACGCGTCCCCCCAAGGCCAGTCGAGGTCGACGAGTGCAATGATGCAGGCCTCCCCAGCGACGCAGGCAGTGAAATCGACGGGATTAGGCAGGAGGCTGCCAGGAGTGAGGTCGGGAACGATGTATTCCTCGGCGCTGTATAGGACACCGTCTCCCGTGTATTTGAGCTTGAGCTTGTGCAAAACGGCACCCCCTGTTGTACTCCACTCAGCGCGTTGTGCCACAGATGTGGGTAGGACGTCGCGCCATATCGCCTGAAACTCGTACAGATTGAGACACTCCTCAGCGATCCATTGGCAACTCTTGGAGAAACAGGCGCTCATGTCATCGACGCAGGCACCACCAGTCCATTTGCAGGTGTCGGGGCAGGCGTCCGGGGTGGTGGCCTCTGCACAGGGTTCCTGACAACCGATAATGGAGGTCATCTTGAATTTGAGAACTGAAGGATCGTCTTCGGGATAAGGTCCCGGCAGAGCTCCTGCAAAATAGGCATAGATCCGATTGAAGAAATTGTCGTCATAACTCCCGCACGATTGGAACTCCCATTTGCACTCGGAGGGACAACTCTCTTGAGTGGTGTACAAGAAGCAGTCGTTGTTGTAAAAATCCCAACTTCCCCATCTGCCGTCTGTGGACACCCGAGCGTCGAAGAAGGGCAACTCACTGAGACTCTGATCGGTCCCAACTGGGGGCTGGCGCGTATGAAATTGCATTGAACTGGGTGATGTGTAGCCGTGTTCCGTAATGGGAAACGTCGCTCGTTTTAGCCATAAGGGATTGAGGACGTTGTCGATCAAATCGGGATCGTCTGGATCTTCGTCCATGTCGTCGTAATAGACCCCGATCTGGTTGCGGCCCGTAACACGAACGTCGGCGACGAAGATCGTCTCAGCAGCGTCTTTGTATCGAGTTGTTTCGGTGTCTCGGACATCGGTGACATCGATGCACATCGAGGATGCCGACTGCTTTTCTCCTTCAGTCATGCCTCCCTTGTCGCTTGCGGTGGTGCGCCGGTAAATGTGACTGATCTGGTACCAAAATTTGTCACCGGGTTGGACAACCGCAGCTGGCCCAATGAATTCTTCTATTGGATCGGGGATGAAAGAATTACCGAGTCCATCATCGCTACACGAAGCGAGCATGACGAAAACGGTGGGTAGAGCCAGGAAGGCGAGCAATCTCATTGGGTACCTCACGGGTCGCGAAAAAGTTCGTTGCTCGGCCCTGATAGCATGCCCAGACATCGTTTGAAAACCATCAAACCGGACGAATTATGCACCCGGAGTCGCTTGATGGCGCGTTCGACTCCGGTACACCATAGGATAGGAAGAAAAGTACGTGTGCCGTCCCGTTGCCTCAATTTTGTTCATTTTGTGCTTGACGTCTCGGGCGTGAAGGATTTTCGGTGAAGGGCTCACCGTAGAATAGCCGCACAGCATGCCTCAGAGAGCGTCCCTTTTGCCCGCATTTGTGACCGACGTCCGGGTGCTGAAGGCGCGGGCGGTGACCAGCGTCGTCCCTGGAGATGCGGAGAAAGAAGAGACTCCTAGCGAAACGGCAGACGACGGCAGGTCGACCAAGGTGATGGCTCTCGTCTGGTGGGTCGCTTTTGCCTCGCTTGTGTGCGGCGCGGGCGCCTCGGTCGCCGGTGGTTTGCTGGGGCGCCGAAGAACGGCGAGCACCCACCGAAAAACTGCTTCGTGAGCCGGAGGGCCGAGCGTCGGGCACCTGCGCGCAACAGGCGTCGCCCCCGGTAGGTCCTCGGTAGGGCCACGGTAGGCCTCCGGTAGCCGGCCTCTCGGGTTTTTGAGGGTCGGGTGGGTTCGTGCTAGGGTGAGCCGATGGATTTGCAAGGACTTCGGGACATAGATTTATTTAAGAACCTCGATCCAGTGCACCTCGCTCACATCGCCTCGATTGTTGTGGAGCAACAGGCCAAGCGAAACACTGTGCTCTTTGATGAAGGGGACAAGCCGGAGTTCTTTTACATCATCGCAAAGGGCCGGGTTCGCATCTCCAAGATCGTTCCAGGGATCGGCGAGGAGGCCTTGGCGATCATCGAAAAGGGAAACTATTTTGGCGAACTAGAACTGCTCGACCCGGAGCTCCCGCGGGCCGCGAGAGCGCTTGCTCACGAAGATTGTATATTGCATGCAATTGCCATCGACGACTTCCACACGCTCCTGAATACCGATCGGGATCTCGCCCTGGCGTTGTTGTGGTGCTTTGTCAAGAAGCTGTCGCAAAGACTGCGGGCGACCAACGACAAGGTTACTGCCATGTTTGCCATGGCTCAGTTCGGATAGTTGGTTGGGACGGCGACGCGCAGCCATTCGCTTTTGCCAGTTTTGCCAGACCCTGGGTATCCGTGCGCCCGCGGGTCTGCTATGACATGCGGCCATGAAAAGGCTGTTTTGCATTTGTTTGGTAACCCTTACTTCCTGTTTGTGGGAGGGGGCGGCATCGGTGACCGAGGGGGTCGACACTCGGATCACCATTCTACACACATCGGATATTCACTCACGTCTGTTCCCATTTGAGTTGGCACCGACGGCGACCGATCGCAATCTCGGAATAGACGCAGGCAATGCACCGTATGGTGGCGCTGCGCGACTCGGATACTTGTTGAAACGTGAGCGCGCACGCTCGGGTCGTGTTCTGCACGTTGACTCGGGAGATTGCTTTCAAGGGGCACCGATTTTCAATGTCGCACGCGGGGCGCCAGAGCTGCGCACCCTAGGGTTGATGCAAGTCGACGCGGTCGTGGTTGGCAATCACGAGTTTGACGCCGGCGTGAACAATTATGTTGAGCAATTGCGTGCGTGGTCGAGCTGGGACAACCTTGCGGCGAACTACATCTTCTCTGATCCCGAGAACGTTAACCACCACGAGCTCGGTGAGCTCGCCCAGCCCTTCTCCCTCTACAATCTCGATGGCATCAAGGTGGCGGTGATCGGCATGGCCAACCTCGGGTCGCTGAGCTCGATTGGCGAAGGCGGCAACTCCCTGCAGATCACGCCCTCTGAACAGAATGAGATTGTCCGTAGCTACGTCAACCTGCTGCATAGCTCTGTCGACTTGATCGTCGTGCTCAGCCATCTCGGCCTCACCGAAGACGAGGAACTCGTCCGCGGTTACGAAAAAACCGTTTGGTCGGATCGGGTGCATCCGAACTGGAAGATTATCGAAGACCTGGGTGACGGTCGCGTTGACGTGTGGATTCCCGGTGTGCGCGGCATTGATATTGTCATGGGAGGCCATCTGCATGTGGTGCTCAACCCGCCCAAGTTGGTGCGGGATGTCGACGGCCGAGAGGTGCCCATTGTCCACTCCGGTGCGTTCTCTAAGTATCTCGGTCGCCTCGACGTGGTTGTGCGTGATGATGAAGAGTTTGGTGGAAAGAAGCTGGTCGCGCACAAATATCAGGTCTTTCCCGTCGATGGCCGCCTGGCACGCTATGAGGACATCGACATCAGCCGAATGCTTGTTCCGTACCTTCTCGATGTCAACCAAGATGTCGATCTGCGCCGGATTGTTGCGTATGCGCCTCGAACCATCATGCGGCGAAGCCAAGGAGGCAGCGGCGACTCCGGTTTGGGTAACTTGGTTACCGACTCGATGCGGTTGCGGCGGCAGGTCGAGGCAGAGATTGGGTTCACCAACACCCTCGGCATCCGTGACAACTTCTACCGCGGGCCGATCACTCTCGAGGATATGTTCAATGTATTTCCCTTCGAGAACACCCTCACGATCATGTATCTCTCGGGCCGAGAGGTGCAGGATCTCGTCGACTATGCCACCGAGCGCGCCGCGTCCCGTGGTTGTCAGGCACAGGCACAGAGCTCGGGCTTGGCGTTCACCATGAATTGCGCCCAGGTCCTGCAAAACAATCGCGACCCCGACAACTGGAAACACCCAGGGGAGGAGATCTCCATCAACGGCGAGCCTCTCAACCTGACAGCTACCTACAAGGTCGCTACCAACGACTACATTGCCAACGGAGGTTCTGGGTTCAAGGTTCTCAAACGCAACACCACCAAACTCGACACCGGTGTGCCGATGCGAAGTGCTCTCATTGACTACTTGGGTCTTCTGCCCAGTTGTGCCATCCATGACATCGCCGGCCCGCAGTATTGCTTGGGAGACAATGATTTCTCCCAGGCCACTTGTACCGATGTCGTCGACTGTGATCTCTACCTTGCAGCTTGCAGCCGTGGTCAGATCGAGCGATTGCCGCGGGTTTGTTTGGCACCTGGGGACAACGAGCCCTGTCCGTGTCCCCGTCCGCTGGAGGTCGACCCCCGCACTGCCCGGGAAGCTGGTGGATGTGGCGCGCAGACCTACAAAGGTCCCTATGCCGATTCGCCTTGTGTCGCTGCGGAGAGCGACGGGCACATCAAACTCAAGACCGCCGAAGATCTCGACCAGCTTGACGACGAAAATGAGACGGAAATACAACAATGAACAGTGAACAGAGGTTTGGATCTCGCGCGAGGGCATTTGCGCTTGTCCTGGGTGCCGTCTCGATAATGCTCTCCTGCGTGGTGGAAAAATTTGGAGTGCCACCTGGGGTTGGTAGCTACTCCGTCGAGATCCTCTCTGTGGAGCCTGTGCCACCTGCGGTGCCTGGTTGTGAGGGAGTGCCCTCAGAGGGGAGTGCTGAGTGTCCGCGGCCGTTTCCCGAGGAGGCAACGCCGGTAACCGTGCGGGTGCGAGCGACCGCTCTCGACCACATGGCGAACATCATGTACGGCTACACCGGCGCAGCGCTGGTCGATGTCCGTCCCGGGCGCGCGCGCAACATCGGTCCAGCGGGCAGTCTGGTTGAGTTTACCGACGGTGTGGGTGAGGTCGAGATGGAGATTGTGCACGCCTTCGGTGAGACACGGGTTTGGATCGAAGACTGTGGCACCAACACCGCTTTGGGGAGTTACTCTACCGGCGTGAGCCCGGTCATTTGGTTTGACCGGCCAACGGTGACCCAACTCAACGATACCATCGACAATTCCACGAGTCCGTTGACCCCACGACCCACCAATGTCTGTGCCATCAGCGGTGATCCCCGATACGGCCTTGGGGTCAACGAAGTGGGCGAGGCCACCTATGTTGGCTACTCGCATGGCACTAACATCAATGCACCGCCGCCGGCCATGGGTAACTTCATCGAGATCGTCGGTTGCAGCCGCGCCGAGTGTGATGCCTACTCGGGGCAAGAGTCGTGTGATCTCGAGTCGATTGCCTGCGATCGCGGCCCACTGGTGGTCACGGCTGTGGGAAACGAAGGTTTTTATCTCTCGGATATAAATCCTGTGGGTCGTGCCCGCGGTTTCAACCACATCTACGCTTTCAACTTCAATTATCCGAAAGACCTCGAGGTCGGTGACGTCGTGCTGTCCCTGCGGGGCAGCCCCGTCGAGTTTGCGGGCACCACCCAGATTGGTAGCCCGGTGTGGGTGAGGGATGGCGTGCGCCGCGGTCGCGACCTCATCCCGACACCAGTCCACATCACCGCCGATGAGTATTTGGCCTCGATTAAGACCTTCGGTCGCAACGACACCAAGAACGTCTTCCTCGAGAAACTGGAGGGTGCGCTGGTGTGCATGAATAACATTGCGCCAGCAAGCACCCTGACTCAGTGCGACGTCAACCAAAACGGCGACATGGAACGCAACGGTTGCTCGATGCAATCGACAGAAGCGCCCCTTCCCCTGCGCTGCGAGGAGGGCATGGACGTCGCGCCTGCGTATCCAGCCTGCGACGAGGCGAGCGTTCGGCCGTTCTGTTTCCCCTTCACCGAAGAGGAAATGGCCGCCTGCGGTTTGATGGGTTACATCCCCGACAACCCTGCTGAATATTGCTGTGAGCGCACCTGCTACGACGACCCGCGTTGTATTGAGGAGTCGTCCTATCTCATCTTTGGCCAGTGGGTCGGTGACGTCTACGGTCGCTACGAGCGTGGCGACAGCCCGCCGGTCAAGATTGCTTTCATCTCACGGGATGCAAAACCTGAGTTCGACCCGCTCGCCTTTGCCGATTGGCAACGCAGTCAAAACAGTGGCGTCCTGGCTTGCAGCACGGATGAAGATTGCCCGAAGGATCCGCAGTGCCCCAAACTGGATCCTGACGATCCCAAGGTTTGCCCCGACGGGAAGTGTCGAGCTTGTGCCAAATCCATGAAATGCCAGACGCAGAGTTCGATGCCCCACTATGGTTATTGCGTAAGAAGGACGGCGCGCGCGATAGGTAATCTGCGCCAAGTACTCGCAGCGCGCCCTGTGTGGGTGATTATCGCTCGCACTCCTTCCGACATCGAGATCGACGGAACCTGCCCGTAGCCTATCCATCGGCCATTGGCACGAGAGCGTGACACTATGTGGTCACGTTTTCCGTCTTGCTTGGAATCTAAGGATGCGATGGGCGGCGGCGGCGGCACCAAAACCGTTGTCGATGTTGACGACTGTGACGCCAGATGCGCAGGAACTCAACATGCCGAGTAGGGCGGCGATGCCACCAAAACTCGCGCCATAGCCAACGGAGGTCGGGACAGCGATCACTGGCGTGGCGATCATGCCGCCCACCACGGAGGGAAGGGCACCCTCCATGCCCGCGACGACGATAGCCACGTCAACTTCATCGAGGACCTTCTTTGCGTCGAGCAATCTGTGCAAGCCCGCGACGCCCACGTCGGTGACGCGATGGACTTCGGCCCCCAACATGGTGGCGGTGATGGAGGCCTCCTCGACGACCGGCAAATCACTGGTGCCGGCACAGACAACCGCGACTGCGCCGAGGATCTCGGGTTGGTTGCGGACCACTGTGATCGTTTTGGCCGTTGGATTGAATTCTGCGTCTTGGGCAATCTGGGCAACGGCAACTGCGGCCGCTTGGTTGGTTCTGGTCACCAATACATTGGCACCGTGGTGCAGCAGTGACTTGGCGATGCCCGCCACCTGCTCAGGAGTCTTGCCTTCGCCGTAGATCACCTCCGCGACGCCCTGACGCAGTGTCCGATGATGGTCGACCCGAGCGAAACCGAGATCTTCGAATGGCAGATGGCGCAGTTCTTTCAGAGCGGAATCGGGTGAAGTGTGGCCACTTGCAACCGCGGCAAGTAGATCGCGCAGCCTTTCGGGAGTCATGTGGAGCTCGTGGTGGTTAGCGGTGATGATCCTGTGGGCTGGGTTGGTAACACCTCGAGCAGGCTACCGGATCTTAGTCCTCCGAGGTCGAGGGTGACATAGATGAATCCGAGATCTTTGAGATCGGCGTGAATTTGCGCCGCATTGGCAACGGCCTTGGCCAATTCAGTCTTGGGCACTTCGATGCGGGCGATGTTGTCATGCAGGCGCACACGCAAATCCGAGAAGCCTAAGGCTCGCAATACGGCCTCGGCGCGGCCCACGCGGGTTAGTCGCTCGACGGTGACGTTGACTCCATAGGCGATGCGCGAGCTCAGACACGGGGAGGCAGGACGCTCGGCCACTGCCAAATTGAGCCGCCGGGCAATGGCGCGCACGTCGTTCTTTGTGGCACCAACATCCACCAGTGGGGAGCGTACCCTGTTTTCATCTGCTGCTCGCTTGCCGGGGCGATGGCCGTGAAGATCTTCGGCGGTGGTGCCATCGACAACATAGGCATTGCCGTTTTCGACGGCGAGCTTTGCCAAGCGGCCAAACAATTCATTCTTGCAGAAATAGCAACGCTCAGGAGAGTTCTCGACATATCCTGGGACCGACAGCTCGTCGGTTGTGACGGTGAGATGGACAAGGCCATTGTCGGCGCAGAACCGGCGGATGCTCGCGAACTCCTCTGACCGGAGGCTCGCGGATACGCCGGTTGCCGCGGCGGCGTGGGTGCCGAGCTCCTGTGCGGCAACGGCTGCGACAACGGACGAGTCGACGCCGCCCGAGAGAGCAACGAGAACCGATCCCATTTCTCGCAGGGCGCTGCGCAGAGCCGTTTCGATCGGGTCTGAAGTGGTGACGGTCATTGTCAGTCCTTTCTAGCTCAACTGGCGGGATAAACCCAAACCGGTGGTCGATCCATGCCTGTTGGGCCGAGCCGGGTGCTGGCGCAGTGGCGCCCACATTTTAAACCGCCGTGAACGTCCAAATTCTGGCGGGAAATCGACAACAGCGTGTATTCTAATGATCAATGTCAGTTTTGCACCCGCAAATGGGGTAGGTTCTTCTTAGTCGATGACGACCAGCGTAACAATTGATCCAGAAAGGCTGATGCGGCGAATTCGTGCCGCTGGGGATGAGCTTGCCCAGCGTTGGGGGGAGGCAATCGCTCACGCCGCCTTTGAGTGCCTGATCAGACTCAATGAGATCGATTTCAGCGCCATTGAGCGTGCCGTCTCCGAGAAGTCCCCCAGTGAGTTGTGGGCAGAAACGGAAGAGCGCGTCGCTGCCATGTGGCTACAACTCGAAGATCTCAGACAACTGATGCAGCCCTTGGTGGAGGCGTTCGAAAAGCAGCACGACTCCGAGACCCCGGGTGCATTCGGTCCGCTCTCTGATGATGCGATTGCGATCAATTTGAGCTGTGACGATTCGACAAATCAGGTCGAGCCGCCGGGCGTGGCACTCGAGGGTCTGGTCAAGCGAATTGCTGAGACGGCGTGGGCAATGGCCTTTGTGTTGGCGGGTGAGGTCGACGGTTTCCGCAAGCGCCTGGGACACGTGTTGCGTCTTACCGACGGATGGGAACTCGTGGGTTTCCTGCAAGACCATCTCGGACACGTGCGTAGCGCTGTGGGCGCAGTGCTTGGTGGTGTCTATTCCAGTCTTCCCGCTGCTTCAGGAGAGGTCGACGACGGCGAAGACAATGTCGAGTTGATGACGTCGCGCGAACTACGCGCTCGCCTGTTCGAGTTGCGCGACGGCATTCTGGTTGTCGAAAGACGGCTGCACGCTTTGCCTCCCGGCCGATGGAATGAAGTGCTGGGTGAGGCCCACCGGCTCGTCGAGGGCTTTGTGTTCGGGCCAGGGTTCACTTGGATGCGAGCCACCGACAAAAGAACATTCCTCATGCAGCGCAACACGCTCGCGGAAATCCTCGAACTCTATTCACCCCTTCGGGCAGAGCCCGCTCGCCACAACATTCAGAACCTCGCCAGATTCCTCGAGGCGCTTGAGGTTATCAATCAGCGGGAGTGTCTGGTGGTGCACGATCGCGCGGCACTGAACTTGGTGGTGGCGAGCATGGAAATGGCTGCTGATGGCGGCGCTATGGCCCCCAAGCACATCAGTGTTGCCCTCGCGGCCCTCGCTGAGGCTCAGGGCCGGGATCGCACACTCGACTTGCTGCTCGGGCAAACTATGTCACCGGGCAACGATGTTCCTGTTCAAGACATCCTCGCACGGGCGCGGGAGATTCGGGCTCACCTCGGAGGGTGACGTTCTCTAGAGGTCGTCGTCCTCTTCGTAACCATACTCGAGGTCACCGTCGAGGAGTTCCTCTTCGAATTCCTCCT
The DNA here is from genome assembly GCA_001798605.1 of Deltaproteobacteria bacterium RIFOXYA12_FULL_58_15. Classification (GTDB taxonomy): domain Bacteria; phylum Myxococcota; class XYA12-FULL-58-9; order XYA12-FULL-58-9; family XYA12-FULL-58-9; genus XYA12-FULL-58-9. Next base: position 48 of record MGST01000005.1, on the reverse strand, counting down.
CCTCTTCTTCCTCTTCCTCTTCTTCCGACTCTACTTCGTCGACCTCAA
>MGST01000004.1 GCA_001798605.1 Deltaproteobacteria bacterium RIFOXYA12_FULL_58_15 | reverse complement strand
GACGAGATTACCCGCGGGCGAAAAGGAAGAACTCATTGACTGCCTGCCTGACCTGTTTGGCGGTCCACTGTGGGTATTGTTGTTCGATTGCCGCAGTCTTCAACTCGCGCGCCGTCCAATACAGACGCATCGCCGCATCCAGGCGCTGTGCAGGCTTCATACGCCTGAAAACCTCCACCTGTTCTAATTTTTTGTGCACGCCCAACTCTAGCACGAATTGCCCGACAGTTCGAAATACGTGGAACACCTCGAAGAAGGGAAGAGATGGATTCGATGAGGACTGTTTGTCCGATAGGCCGCAGTCTACGTAGAAATGATGGGCCTATAGTTTACATAATATATATTATCAGACATTTTCAGATATGGCCCGAGTTGTCCAACCCAAGGAGTGATGTCCAACCCTAGGAGAGTTTTATGAATCCTGCGACGCTTTGTTCTCTTGCGGCCTCTGCATTTGTCGCAGCGAACAGCAAGGTTGATACATGCGACAAATTCGATGCGTTCGTCATCGACAAAGATAGCATGGGGCTAAATTTCCGCGATGCGCCGAATGCAAAGGGTCGAATTCTTGGGCAATTGGGATTTGAGTGCACGGTCGTAGTAACAAAGTCTTCGGGCATGTGGTTGTACGTAGAGGCCGACAAAGACAGTGAAGATTGCTTTGATTCCATGGATGAGAATCTCAAGCCCATACCCTACAAAGGCCCGACCAAGGGATGGGTTTATGCTCCTTTGCTCGGAACGAATATAGAAAATAACGGGATTCCTGTCTTTCAATCAGCACAGAGTAGATCTCATGGCTACCGGCTCAGTGAGCAATACAGCGTTCCCCTGCAGAGCTGTGCTGGCAAGCGTGTTCAACTTCTGCTGCATGAGAAACCGCAGAAGACTGGCTGGGTGGACGGGAAATATCTATGTGGGAATCCCCATTCGAACTGCTCAATTTGGTTCAAAGAATTGGGCCCCTTCAATTAGGTGGCCATGTTTGGCCATGTTTGGCCATGTTTGGCCATGTTTGGCCCGGGCCTCCTAAGTGGATATCTCCGTTTCTGAGAGAGCCGCCTTCTTCACCCGTTGCTTGCGGACCCACGCCCATGCGATGGCTGCGGCAACAAAGAGACCTATGCCTGCAAGAACAATGGGCAATATTCTCATCATCAAAAGATCGCGTCCCACGCCGTTGGCGATTCGGTTGTGGGGATGGAACCGCAAGGCAACCTGGGAAACCGCATCTGCCTTTTCCAGGTCTTTGGCGTCGAGGAGTCGTTGACTCCAGCCAGCGACGTCATTGGCGGCCTCATGGATCAAAGGTATTGCCCACTCAGCCAGGCGGTCACCGCCACCTGGGCCGAGCGCCTTGCCGAGGTCCATCGCTTCTGTGAGTCCCTGTTCCACGGTGGCCAGGTCTTCTTGCTTGATGGCTTCTTTGCTGCGGACAAGAGCCAACTTGAATTGCAGGTCGCGATACTCAGGTCGGTCAGGAACAATCGCGATGGCCCGTTGGAGCATGGCGGCGCTTTCCTGCATTTCTCCCTGGCGAAATCGTGATTGGGCGCACATGAAGATTGCTTGGGCCGCAAAAGCGCGGTTGTCAGTGACTAGGCCGGAGAGTTCTTTGATGGTCTCGAGGTGTTCGGTGGCGCGGCAGTACGCCCTCTTTTGGGCCAACCGTTTTATCAGGGCCCACAAACGGTCGACGTTGGCTGGATCGTCGGTGACAATCGCCTGGAGGTCGAGCTCAGAGATGGCCTCTTGCGCGATTGCCGCTTCTTGCTGATTCGAAAGGCCGTCCCCATCCTCGGCCAACACAATGGCCGAGAAGAAGACGTTGGACGTCAAAGAAACCGCGAGGGACAAGAGCAATCGTGAACGCATGGTCGCGCACCATAGCGCGGTGCGTTTTGAATGGCCAGCGCTTGCTCCGCCCGCCCGGAAATCCCACGAGTTGGTCTCTACCCGTGAGCTCTCTGTGCGGCGGGTCCTCTCTCTGTGTGGCGGGCCTCCACGTATTCGCGGATCCGCTGGCGGTCGCTCTCGGCGATGCGCACGAAGCGAACAGCGACACCGTCAGTGAGTTTGGCGTTCTCTTCGCGCACCACCTCACCAACAGCCCAGATCACGTCGTCGCAGGTGGGTAGCTTGAGCTCGAGGCCAATACGTTCGCTCTGCATACTCGGCTCGAGCAGCTTATAGAGGTAGACACCGGAGACGGAGATGTCCCGCACCCGTGCCAGGTGTGGTTCGTCACCAATGATCTTGTTGACGTACAGATCGAGATTCGCTCGTTCTTCACGTCGAATCGGCTCCAAAGAAGTCTCGTTGATCGAATTCATCGTTTCCTCCGAACGTACCAAAAAGGACGTCGCGCACGCACGCGTTGTCTGCTTGAATCGAAGCCTAGAGCTCCTCTTGCTTGCCGTCAAAAAAGTCGCGCATGCCAAGAGGATGGTCTGACTCGCGGAGCAAACCCAATGGAAATCAAATGGTCCGGAGTTCTGCGGCAAACACCCGCGCGTCGGCACTTCTGCAAACGTAATGGAATTCAGAAGGTAGCAGTGTTTGTTTTTCTCGAAGTCATTGCTGTCTTGCCGACAGTCCGCTTAGGAAACAGCAAATAGGGATCCATTTCCTGCAGAAACGCCCAACGGCAACCGATTCTAGCCTCAGACGTTGAGATCGTTGAAGATCTGCTTGGGGCTCACGTGCTTGTAACGCTCGCAACGATTGCTGAGGTAGGCAACCCGATGCACCAGGTCGCCTCTCCCCTCCTCTTTGCCATTTTCGCGGAATACCTTGGCTGCCTTGAGAATAGCCTTGTGGGACTCTCGTGGATGACAGGTGAAGGCCTCGGCAAAGTAGTGCTTGTCGTCGATGGGGACGAGTCGAGCCTCGAGGATATCGCCGGGGTCGACGCCGGCCAGCTTGCGCCGTTCGACCACCTCGAACTTTTCGCCGGAGAGCAGATCAACCACTCGGACAATGTCGCCTTTGACCTTCTTGAACTGGAACAGCGATAGGATGGTGCGGGTCAACCCGCGCAGGCGATTGACGTCCGGTGTGGTCAACCCATCCCGCACCGAATCGATGTAAAGCTTCGCTGGTGTGTGATTCTTGCCCCTGATTGGGCGGTCGAAGATATACCATTCCAGGAACGCGGCAATTCGAGACTCAAAGTTGCTATCGGTCTCGAACATGTCGCCCGTGCGTGCGACATATTCTGCGCGCGCGACGATCAGTTCATCGGCGAAATCGCCGGCAGAAGCAAACCGCACCATCTCTTCATAAACGTCCTGTAACATACTTGATTTCACTCAACTTACTGCGCCAACCATGGCCCCCCATTTCACCCACAATCTGATTGTTGCGCTGATTGTTGCGCGCTGGCCCATTTCACCGACCATCTCAATGTTGCGCCGACCATGTCGCACCGACCATCTCAATGTTGCACCGACCATACCGGTTTTCGGTCGTATTGGTAAACAACTTTGCCGCCAACAATGGTGGCCCGAACTCGGCCCTCCAGGGGCCGCCCCCAGAATGGTGAGTTCTTGCTCTTTGAGTAGTTGCTCTCATCATCCAATTGCCAAGTGGCCGCCGGATCGAAGATTGCGAGATCTGCTAGTGCCCCTTCGCGGATGGCTGGTGTCGATAGTCCGAGAACCCGGGCGGGCCCTGTGGTCATCAACGCGATGACCTTGAGAAGGGGCATTCCAGCACGCCACAGATTCAGTGCAAGGGGCAAGGCCGTCTGCAGGCCAATCATCCCGTTCATCGCGTCAGCGAACGCGACGTCCTTTTCGATGCTGCTGTGCGGCGCGTGATCCGTGGCAATGGCGTCGATGGTGCCGTCGCTCAGACCGGCGATGACCGCTGCCCTGTCCTTGCCCTCCCGCAGGGGGGGATTCACCTTGGTGGAGGTGTGGTATCCCATTACCGCTTCATGGGTTAGGGAGAAATGGTGAGGTGTCGCCTCAGCTGTTACCCTCACCCCGCGGGCCTTCGCATCACGGACCAAATCAACGGAACGAGCGGTCGAGACATGCTGAATGTGCAGGCGGCCACCGGTGTGCTCGGCGAGGAGAATGTCGCGGGCCACGGCAACGTCTTCGGCGACCCCTGGTACTCCTTGCAAGCCCAACTGCGTGCTGATCACGCCCTCGTGCATTTGACCATGACCCGAGAGTTGAGCATCTTCCGCGTGGCTCAGGACCGGCAGGTCGAAATCCTGGGAGTATTCGAGAGCTCTACGCATCATCACGGGGTTGGTCACTGGCCGGCCATCGTCCGTGACCGCCACCGCCCCTGCCCTTTTCATCTCCCCAAATGGGGCGAGCCTCTCGCTTTTTTGCCCAACGCTGACTGCGCCACAGCATAGGACTCGACAAAGCCCTGCTCTTTTGCCGCGGTCGATGACAAATTGAACCAGCTCACCGTTATCAATGACCGGATCGGTGTTGGGCATTGCCACGATGGAGGTGAAGCCACCGGCGGTTGCGGCACGGGAACCCGAAGCAACGTCTTCTTTGTATTCCTGGCCTGGCTCGCGCAAGTGCACATGCAAATCGATGAGGCCAGGGGTAACCCACGCGCCCTTGACGTCGATGACCTCTGCATCGCGAAGCTTCATACCACCGGAGGGGGCCACTTCGCGGATGCGATCCCCTTCAATGAGGAGATCGGCAGCTTCATCACGGCCACTTTGCGGATCGAGGACTCGGCCATTTTGGATAATCAGGTTCACGCCGGTTCTCCTCCGAGGATCAGGTACAACAAGGCCATGCGCACAGCCACGCCGTTTTCGACCTGATCGAGAATGACGCTTCGGGGGCCGTCAACGACTTCAGGGCTGAGCTCGACGCCACGATTGACAGGCCCCGGGTGCATGAGAATACCATCGGGATTGCATCGGTCCAACATCGCCGTGGAAATGCCGTATTCGATTGCATATTCGCGCAGGTTGGGCAGAAAGGCACCCTCCATCCGCTCCCGCTGTAGCCGCAGGGCCATGACCACGTCCGCACCCTCGAGGGCGGCCTCGACATTGGGGCAGATGGTGCACTGGTATGCTTCCACCAAGCCCCGAGGAAGCAGGGTCTTGGGCGCTGCCACCCTCACCTGCGCCCCCATTTTCGCGAGGCCGATGAGGTTGGACCGCGCCACCCGCGAGTGGGCAATGTCGCCAACGATGGCCACCTTGAGACCCTCAAGCTTGCCAAATCTCTGGCGGATGGTGAGCATATCGAGCAAGGCTTGGGATGGGTGCTCGTGTTGGCCATCCCCGGCGTTTAGGACCCTCGCATCAATGCGGTTGGCGATGAACGCTGCGGCACCACTTGCGGGATGACGGACGATGACCGCGTCGGGTTGCATGGCGTTTAGGGTCATCACCGTGTCGTGTAGCGACTCGCCCTTGCTCACGGAGGAGCCGCTCGCAGAGATGTTCACGGTATCGGCGCTGAGCCTTTTGCCTGCGAGCTCAAACGACATGCGGGTTCGAGTGCTCGCCTCGTAGAACAAGGTAATGATGGTACGTCCGCGCAGCGACGGAACCTTCTTGATTGTACGGCGCGAGACCTGCAGAAAGCCTTGCGCCGTGCTCAAAATGGCATTGATTTGCTCGCTATCGAGCTGCTGCATCCCCAGCAGATGTTGACCGCCAATCATTTCTTGTCTCCCCCTTGTTCTTGGGGTCGACGCTCGCCAACAACGACCGCGTCCGCTGCCGCACCGGTGACCTCAAGCTGCACATCCACGTGCTCGCTGGGCTGGGTTTCAATTTGAAGACCAACGGCATCGGCGCGGATAGGTAGCTCACGCAGTCCCCGATCAACGAGGACGGCGAGCCTGACTGCCCGAGGCCTGCCGTAGTCGAGAATGGCACCGAGGGCCGCTCGCACAGTGCGGCCGGTGTAGAGAACGTCGTCCACCAAAACGACGGTGTGCGCGTGCAAATCAAAGGGGATCTCCGTGATCCCCACCTGCGGCCACTCATGGGGGCCAAAGCCGTCGTCGCGGTAAAGAGTGATGTCGAGAGTGCCAACCGCCGGCTCTTTGCCGGTGATCTCGGTCAGCCGTTTGACCAGACGGTGGGCCAAAGGCTCCCCGCCGCGGCGAATACCCACCACAGCCCACGGTCCATCCTGAGGCCGGCTGGCGATAGCCTCGGCCATTGCATCGAGAGCCTCGGAAATTCCTTTGGCATCAAGCACTGTGCGCGGCATTAAAGCCTCCCCATCCGTGCTGCGGACACATCCACCGTTGTCCCCCAGAAGCGGATCTCATCGACGAAGGGAAAACGATAGGGAATCATCAAACGCGCCGACACCTTCACTTCGTTGCGGGTGTGGTCGACGGAGACGTCGGGCCGGGTCAGGGTCAGGCCGTCACGATGGTAGGCCTCGTTGAGGAATTGACGAACGTACAGTTCCGGGTCGCCACCCTGAGTGAGGACACGATTGGCCAGCCGTTTCCCGGCCATGCGCATGCTGTAGTAGGTGCTCGCCGGTCCCCAAAAGGTCGCACCGAGATAGGCCAAACCCGCCGCCAAAACCAATAGAAACAGCTTGGTTGGCCTTGTGTATCCCCGCTGCCGGTTGAGTCGCTCCATGGTGTTGTCGTTGTCGGTGGCAGTTATGGCCTTCTGCCATTAGATGTCAACTGCGGCCACCACAAACTCTGATAGAAATACCCCCCCCGACGATCGTCGCAAGACCTGAAGTTCTCTCGGCGTCGTGAGACCCGAGGTGCTCTCGGCGTCAACCGAAGCTATGTGGTCCGGGGGCATCGAGCTAGAGCCACGGATCGACCGGATGCTTGAACGAGTGCAGGTGAGTGTGCTTGTCGGCCATCGACGGTGCAGAGTATAAGTCGTGTCGTGTGGTTGCGTCGAATTCTCCGTCGGGCAGATGGCCCCCTCGAGCAGGTTTGGGCCGCTGTCTCGGTGACTCTTCTTTCGTTGCCGGCTTGCTCCGTCGGCACATTGAGTGGTCCCGTCCCGTCGGGCGATGCTGCCGGAAACAGTGGTGATAACACGGACGTGGCTGCCTGCGCGACGGACGCTGTAACCGAGACGTGTTGGTGCGGTGGGGAGCAGATTACGAGCGGCTATTGCTGTGCGGGCATTGCCCAGTTGGACGTATGCTCACCGGTTGTTGTGGATGGCTTCGGGCTCCTTCCCATCGGTCTGCGTGACAAACTCAAGTGGCCGTTCGCAACTTCCTCAATTTGGAACACGCCCATCGGCACAGCGGCTATTTACGCGCCGGCCGGAATTCTGCTGAACAACGATTCCGGATGGAACACCGTGTTCATTCTCGATCAGGACATCATCCTCTTTGAACCGACTCAACCTTTCACCGAAGTCTATTTTAACAACGTAGGTTGGACTGGTGGAGATCGCTGTGTGCTCCAAGGCGCGGTCATCGCAACCGTGCCAGTGCCACACGATTATGTCGTGCCGAACAGTGGAGGAAACAACTCCGCAGCATTTCTCTTGCCCGATGGACGGACTATCAAACAGAACCAGCCGTTTACCCGTTGCACAGCCGGTGAACCCGCGACTGCATGGTTCACCTTTGCCGATGAAGACATCTACGGTGCTGGCATCGGTGGGGCTCATGCAGGCAGTGGTCTTTCTGCGGTCGGGGGCACCATCCGCCTCGGCGAGTTCACGTCGGGTCGGATCCATCACGCGATGAAGGCCAACCTTTGGGCAAAAGAGTACTATCACTGCTGCGACTACCGTTGGCCCGCCAGAAATGTCGATGGATATGCCGACGCCACATCCTATGGGGGTATCAATCCTGATTTCGTCATGGGTGCGCTCTTGGCTCTCTTGCCCAGCTTCGATGTCGACCCTCTGCAAACCACACCAGGCAGAATCCTTGCACAGGCATTCAAGGACTATGGGGCCTATGTCATGGACGACAGTTTCTCCAATTCCTGGGCCGTCGCTACCGAACGAGGTCCGAATGGCCGCGTCGTGGATGAATTTGCAGGATTGTACGGATTCTCGATGGAACAACGGCTGCAGAAGCATCCGGCATTCATGAGTGATCTCCAAGTCATCTTTGAATCGTTGCATATCGTAACCAACAACTCCCCGGACACCGTGGGCGGTGGAGGCAGCCCTCGTGTTCCCCTCGCCCCAGAAATCGGCAATTGATACCTGGCAACAAATCGAAACCTTCCCCTGTTTGGAAGCAGATGGGACATGGCGAGGGCCTTGGTTGGGAAACTTGGCCGGGGCTACTAGACTTCAAGCGCGGTTGCATTTCGAGGGGGATAGCCAAACTCAGACGATCGCATATTTTCCAAAGCTTGTGCATACTGCAGAAGCTTTGTTCTCACTTTGGGGACTCTCGCGAATTGGGCAGCAGACAGCACCATTCCCGTTGCGGACTGCAGAAAATCCCGTCGCTCTGTATCCGGCATTGCCTCAACCCTTGAAATCGAGAACTCCCCCATTAGCCAGTTTGCTTCGCGCTCAGAGACTACTCCATTCACCATGAATTCCCGTCGCATGAGCATAAAATCGAGTCTGGACGATTTCGAGGTCTCCCCCCATGGTCCCTGCGAACCGTTCGGTCCATACTCGCTGTTGTAGTATTCCTGCCGAAGTGTCTCAAGTCTCTCAGGCGGATAAACAGATCTGGTTCCAAGGCTAGTCTGCTGCATAGGGCTTTCTTCCTTTCGTTGTCCTGTAAGAGTATCGTGCGGCCGATAGAATTGTTGCGGACTTGCCCCGTCTGCCCGTCTGCCAAGATGTGCCGACGCTGTCGGCCGCAACTCACGAACTCAGGAAAACCGGCGGTTGAACGCTCTCGAAACGTTTCAAAGCGGTGTTGCGGTGCGTGTCAACAACTTTGGGACCGAATCTATTTTCGACCGCGGAACTCGAGGTGGTACTCGGAGCACACTGGAAAGTAGCCCGGTTGCCACATCACCCAGGCGGTGACATCCCATTCGTCCTTGCCCTCAACCCACGCGCCCTCATTTTTGTAGAGCGTCGAGCCACAGGAGTCTGGATCCCAGTAGCCGATGGGGTAGCCGCCGCAGCCATTGCCATGATCGGGCATCTTTACACAAAGGACCAATCCCGGCGGGCCGCTCACCAACTCCACGCTGGCTGCGGCAGTATCGCTGAAGTAATCGCAACCGTCGAAGGGGTTGAGGTTGTTTTCGTCTTCATTGCTGAAATAGTACAGATCAATGTCAGTGCCTGAGTGTAAGTTGCCATAACGGTTCTTCTCGTTGGGCTGGATCGAGCATCTGTCGCCGAGGGTTCCGAGATCTTCGCCATCGGTGCAGCTCGCGCCGACGTCATCACCTTGGCGTTCCTCGAGGCATTCGCAACCGTCGGCGAGCAGACCATTGGTGTCGTGGTACCCCTCGTCGACGTTGCACGCGGCGAGGTCGCACCGCCCTGAAGAACAGTCGGGGATTCCGTTGGAAATGGGACACTCCTCTTCGCAGCTCACCACCTGTGCGGTGAGGTTGACTCTTTGCACCGGTTGATTGACCGAATTGTTGTAGACGAGTAAGCCGGCGTTCTGGTCACCGAGGGTGTTGGCGGTCGCGTAGAAGTGTAACGATAGGGGTGAGCCACCCGCGGCGAGACTGATGGGCAGAGTTGGCATGTCGGCAGTGTGGATTGATGTCGACGCGCCGATTTCGAATTTAATGTCGTCGATGACCAAATCACCGGTACCAGTATTACTGATGGTTACGGCCGAGGAATCACTGGTCCAGCCGAGGACCAGGGAGCCAAAGTCGATGCGGGTCTCAGATATGGAAAGGGCCGGTGCCAAACCGATGGCTTCGAGAGGTACGTTGAGCAGCTGGTCGCCGCTGTTTACCTCGAAGAAGCCGAGCTCTCCATAGAGGGGGCCACCTGCGGGAGGCACGACGACCACAGTGACGGTGGTCTCGTCGAGCGTGTCGAGGACGCCCAGGGATCCGCGGCTCGTGGTCGCAAGTGCAAAGCCGGCCTCATCGCCGTTGACCAATCGCGCTTCGATCTCAGCGGCAACGCCGCCGGCGTTGCGGACTTTGATCTGGCCGGTGCGGGTGTCTTCGGCCCGCACCCCAGCGAACGCGAGAATGCCAGAGGGAGGATCGAGGACTTCGAGCCAGGTGCCCGAGATAGAGGTACCGAGCAATTCGACGCGCCAAAGGGGCTTGTCCTCATCATTGGTGATCACCAACAACTCTCCCAAATAGGTGCCGAGCTCATCCGGCCAGAATTCGATGGGAACGCGGATGCTGTCGCCGGGATTGGCGAGAGGCTCCCAACCGGGGGAGACCAAGAACTGTTCGGGGGAGCCGGGCGGGATGACGACGTCACGTACTTCGAGGATGGCATCAGTGGGACTGACGTTCTCAATTTCAACCGAGGCGGAGCCCGATTGGCCAACCTCGACGAAACCAAAACGGACCTGCATGGGGCGCAGCGACGAGCGGGCCTTGCCCAGGACCCGCGCGCGCAGGGGCATCATGACCTGTTGGATGTCTGCGGATGCGAACGAGTTGTCACCGTTGTACCAATTGATTTGCACATGGCCCTCATCGGGTGCGGCATCTGAGGGGACATAGGTGACTTCGATATCGAAGGAGCGGCCGTAGTTGACCTCGAGGGGGTCGTCCGGTGAGGGTGGGCGCTCCATCTCTTGCCCGTCTTCGTCGATCAATCGCATGGTGAAGTCGTTGGAGGTGCCCAGGGCCAGTCGAACCAATGGAATCGCCAACGTCCCGAGTCCGCGGTTTTCTACTGTGAGAGTGCGGGTCTCCTCACAGCCGAGGGTCACGCAGGCAAAGGCCACACCGAATGGTGGGTCAACGTAGATGCGTGGGGCGGTGTGCCCGTTGGCGCCGACACATCTTTCGGGCTCGGCCTCGCAGTCGATCTGAGTGACCTTGGTGGCGCAACCAGCGGCAGTCCCGAGCAGCGCTACCAGAGGCAGCGCCACATCCTTCCAATGCATGTGTTTGGCGAGCCTCATGGCATCACCTCGAACTGCCCATCGTTGCGTTTGAGACGGGCGACAACGTTCGAGTCGCCTTTGCTATTGAGACGAACCTGCGGTGCGGCGATCTCAGTGCCGTTGATGAAGATCTTCACGGTGACCAAGCTCGACTCGCGAGCCCAACAGTTGTTGGTGATGAGATCACTTATCTGATCTGGTGGTACTGAGATCGGCACACCGACCTCGCCGCCCAGAATAGCGAGCAAGGCGCTGGTGCCGATGCCCATGAGGTCAGCCAACAAACCGCTGGGGATGTTGGCACAGTCTTCAACATAGAGCGCACGCACTTGGAACACCTGCCCGTCGGCGAGGTCCTGTCCGAGGCCGTAGAGGACAATGCGTTCCGGTTCCTCATATGCACCGCCGGGGAACCAATTGACCGTTCCCTCAACGCCAGTGGTGGTCCAGTCTTCGCAGTAGTCGTTGTAGTCGACAACAACCCACTCACCATTGCCGTTGGACGTGTAAACTGGGTCTGGCTTGCGACAGGAAAGGCCCAAGGGGCTCTCCAGCTCCAGATCGACATTACGAAAGTCATTGCCCGACCAACTGTTGTCGTCATTTTCGAAGGTCATCTCCACCTTGAGGACGTCATCGGCGAGACCGCCTTTGGCCCAGCCATGTAGGTTTACCGTGGTGAGGATCTGATCAGCGTCGTTCGAAACCACTCGCAGGAAGGCGTCGATGGAAGTGATTGGGTCTTCAGGATGCGCGAGATCGCTCGGGCCCGAGGGATTGAAGAACACGCTGACAATGGCACTTGAGCCAGGGGCAATGGGGGCAACATAGGGTGGGGAAAAGGCAAAGTCACCGCTCGCGTCGTCGACGCCGAGCTCAACGCTCAGATCGGACTGACCCGTATTGGCGATGCTCACCTGCTGGAACCCCATGTAGCCGACGTTGAGAGGTTCGTTGTCCGGCATGCGGAAGTGAACTTCACTGGGATTGACGACGATGTTCGGCGGTCCCAACGAGGAGGCGAGCACTCTTGCTGGGACGTTGAGCGCCTGGGCTGCATCGTCGCCTGGGTAGGCGTTCACTGTGAGGTTTGACTCGTGATGAGCATTGCGCGTGGGCGAGAAGGTGACATCCACGTCGATGTACGTGTTGGCATTGCTGGGATCATAGGGGGGCAACGCAATGGTGTTTGCGGGGCTGATGGCGCCGATGTCCGTTGGCACGCTGAAATCGGTACCCGGCGGTGACAGGTAGATGAACTGAACAGTGAGCACAGCGTTGCCTGTGCCTTGATTGCTGATGCGGACGGTTTCGGTGCGTGTCTCACCACCCGTTACAGGGTCGTAGCCCACGTACCCAAAATTGATCTCCGAGGGGTCGACCACGAGAACAGGGACGCCCGAGTATGAAGCGTGCAAGTCGATACGCACGAGTCCGTCGTTGCCAGCGGTCGGGTCGTCGGTGCGCAGAAGCAGGCCACCAAAGGCTTCGCCGAAAGCAAAGGGAGCGTAGTTGACGTCGACAAAGAAGCTCCGCTCAGGAGCGATTCGTTGTGGATAACTGGTGAAGCTACAGGGTGAGCAGCCAAATCCACTGGAGGTTCCATCTTCGAGGCCGACATTGGCCAGTGTCAACAGGCATTCACCGACATTGCGCACCTCTACGGTGGAGGTAGCGCTCTGACCGAGGGGGACATCACCGAAGTCGACGTTCATGGGGAGAACGTTGATCAAGGGGGTGATGCCATCACCACACATGAAGCTGTCGATATCGACGCACTCCCCAAACACACAGACCTGACCCTCGTCGCAATCCTCGTCGGTTTCACATTCCGCGGAATTTTCCGCCCCCACACGAACGAGGCGTTCGGGGCCGCAAGCCGTGACCGTGACCGCGACGAGCGCCCAAAGAAAACAATGCTGGGTCAGCATATTGACCTCCAAGGTGCGTGCAGAACATCTCTGCGCATACGGTTGCAAATATACAACATTCGACACGAATGATCGACTACATACGCCGACAGTGTGGGTGGGCACCGCACACGGGTGAGTGTCGGGCCGCCCCGCGCGGTCAGGGTACTTCTTTGGGGGCCTGCATCCAAATTGAGACGACGCGACGACGAACGCTTGCGATCGACGTGCAAAACCAGTAGGCCCAGGCGATGGACGCAGAAGAAGACATCAAAGATCTAGAGGATGTGGAAACGCCCACAAAGGTCATCCCCTTCGACCGATTTTGGAACTGGGTACAGGATCACCCCAACTGCATACTGCGGGTGGCGAGTCCCAACATGGTTCTGTACGACGACGATGACTATCATTGGTACTTCGGTGCAGACGAGGAGAACGCCTGTTTCGTGCAGGTGCTCCGCGGCAAGCGCTACGTTGGGGAGTTGGTGCTCGATCCCACCCAGGTCGGGTCGGTGACATCCGAACCGGCCGGGGATGAGGAGTTTGTCTTTGACCTCCTCGACAGCGAGCGCCATTTCATCTGTCAGTTCGTTCTGTCCCACGCCTTTGAGGAAAGCGATCCCGCCCTTCCGGCTCGCCGCATGTCACACTAATCCCGCCTGCCATCCATGCGGTGCCGTTTTGGCGTGGAGGTCGGCCGCAGATCAGTTGCCCGTTGCAGCCTCGTCCTGTGCAGCGGCGGGCGATTCAACAGCGTCTCCGGACTCCGACGGTATCTCAGGCACAGACTCGCGCTTTCGTTCCCAGGTGTCGGCCATGCCATCACGATCGGCATCAACGCCGATGCGGTCGAGCTCGCCTTCGACGAAATACTCCCAGGTGTCGATGCGACCGTCGTGGTCGCGATCGGATTCGATGCGCTCGATCTTGCCACCTGCGTAATACCGGGTGACATCAGCTTTGCCGTCATAGTTGACGTCAATTTCGCGATGGTGGACGACACCCTCTTTGTAGATGGCCACGGTGTCAAAACGGCCGTCGAAATCGAGATCCGTCTTTTCGTCAACGGCGCTGCCTTTGTCATCGTAACTGCGAACGATGTCGATCTTCCCATCGTGATTGATGTCCATCTCTTTGCGCACCATGATTTCGACGGGGTTGTTGGCATCTCCCTCGACGCGATAGAACTTGAAAACGTCGGCCACCGTGTCGCGGTTGAGGTCATACCGTTTCAAAGTCATGCCCTGCGCTCGAGCTCGAACGTCGGGATCGGTGTCGTCTGTCACCGCCTCGGCCGGCTTGGGGGCCGCGGCGGGCTCGTTGGCGGAGGTATCCTCACAGCCCAAAATAACCATCGTGGCAAAAACACAAAGGACTCGGTGTCCAGTCATCGTACTCCCCTCGTCCCCAATTACCGGTTGCGTACCAGCCACGGGCGCAGATCACGCAACTCCAGAAATGTTAGGTTTTTGCTCGACCTCACACGTAAGTCAAGACTCCACCTGGCGAAACGGCAACTTCGCCTACCGCACCAGCTTGACCTGCGATATAGTGCAATATATGTAGGGCAATCCAACCGGGAGTGCGTTGTGCCTGAAAAGAAAGTATCTACAACCGTGTACATCACCGCAACTCAAGCAGAGCGTCTCAAGCAATTGCACGCGCGCACCAAGGTGCCCATTGCAGAGTACATTCGTCAGGGAATCGACATGGTCCTCAAGGAACACGCCGACAAGTTGCCTGGTCAGCTCAACCTCGTTGAGTAGTCCTTTTGGTGTCTCGTTGTCTGACGATGGCGTTGATCCTATTCGTGCCCAATATGTTTGGAGGCAACTGATAGTTGCGATAAAGACCCACCCTAGAGAATAGGGCAACTTTGTTGGAATCCGCGATGGCCAAAACAAGTTTCTTCGATTCGAAGCTGCGAGCGGCGCGCAGAGTGGCAAGGCTGCGCGTCAAGGAAGCGAAGAAGCTCATGCGCCGTGCAAACAATGCCGTCGGCGAGGCCGTTCGCGCGGACCTCGACCAACACATTGAGAAAGTCAATGAGGCCGCGCGCTTGGTCGATACCAACGCCATCAAGCGCGCGTGTGACAGGCTGCTTGCGTTGGTGAACAAACACCTTGACGCATATCGCAAGCCAGCATGGCGCGAGTCATTGGAATCAATCGCCATCGCCGTGTTGGTGGCCCTGCTGTTGCGCTCCTTCGTTGTGGAGGCATTCAAGATCCCAAGTGGATCGATGATCCCCACCTTGGCCATCGGGGATCAGATCTTCGTGAACAAGCTCGTCTATGGCGTCCGCATTCCGTTCACCGTTACTCGAATTGTCGACTTCTCAATGCCACAGCGAGGCGAGATCATCGTCTTTCAGTGTCCCATTCCGCCGCATGAAGACTACATCAAGAGAGTCATCGGCTTGCCTGGTGATGAGATCTCCGTCCGCGATGGCATCGTCAGCGTTAACGGCAAACAGCTCGAGCGCGAGTTCAAGGAGAAGAAAGAGCTCTGGGACCGCGACACCCGCACGGGACGTTGGTACCCATTCGAGGCGTTCGTCTACCGCGAGAGTGTCGACGGCAATCCGCACACGGTGATCTTTGACGCCGACCCCGCACAGGCCGCACCCGATTTTGGCCCCGTCATTGTTCCCGAAGGCCACGTCTTCATGATGGGAGACAACCGCGACCACTCCTACGACAGCCGGGCCTGGGGGCCAGTGCCCCTATCAAACATTCTCGGTCGTTCGTTGTTCGTGTGGTTCTCCTGGGGCCGTGAAGGAATGGCCTGGGATCGATTGGGCACTTGGCTCGAATAGCCCCGAAACATTAACACTCCTCGAGTGACGGCAGTCGATCGATAAAATCAGAGATAAGGCGCATCTGGGCATCGGCCAGGTCTGCGAGTTGAATCCCGGCACCCCGCATTCCCTCGACCAACTCCTCGCCGTGACTCGACCAAACCACATGACCGCGGCAACGGATTGAATGCGCTTCGCCTTGGCCGAGCGGAATCTCCAGTGCAACCGTCACTTCTGTTCCCAACGGCGGTGGCGCACTCATCTGCACAAAGAGGCCACCGCGGCTGATGTTCTTCACCCATTTGGGCTCGAAGACACTGCCGCCGGAGTCACGAAGCACGACCTGTATCTTGGCGGGGTTGCGTGGATGGGCCCGCCGAATCGAGCGTGAACAGAAGTAGTGAAAAGTGCGCGGTCGCAGGGACATATCCCGCGTGGACGCGCGCAGATCGACAAATCCTATGACCTCAGTCTTCTTACCCGGGGCAACGTTGATGACGAAGTTCGACATGGCCAGATAGGCCATGTACAGACCCAACCCAGCTCCCCCAGTGTCTGAGGATATTTGGTTCTTGCCCTTGGCAAAACATTTTTGCAGGTAATTGACCGCTGTTTCCCTCGCCAAGCGACCAAAGTGATCGGTGACACTCACGGCCAATTGGTTGCCGTCACTCGCGTAACGTAGCACCACAGCCTCATCTGGTTTGAGTTGCAGGGGCTCTTTGCGGCTGAGGTGCGCATACTTGGGCTTTCCCGAAGCGTCGCAGGGAGCATCCCACATCGCGTTCATCAGAAGCTCATCGGTGATCGTTGCGAGCTTGCCGCACTGGGTGCGGCGAACTCGACACCGTTCGGCGAAGGCGAGAACGCTGTCGATCGCGCCGGACCGCTCCGATGTGTGAGTGAGGGTCACTTCTTCGACAGCCACACCCCAGGAAAGGTATTTCTCGAGACCAAACACATCGCCAGAGATCAGCTTGCCGGCGGTGACCACCAGCTCCTGTATGGCGGAGGCGTCAGGTTTGCCTTCGGTGCCCAACAGTCGATTGATGACCACGGCATTGGCGCCTGGGAGGTCGAGCATGCTGTTGCCATGCTCCTCAAAGACAGACTGCTCGGTGAGCAGAACCACCAACAGAGCGGGATTGGCGCACTGTGCGGGGCCAATGAGATCGGCGAAGGCCCAATCCAGCAGCAAGAGGTCGGTGTCGCCGCGGTTGAGGATCTCCGCACCCTCTTCCTTGAGGCTGCTGGCCCGCAAAGCCTTGGTGGTGCCGCCAAGCGTACCTTCGGTGATTCGCAAGGCCTTGGGATCACTGAGGAGCACAACCACATTCTTGTGCTCCAGAGACGATTTCACCCGTGCACGGAAATCATGGGGTCGGAAAAGTTCGATGATCCGATCGGCAACATCGCCAATGAGCTCTTTGAGCTCGACAACATTGTCGGAGACAGGAACGGATTTGTCGCTGGCTTCTTTGCCGTGGCCAAGCACCTGGGCGATGAAGCCGGTCTCCCCGTCCCCGAGCTTCTCCAACACCCTTTCTTTGAACGCATTTTGGCGGGCCACCTCGTGATTGGCGACACTCAAGGCGGAAGTCACCTCCTCGAGGTCGAGGACGTTTTCGAATGAACGCATGCAGGAGCGG
This sequence comes from Deltaproteobacteria bacterium RIFOXYA12_FULL_58_15, assembly GCA_001798605.1. Classification (GTDB taxonomy): domain Bacteria; phylum Myxococcota; class XYA12-FULL-58-9; order XYA12-FULL-58-9; family XYA12-FULL-58-9; genus XYA12-FULL-58-9. The sequence continues at coordinate 6,193 of MGST01000004.1, read as the reverse complement.
ACCACAGAAAACAGATCGTCAGAGATTGCGCCGGGCGTGAGGACAAAATCGATGTCGTGGTTGTCGAGGGAGCTGGTGTCCACCACAGCGTCCGTTATCCACACCAAACGCAAGGAAGGTGGGCACCTTGCACGGGCAAACTGTGACAGCTCGAGACTTTTGGACACGTCATTGCAGCAAAGAATCGCCAAATGGTAGGCCTTCTCCCCAAGGCTCTTCTGCGCCTGCTCCACGTCCGCGGCATGAATCCAAGCGAACTTGCGCTTGCGCCATTGGCAACCAGAAAGAGCAATCTCACAGAGTTGGTTGTGGTCCTGCACCAACAACACTTGCCAGGTCATCTATGCCTCCATCTCCCCGTAGCATTCCATTATCCACGCTCAACTGTGCCCGTTTCCAGCCCTGCGCAATTCGCGGATGGCCACCTCCAAACGGTGGCGAGGTAGAGGTCGGTTACCAAAACAATGTTGTTCGTACAACCCCAAACCCACATGCAGGGCCGGGTTTGCGGTTGGCAACGACTCCACCCCCTCCCGAAGGGTCCATGAGGTGGGCAGTGCCTCACCGCGGATTCTCTCAATCGCGGCCTGCAGAGCCATCGCCAAGGGATCGCCCTTTGTGTGACGACGGACGACCCGGCGCAGGATCCACATAAGACCCAACAAGGCCACCCCAACCCCGACAGATCCAAGCAACTCCCCCCAACCAATTCGCCGAATATTGAACGAACGGCTGCCGGTCATGGCGCTCGCCGCCCGGCGTGCCAGATCCAACTGCGTGGCAAAACCGAAATCGATGACATAGTCATCCCAGGATCTCTCCAACCGCTCGAGAAGTTTTGCCAAACTGCCGAGTTCTTGGCCGCCAACGGCGGGAGTGGCGTCATCGAGCACCCAACCATGATCCCTCGCGTACCACTCCACCCACGCATGGGCGTGGGAAGTGGTGAAGATGGCGGTGTCGGTGGCATCATCCCAATACCCGCCCTGCAAACCTCCCACCACCCGTGCGGGAACCCCACTGCTCCGCAGTAACACAGCAAAGGCAGTGGCAAAGTACTCACAATGGCCACGCCGGTCCTCAAAGAGGAATCCTGCCAATGGATCTGGCTTGTCTTTGTTCAGTTGTTCCAATGTGTAGGTAAAATCCCGCATTAAGAATTCGCGTAAGATGTCTGCTTTCTCTGAAGAAAACTCCTTGCCAACGGTCAGCTCACGAGCCAAAGACCGCACCCGTGGGTCCAACTGCTCGGGCAACACAAGGTAACGCCGCAGAGCCTTTTCATCCAACCGCCGCAGCGCGTCATCAGTGTCAGGTACCTTTTGTGTGGGTTGGGCGAGCCAGCCCTTGTCGGCAAAGCTGAGGTTGCCGGTCACCTCAAAGCGCACCGGACCCGCCAGAGTTTGACTTGCCCGCAGCTCGGGGTGGAATCGCAAAGTTTCAATGCGGTTGGGTATGGAGGGGTTGGAGTTGCCGCCGGCAATGATCCTCGCGTGATCCACCGGGCCTAGGGCCAGGAGGGTTTGACCACCCAGCGGTTGCATATAGACCTGATAGTTCTGCTGTCGGCTACCGCCGGCGAGTTGGGTTTCAACAGGACGCCAATGCGTCTGGGGCGCGGAACGGCCAAAGCCGTCGGAGCGAACCTCATCGAATACTGGACCGCGCAGGTACAGCCCCCGAACAAACTGGCCAATATCCAACCCCGTGACCCGGGCAACCACTGTGCCACCACCAAAGTTGCCACGTGACCTGCCGACCAAAGACACGTCCCCAGCGAGATGGAGTCGATTGCCAAGGGCAAAGCCAAACTGACCCATACCGATCCTGGGAAAAGCCACAAATACCGCCAGAGTCGCCAGCAACAGGGACACCACCAACCCAGCCGTCACCCCAAGAAATGCTGGGGTAATGATGTCCCGACGAGCCAGGGTATGATGCAGCGGTGCCCCACCCGCTCGTTGTGCCTCCTGGCTCGCACCAGCCACCAATTGGCGCGACACCAGGGCCCAAACCCCGGTGATGGCAAAACCAATGAGAACTGCGGCATAGGTCATCTGTGTGTGCAGAACCGAGCCCGCGAACACGAGCAACAAGGACAGAAGGAGAGCCTGCAAGTCGTGTCGCAGGGACACTCGCGTCAGCAGGCGTCCACACAAGAGAGTCAGCAAGAGCATCGTCCCCGCCAAAACAAGGGCCTCGATGCCGAGCTCGACTATCGCCCAAGCCCCACCGAGAAGTCCCAGGCCACCCAGGGAAGTCCCTACCACACTTGGAACATTAATGTTTTTTGTGCGCAGCAAGGTAGACGTGGGGCCTGCGAGAAGGCTCAACCAGGCATAGGCCGGAAGCTCACCGCCCAGAAGGACCGCCAACAGCCCCATTGTCGTGGCGAGGAGAAACCCTATCTCATAGGCCCGGCCGAGACTCATGGTAACTCCCCGACCTGCAAGACTATGTCGGCATTCGCACCGGCCAAACCGCCCCGCAATGCCAAGCAGACCCGCGCCGTGGCCCGACTGATCGAAAGCTCAGGCATGGCATCGACGGGGTCCAACCTGGCAAGAGCCAATAGGATCAACTTCCGCTGTCGGAGTCCAGTGCCTGGCAAGATGGCGACCCCTGGAGCACGAATGCCAACCCGCATGTCACGGGACAGAAGCAGCTCACTGAGGCTGCCGAGGGTGGCAATCCCATGTTCAATGATCTCATGGGGCAGATTGGATGGAATGGGAAGCTCCAAGACCAGCTCTCGACCCGTTTGTGCCTCGGTCTCTCGGACCCACCAACGTCCGCTCTTGGCTGAGCGACGCCAGTGGATGGTGCGGGGGTCGTCCCCAGTTTGAAATGGCCGCAGGGAAAAGAAGTCGTCCCCCAACCCGCGATTGTTGGCGGACTCGTCACCCAAATGGTTGAAAAGGAACGACGCGAGTTGCTCGACGTCAACAGCGGCAGGATACGCCCAAAACTCGAGATGTCGTTCGTTGGCAAATCGTCGGCTCTTAGTGAAGAAGCCAAATGGATAGCTCGTGCGTGCAATCAGCCGCGAAATGCGATGCCAACCGCGTCGCACAGGCACAAAGCGGGCCTCAACATGGGTGGTATTCTTCGGTTCCAAACGCAGCTGATAGTGCGCCAAGGCAAGGTGGATGGTAGACCCGTCACGAATCCTCGCTGCGGCTTCCACACCAAAGGCGGGCAATATGGCCGCGGTGTTGTCGATGGTCAGTCCAATAGCTGTGACCTCGCCCACCCGCGGTTCTCTGGGAAGTCGAGCGCGCAACCGCAGTGGTCGCAAGGTCGCCTCCGAGAGCACCCCGGAGATGAGAATGGCGCTGAGAATCAATCCCCAACCGAGCATTAACAGGTTGTTGCCGGTGTTGATGGCCGCAGCACCCACCGCGAGGGCAATGCCGACGACAATCTTTCCCTCAGTTGTGAAGCGGAGCTGCCGCGGGGCCCGCGCCCAAAAACGACGGTAGCGACGCCTGAGAGCTCGGAAGGGGTGGAAGCCGCCTCGGCCTGCACGTGATCCTTGGGCACTCTCACGGCCATCTTTGGCCTCGTCACTCTCCCTCGCGGCTTGTGAGCTCATCTCGGTGCCGGAACTTGGGCGATGATCTCTTCAATCACAGTGAGTGCTCGAGTTCGCGTCCCTGCTGCAGCACCTCCAGTTGCGACAATCCGATGCACCAGAACCGTAGGGGCCAGTTGCTTGACGTCGTCGGGCAGAACATAGCTGCGCCCAGCCAAGAAAGCCCACGCACGGCAAAGGGCCGCGAGAGCCATCGACCCGCGTGGCGAACAACCCATGAGAATATCGGTGTGCTCCCGAGTGGCCCGAACCAATGCAAGCAAATATTCGGCGACGGGATCGGCGATTTCGACCTTGGCCGCAAGGTCCGCAATGGCCATCACCTGCCTGGGGCCTAGCACTGGTTGCAGTTCATCGAGGATCCTGGCTGGGGACTTGCCAACCGGCTCGGTGAGCAGCGCCTTCTCCTCATGGGGCGGCGGATAACCAATGGTCAGTCGTACCATGAAGCGGTCGAGCTGACTCTCGGGCAATGGATAGGCCCCATGGTGCTCGACGGGATTCTGGGTTGCCAGCACCGTGAAGATGTCATCGAGAACAAAGGTTTGATCGTCAACGGTGACCTGCCGCTCACTCATGGCCTCGAGCATCGCCGACTGCGTCTTGGGCGACGCCCGGTTGACCTCATCGGCAAGCACCAGCTGCGCAAAAATCGGACCTTTCTTGAATACGAAGTCGCCGTCATGGAGCACATGCACACCGAGAACATCGGCGGGCAACATGTCTGCGGTGAACTGCACTCGGGCGAAGGAGCAACCCAGAACCTTGGCGGCAGCCCGTGCCAGTGTGGTCTTTCCCACCCCAGGCACATCTTCGATGAGCACGTGACCCCGGGCAATGATGGCAGCAATCAGAAGCCGCACAACCTCCTCATTGCCGCGCAAGACACCGGCCACTTTTCCAACCACCCGTTCCAGTCGCTCCCGGGCCTGTGCTGGTGTCATGGCCAGCACCACGTTTTCCTCACGGGTTTGCACCATGGCTCTAAGCTACTTCTTTGTTGGCCTCTCGGCCACAGGTGTTTGTTGGGTGTGTGACCCTTTCCAATCGAACCTTGGGCTGTTATGCAGGACGGCCCTGGGAGGAATAGCCGATGAAATGCCGTCTCGCTTGCACCATCATGGTATTGTCCGCATGCAACGCCACACCGAGTGACAACAGAACCGGCCACGGGGATACTCCTGGCGACACTTCGCCGAACGTCACCTGGAACGAGGCATGTTCAGCGTTTGCAGAGGTCTTTTGTGGGCGCTTGGTGGAGTGTAACTATTTCACATTTGTCCTCATGTATGACGAAGCCGCTTTTTGTCGCGACAGAACCCAAAAGTCTTGTCTCGCCGACTATGACGCCACAAATGTTGGCATGTCTGCCAACGAATTTGTCGACTGCGTGGAGGGATGGAGAAATGCCGACTGTGGTGCCATCGTCAACTCGATTCCCCCGCCCGCTTGCATGGTACCCGGCACCGCCGAGAATGGTGACTCGTGTCTGTCAGATGCTCAATGCAAGAGCCTGTATTGCGGGCAGACCAGCTCTGGCGAACCTTGGTCTTTCTGCGGTGTTTGCACGAACGCTCTCGAGTTGGGCGACGAGTGTCACTATCTGACGACGCCCTGCAAACACGGTCTCACCTGCCCCGTCTCTTATTACCCAACACAATGTCAAGAAGCAGGCTATATGGGCAGAGCAGGAGATGCGTGTGAGCAAGACGGTTGCCTGCCACACCTTTACTGCAATGAGGTAACGCACCTCTGCGAAGCAGCCGCGGCATTGGGTGAAAGTTGCGAGAGCCGCGAATGTGACTATCGGGAGGGACTTGTGTGTCTCGAAGACGTCAGCACATGCGCCTTGCGTGATTTCAAGCAACCGGGGGAGAGTTGTGAAGCTGCTGGCGCAATGTGCGTTGGCAGCAGTTTCTGCATTGCAACCAATCAAGGCACATTCTGTCAATATCCCACCGGGGACGGAGAACCTTGCGGTACATGGAATGAGAAGTGTGTCTGGCCTGCGCTGTGCCCTGATCTGTTTGCCGGCTCGCCGTGGGAAGAATCCAATTGCGTGGTACCCTCGGCGTCGTATTGTGTGCCGTGAGGGACCCGAACAAGCACCGCGTCAAACGCACCTTGGCTACGTGAATCCCACAGCTCGCGCCAGAGGAGGCATATTCATCGTTTCGAGCCGGCGAGTGTTCGCAATCTGTTGACCTCCGCGATGACTGAGCTCGCAACCATCTCCACTTCTTCGAAGGTGTTCTGGCGTCCCAAACCAAACCTGATCGAGGACCGCGCCAATTCTTCCTTGACACCACATGCCTCAAGCACGTGAGATGGCTCGAGAGTTGCGCTCGTACACGCAGAGCCGCTGGATACTGCCACCGTAGGTTGCAGAGCCAACAAGAGCGCCTCTCCCTCCACCCCAGCGAACGACACATTGAGGTTTCCAGGCAGACGTTGGCTTGTGTGACCATTGAGGTGAACACCGTCGATGGTAGTGGCAAGACGATCCAACAACTGGTTGCGAAGCTCGCGCAGACGTATTGCCTCAGAGCCCCAGCACTTGTGCGCAATCTCTGCTGCGACGCCAAAACCGACGATGCC
>MGST01000003.1 GCA_001798605.1 Deltaproteobacteria bacterium RIFOXYA12_FULL_58_15 | reverse complement strand
TCAATCGCTACCTTCACCACCGTGGTATCAAGGACACCTCCAACAATCGTGTCTGGGCATTCCTTGGCGACGGGGAGGTCGACGAGCCAGAGGCGCTCGGGGCTCTGCACGTGGCAGCCCGTGAGGGACTCGACAATCTGACCTTTGTGGTGAATTGCAACCTTCAACGCCTCGATGGGCCGGTACGTGGCAACGGCAAGATCATCCAAGAGCTCGAAGCCGTATTTCGCGGCGCAGGTTGGCACGTCGTCAAGGTGATCTGGGGACCCGAGTGGGACCCCCTTCTCGCCCAAGACGTCAACGGCCTTTTGGTCGAACGGATGAATGCGACGGTTGATGGTCAATTCCAACGTTACTCGATTTCAGATGGAGCCTACATTCGCGAACACTTCTTTGGTCCCGAGCCTGGGCTGCGAGCCATGGTCGAGAATCTCTCGGATATCGAGATCACCAAGCTGCGACGGGGTGGCCACTCCTATCGGAAACTGTATGCCGCGTTTGACGTCGCGAGTCGACACAGTGAGGCGCCGGTCGTCATCTTGGCGAAGACCGTCAAGGGTTGGACCCTCGGCGATGGATTTCAGGGGAGCAATGTCACCCATCAGATGAAGAAGCTTGACTTCGAGCATCTCAAGAAGTTCCGAGATACGCTCCACCTGCCCATTGATGATGCCAAACTGGCTGATGCTCCATTCTATCACCCTGGGCCAGACAGTGAAGAGGTCGAGTACCTGCGTGAGCGTCGCCGCATATTGGGAGGGTATTTGCCACGCAGGATGCGGCGCAAGCCTGATATCGAGGTTCCGGCGTCCACCGCGTTTGAGGAGCTCTATGCCGGGAGTGAAAACGTCGAGCCGTCGACAACCATGGCGTTTAGCCGTCTACTGCGAAAGCTCCTGCGTGACCCATCGATAGGCGAGCGCATTGTTCCCATCATTCCCGATGAGGCGAGAACCTTTGGCCTCGAGACGCTCTTTCGGGAAGTCGGAATCTACGCGCCCTTTGGTCAAAAGTACGATCCGGTCGATTCCCATCTGTTGCTCCATTATCAGGAGAGCAAGACAGGGCAGCTCCTCGAAGAGGGGATCTCTGAAGCGGGCTCGGTGGCATCCTTTGCTGCCGCCGCCACCAGTCTTGCCACACATGGCAAAACCATGATCCCCTTCTACATCTTCTATTCGATGTTCGGCCTGCAGCGCACCGGCGACCAAGTATGGGCCCTCGGTGATCAACGTGGCAGAGGCTTCATGCTCGGTGCAACTGCCGGGCGAACGACCCTCAACGGTGAAGGGCTGCAACACCAAGATGGGCACAGTCACCTGCTCGCCAACACCCCGCCCAACCTCGTTGCGTACGATCCCGCCTACGCGTACGAGGTCGCCGTGATCATCAAAGACGGCCTGCGCCGTATGCTCGAGGATGACGAAGACGTCTTCTACTACATCACGTTGTACAATGAGAACTACGCCATGCCCGCTATGCCGGAGGGGGTCGCAGAGGGAATCCTCCGCGGCCTGTACCGCATTCGCGCGTCTTCAGTCTCCGGACCGCGCGCTCAGATCTTCGGCAGCGGCCCGATGATTCACAGCGCCCTCGCGGCTCAAGCCCTTCTTGCGCAGAGATATGGTGTGGCCGCTGACGTATGGAGTGTCACCAGCTATCAACAGTTGTTCCGTGATGGTCGGGCCGTACAACGGTACAATCTCATGCACCCAAAAGCGCCCAAGACGTCGTACGTGGCCGCGGCCCTTGGCGTCAACTCAGGTCCCGTCGTTGCTGTTTCTGATTGGATCGAAGAGGTACCGAGCCTTATCGCTCGATTTGTTCCTGGACGCTTCACTCCCTTGGGCACCAACGGCTTCGGTCGTTCAGACACGCGGGATGCGTTGCGTAATCATTTTGAGGTCGACGCCCGTTGGGTGACTCTCGCGGTCCTCGCTTCCCTGGCCCAGGATGGCGTCATTGCGCCCGACGTTGTCAGCAAGGCCATGGGTGAGCTCGATATCGATCCCAACAAAGTGGATCCCATGTACGCCTGAGTTGATAGTTGTGAGGAAAGAGTGTCGACTACTTCTCTGGCAAAACGAGGCGGGAAGAGTGACCCGCTGAGAAACCGCCGGCTGAAAGGATGCCGAGGCGGACTTTGCCGCTCGCTACGAGGTGTCCATCACCGTCATGGATGTCGGCCTGCCAAACATGTGTGGTCTTGCCCATCTTAATCGGATGAGCCGTGCCGCGCAGGGTCCCCGCCGACGTGGCACGCAAAAACGAAGTGTTGTTTTCCAAGCCGACGGCGTCTTTGTCGTCGCTCATGACATTGACTGCGGCACCGACACTGCACAAGGATTCAATCATGCCGGCGTAAACTCCACCATGGACGAGACCATAGGGTTGTCGATGTCGTTCGTCGATGGTGATCTCTGCAATCAGTTCGGTTTTGCTGACCTTGACGAAAACCATTCCCATGGTTTTGTCGAAGCCCATGATACTTGCATTGATGAGCTCGATGGCATTTTCGGGTATGTCTGTCATGTGATTCCCTGCGAAATGAATTACGGGTCGCTGATATGGCGCGCTTATAGCACAACATCTGTCGTTGTCCCCCTCCCCGCCGAAACTGTCGCATCGTCCGACCATTCGAGTTGTGCACCCCGAGCTTTCGATCTACGAATCCGATCCCCCCGGGCGCGCCATTCGGCCTACTGTCGCCGCAAGAGCCGACGGTAAACCTCGCGCCGGTGAGCAACGCCAACGACGTAGACAACAACCTCAGTGGCGTGAATTTCATAGAGGAGACGGTATTCGCCGAACCGAATCCGGTACGCGTTGGAGCTCCCGCGCAGCCTGGAAGCTCCTGCTGGGCGCGGGTCGTTGGCCAGAATCGAAATCGCCTGCTTCACACGTTTCTTGATCTTCTCAGAAAGCGCGCGAATCTCACCGACGGCCTGCTTGTGTAGGACGACTCTATAAGTCGTTTCGGACATCGTTCCAGTCCACCCATGGCCCGTCTCTGCGCTCTTCGATCAGCCCCGCGTCACGGGAGTCTTCCAGCCATGCAGCCAGCGCCTCCTGGACCACAGCCTGCTGCTTGAGGCCGTGCTCTTCGCAAAACTCATCGAGCTCCCGCTTGAGATCCTCGTGGATTCGATGGGTGATCGTGACCATGTCGTAGCCTACCGCGGGTAGACAGCATTTGCAATCAAAAGATTTCAACCCCCGACCTCGTCTGCGCCACCCTAGCCTGCGCCTCCCGCAACAGAACGACTGCACCACCTGCAGCGGATGGGCTGCACCCCGAAGATGAGATTCTCAAGAAAATCAACGGTCCACTCTTGGCATCGACCTTGCTCACCTGGGGCGCATGCGGGCCACATACCCGCGCGCAAAGGAGCTCGTTTATGCACGGCGAGACTGGGCAGCAGGCTTTGGCAAAATCGGAAGTGGTGGGGGCGTCAAAGATAGACCGGCTGGTACGGTTCTTCGATAGCTTTCTGCAGGAGCAGAACGTCAAGTGGGTGCTCGCAGTGGGGGCCCTGATTGTCGTCGGGTCGTCCCTGCGCTTGGTCGGGAGCTACTGGCAAGAGGTGACTCCCATTTGGAAGTATCTCATCACTCTCTGTTACACCGGGCTCTTCTACTTGGCGAGCCAGTGGGCCTATCACCGACTGCTCTTGCACAAGACCGGCACGGTGTTGATGGCCGTATGTGTGTTGTTGTTTCCCATTCTTTTCGCTGCCTTGGGATGGGTGGGAACGTTGGCACCTGTTGTCACGGTCTTGTTGTTTGCTGGGACCTTGGCGCTGGCGTTGCCTGCGAGCCATCGCATCTTCGCCCACTTCCTGCGTGGGGTGCAGCCGACCTTCTGGGCCAGTTATGTCGGATTGTGTGCTGCAGGGAGCGTGGCCCCCCATGTGCCCGAGGGTTTGGGACCGGTGGCTTCGTTGGCTCTTTGGCTCGTGTTTGCCGTCGGCTCCACCAAGGTGAGTCGGCACGTGTTCTGGTTGGTAGAGGAACATCGACAGCCAAGGATCTTTGGGTTTGCCCCGATTGCCTTCTTGGGTGCGCAGTTCCTGTTGGTCTTTGGTCTCAATTTTGTCGGCCAGATTCCGTTGCAGTGGTTTGGTCTCGGCTGTGCGTTGGTCGCCGTGCCGATACTGACGAGCACAGACAGTTTGGCTCGCGTGTTTCAGTTGCGCACCGGCGATCTGGTGCGGCCGCTGCCCGTCGCCATCATTGTGCCCTTGGTCGTGGGGTTGTTGCTGTGTGTCGTGGGACTCGGTGTCGCCGCAACGGGAATCACCACAATGCCCTATGCTGTGACTCCGACAGCAATCCTCGTGGCGTTTGCCTTCGGCCTGGTGGCCAGGCGCACCAACAAGGAAGCGTTCGTATGGGGTGCCATGCTCTCGGGCATTGTTGCCTACAATTTCTCCCCGACATTCTTTGCCACTCTCGCGCGGCAGTTGGTGCAGAGCTCGGCGAGCGCCGTTGCCGAGGAGAAGCTCCCCTACGCCTTTTATGGCCTCACCTACCTGCCGGTGATCGCTGTACTCATCGTCCTCGCAAGTTTGGCGGCCAGACGGGGCATGCCCTTGGTCGAGAGGCCGACACGGATCTTGAGCCTCATCTTGACCATCGGACTGCTCGTGGTTTCGCTTTCCCACAGCAAGGCGGTCTTCCCCGTTGCCGCCGCCATGACCGTGGCGTTGGCTGTCCAACTACGGGTGTTTTGGATCCGTGCCCTTGCGGTTGTGCTGCAGGTTGCCGCCGCCATCACGATCATCGGCTTCTCACCCTTTGCGCAACTCGTTCTCGCTTGGCCCATCCACTTCGAACACACTCTCCTCATGTTCGCCGGCCTGGGTTGGCTGGTTCTTGCCGTTGGTGTCGGCGTCCTCTCCGACGTCGACAGGAAGAACCTCAGCCCGTTGTTTGCGGGTGGCTCCTTCGTCATTGCGGTACTCACCCTTCTCGTGTGGTCAACGTGGACTCCCCTGTTCGGCGAACTCGACCTGTTCACCGTGCCTACCGCTGTCGCCGCGATCGGACTGTTGGTGGCGCACAGTGTGCGGTGGCGATCTGAGGTCATCGCCGCCGTCGTTTTGGCCTCTGCGATTGCCGTGACAAGCATTCTCCTCGCGATGGTTGAGGTGAAAGCTGGAACCATCCTGAGCACGGTGTCCTTTTTGCTCCTGGGCATGTGGGTGGCGAGCTATGTCTTGTGTAGAGCGGTGCACCCCCCTCTCAAGACCTACGCCACCCCTGCCTCCATCGTCAGCTCTGTCGGCCTCGGGGTGCTTCTGCTCTTGGTTCATTTCCCCATTGCCACCGCCGAGCTCGGCGGGGCTGACTTCTCTGCTCTCGTACCCTTGTGGTTGCGGCTCGCCGTGACAGTCTGGGCGTTCGATCTCTCGCGGCGAACTGGGCGGTCTCTGCCGGCCTATGTTGGCACCTGTG
>MGST01000002.1:12637-35590 GCA_001798605.1 Deltaproteobacteria bacterium RIFOXYA12_FULL_58_15 | reverse complement strand
TGCTGAATCGTCGTTTGCCGTGATGTAATCCGGCGTGGCTTCGTGCCCCGCATCACGTCAGTTGCGGGCCGACACTGGGGCGATGCGAATGCCCAAGACGATTCTGATTGTCGACAACAATGACGGCGGACTCGCCGAGCTCGCCAATGTGTTGGAAAGCAACGGCTACGCCCCTCTGGTACTGACGCCCGGAGATGATCCAGTCGCTCAGTTTGGCTTGATCCTCCCTGAGCTGGTCTTTCTGAACCTCAACAAATCCGACGCACTCGCCTATTGCGAAGGCATTCGCGAACACCCAGAAGGTGCCATCGTCCCGATCATCTTTGTTGGTACCGGCGCTGAGCAGGTTGGCTCACCGTCCGACGCTCTCACCCAAGGCGGCGACTACTATTTTTCTGTGCCCCTCAACGAGGGACAGATTCTCGCCAAAGTGCAGACCTATGTTGGCCCTGGTGAAGAAGACGTTGCACCACAGCCATCGCCACCGCCCGTTGACGAAACTGTACCCAAGGCACCCATTCTGCCAGCCGCTGGCACACGAGGCGCTCCACCTGCACCGCCGCAGGACGCAGCCTCCCCCCCCGCCCCACTTCCAAACACCCAACCCTTTGAGGACGGGTTTCCGTCGCTACCAGACTTCGGCTGGGATAGTGCTGTCACGGCTCCCAGCGTGCCAAGCGCGCCGCTCACCGATGCCTCCGATTCACTGATGGCAGCGATTCGCTTCGACGAGGCAAAGGCGACGAAAGAAAAGGCCGAAGAGGAAGCGAGACAAAAGGCGAAAGAGGAAGAGAAACAGAAGGCAGAAGAAGCGCGACTCAGAGCGGAAGAGGAAGCGAAACAAAGAGAGGAAGAGGAAGCGCGACTCAGAGCGGAAGAGGAAGCGCGTCGCCAAGCCCAAGACGAAGCACGACGCAAAGCAGAAGAGGAAGCGCGACTCAGAGCAGAAGAGGAAGCGCGACTCAGAGCAGAAGAGGAAGCGCGTCGCCAAGCCCAAGACGAAGCGCGTCGCCAAGCCCAAGACGAAGCGCGTCGCCAAGCCCAAGACGAGGCACGACGCAAGGCAGAAGACGAAGCCCGACGCCAAGCCCAAGACGAAGCGCGCAAGAGGGCAGAGGAAGAAGCCCGTCGCAAAGCAGAAGAGGCAGCGAGACAGCAAGCCGAACAAGAGGCCCGTCAAAAAGAAGAGCAAGAAGCGCGACTCAGAGCTGAAGAGGACTTCAAGCGCCAGGCAGAGGAAGAGGCGCGACGACGAGTTGAAGAGGAAGTCCGCCGCAGACTGGAAGAGGAGTTGCGACAGAAGGCCGAGGAGGAGGAGCGGCTCGCAGCCGAGAGAGCCCGACGCAGCACCGAAGAGGAGGTCCGACTCAAAGCCGAGAGAGAAAGGCAACGCAAGGCCGAAGAGGAATCCCGACTCGCGGCTGAACGAGAAATTCGACGCCAAGCGGAAGAAGCAGCGCGACTCGAGGCCCAGAGACGAGCGCTGCTCGAGGCAGAAGAGAGAGAGCGACTCGAGGCAGAACGACAAGCCCGACTCAAAGCTGAAGAAGAGGCGCGCCAAAAAGCCGAGGAGGAAGCGAGGCGGAAGCTCCACGAGGAAGAGGCCCGACGCAAGGAAGAAAGAGACCGCCTGGAAATGGAGGAGCGCATCCGCCGCGAGGTGGAAGCAAAGCTCCAACGGGACGCCGAAAAGAAGGCCCAACTCGCAGCGGAAGCGCAAGAGGAGGCCAACCGATTGGCGGCGGAGGAAAGGCGGCAGGCCCGCAATCTTCCATCGGACAATGTCAACGCACCGCCAGCTCCTCAGGCGTGGGACGAACCCACCGTCGAGGCTCCTAGGTTAGCCCTGCACCCAGAGATCGCCCCGTTCAATCCAACAGAGGGCGTTTTCTCATTGTCTGCGGACATCTCGAGATTGCTATTTGGCATCTGGGAGCAGAGAACCACAGGCCGCATCGATTTCGCTTCTGAGAATCACAAGAAGACTGTGTTCTTCGAACGGGGAGCTCCGGTCGACGCCTATTCCAGTCAAGTTTTCGATCGCATGGAGGAGTATCTCTATCGCGATGGTAAGATCACCAGGGCCCAATACCAAGAGGTCCGAGTCAAGGGATTGCGCAACCCCCGCCGCATTGGCGCACACTTGGTCACCGCGGGTCACATCAAGCCGACCGAACTGTTCACGGTTGTGCGCGGCCACCTGCGTGAAGTCGTTGTTGGCCTGTTCGAGTGGGAGGAGGGCACATACCAGTACCTGCCAGAGCGAGCTGAGGAAGACGACCGGGTGATGCTTCGTACCGATCCACGCGCTCTCATTACCGATGGCATCCGCCGCAAATTCTTGATGCCGCGCTTGATGGATCTTGTCGGTGCCCCAAGCTCACTGCTCGCCCCGAAGAAAGACGCGACCCCCGACACAGACGCCCTCGAGCTCAGCAAAGAGGAGCAACAGGTCGTACGCCTCCTCGACGGAACCCGCAGCATCGAGGACTTGGTGTTCAGCACAGGTCTGAGCGCCCACCGCGTCTACCACGTCCTCGCGGCGTTGCTCGCAGCGGGCTACGCGGAAATCCGGGTGCGCGGCATAGAGGGCGTGGGAGAGGACGGCACATCAGCAAGCGATGCCATTGACCGGCAACGGCTCAAAGATAAGGCCGAGCAAGTTCGCAAGCTCGATTATTTCCAAATCCTCGGTGTACCCCAGGCTGCCACACCGTATGAGATTGATAGGGCCTATGAACGCATCATGCACGAGTTCCAAAAAATTCGTTTTTCCGAAGCGGTGCAGCGCGAATTGGCGACCGAGTTGCTAGAGATCTCATCTGTTCTCGAGGACGCCCGACAGGTCCTGCGCAACGAAGGTCTTCGCGACGCCTACGCCCGTCACCTACCGTCACATTGAGACGCCCAACAGGTCCTAAGGGGAGCGCTTGCCGATACACATGCCGAGAAAGAAGTCGGGCCAAACTCCCGTGCCTCGGGCATAGAGGCCATCATGGCATCGACGAGCGCGGTCACCATGTTCTGGGTCGGTGGTGGGCACAGTGGGTGGGGACAGCCGGTCGTGGCCAGGTGAGGGACGGGATTCCAGATCACCGGACGCAGACCAACGGGATTGAACCGAGTGCCGCGGTGTTGGCGCAATTTCGTCATGGTCAAACGCCTGGTCTCACAGATCCGACATCGCGGTGGCCAGATGGGCATTTGACCTATCGGCAAGAAGACCATGCTTGTTACGCTTTCGGTGCGCCAGGGCAGCGGCGCTGTTATGCCCTGGGCCCCAAGCAAGATCCGATGTTTGCCACAGATCTGACTCCGGCAGAGGAGGATAAGAAGCAAACGCAGTTCTTTGAAAATCTGCTCTGGGCCAATCATTGGGCCATCCTCGCAAACGCATTCTCTCCTGCTCTTATCACATGGCCATGAAACGCGTGTTGCCCCTTGTCGCAGCCACCGTGGTTGCAACGGTGGTGTTCATCATTCTCTTGATTGAGGGGCAGTTTGCTCACATCAAACCCGACATTGATTCGCGGGAGCCTCTCCCCATGATTTGGGCTCACCGTGGGTATCATCCGCCACCCATCCGTGGGAGGAGTCGATTGTTCGAAATCATTATGTCCCCAACATGCAAGGGTGTTGTCACTCCTGATGCCGCAGGTGTGTGAGTCCCCCGCACTGATATCTTTGAAGCTCCCCGTGGGAGGCGTCGATTGGCCGAAAGAATCATTTCCCCAACACGCAAGGGGTGTAGCTCAGCACAACACCGAGGTTCGAAACCGACGCGCTTTTCCCAATTGCGACGGGGAGGGCGTGCAGCTCGAAGCGTCGAAACTAATTGGTACCGGCGTGCATCCGGCGACTGTTGTCCTTCAGCGTGGCGTCGATTTCACGCTCGGCTTCGATCCAATCGTGCATCGGGTCGCCACCTTGGAATCCACGCTTCTCGGCGCGCAGGTAGGCAGCCAATTGGATCCTTGAACACCGTTGATCGGCGGTCATGGTCTGATTGCGAGTGGCGTTGGTAGTGGTGGGCTTTGTCTCAGTCGTGCGGGCCATGGTTCCCCTCCTGGGATGTCTGGCACCCCGTCATGGAGTGCCAGCTAGTCCGATGGCATGACACATGGGATGTGAACTGATACGATCCAACGGTCCTGCATCCGACGGTCCTGCAACAATGCAACGGTGCCGCAGGCGGTGCGAACACGACCGCGACACGAATGTTGGGTCAGGGCCTACGTGTGACCGAAAAGAGCGCGTACCTCGACCATGAGCACTTCGCGAAATCTACGAGAACGGCATCAAGCCGCCGCCTTCCGCGAGTAGAGGTGTCTCTGGAAGCCCACGAACACCTCGCCACCATTGTGAAACGGATCCTCTTGACCGAGACACCGGTGGCTTCGAAGGTCCAGGTGGGGGAGGGAGAGATGGTTCTGCGAAGGGTCAAGCGTGGTTGAATTGCCGGACAGTCTGTAGTTAGAGTGAATTCCAGGTAGAAAAGGGGGACCATGTTCATTCAGAAGAAAACCGGCGGCTTTTGGCTTGGGATCGCGATCCTCGCGCCCACCTTGACGTCATGCGATCAATCCGTGGTTCATTCATGCAACAACACATGCTCCGTGGAAGATGCCACGTCATGCACCGACGGCGAGCTGACCACCTGCAACGCCGACTCGAATGGATGCCTGAGCTGGAGTGTCGCGTCCGCCTGCCCTGAGGGGGTCTGTGCAAACGCAACATCGTGCGGAACATGCAACAACACATGCTCCGTGGAAGATGCCACGTCATGCACCGACGGCGAGCTGACCACCTGCACCGCCGACTCGAATGGATGCCTGAGCTGGAGTGTCGCGTCCGCCTGCCCTGATGGGTTCTGTGCCGACACTGTGGCATGCGGTGTCTGCGCGCAAGAATGCGCTGCCGAAGGTGCCATATGCAACATTGACGGTGTGACTCGCGAAATTTGTACCGTTGACGCAAATGGTTGCAGAACGAAATCAACTCAAGTCTGCGGGGGGCACTGCCGGGAAGGCGTCTGCAGTGAACATAAAGTGGCGGCAGGTATCCAGCACACCTGCGCTCTTCTCGATACCGGCGCTCTTAAATGCTGGGGAAGTGACAACTACGGTCAACTCGGAGACGGTGGAACCAACATCGACCAGAGCGCCCCTATGGATGTTACAGGCTTATCAACGGGAGTCATCGCCGTAGCGGCGGGTGGCTACCACACCTGTGCCCTTCTCGATACCGGCGCTCTCAAGTGCTGGGGATATGACAATTCCGGCCAACTCGGAGACGGTGGAACCAACACAAACCAGAACATGCCCGTGGACGTCGCGGGCTTGTCATCGGGTGTCGTCGCCATAGCGATGGGCAGCTACCATGCCTGCGCTCTTCTCGATACCGGCGCTCTCAAGTGCTGGGGGAATGACAACTACGGTCAGATCGGAGACGGTGGCACCAACACAAACCAGAACATGCCAGTGGACGTCGCGGGCTTGTCATCGGGTGTCGTCGCCATAGCGGCGGGCGGTTACCATACCTGCGCTCTTCTCGATACCGGCGCTCTCAAGTGCTGGGGATATGACAATTCCGGCCAACTCGGAGACGGTGGCACCAACACAAGCCAGAACATGCCAGTGGATGTCGCGGGCTTGTCAACGGGAGTCGTCGCCGTAGCTGCTGGAAGGTACCACACCTGCGCTCTTCTCGATACCGGCGCTCTCAAGTGCTGGGGAGGTGACGAAACCGGTCAGCTCGGAGACGGTGGCACCAACACAAACCAGAACATGCCAGTGGATGTCGCCGGTTTGTCTACGGGAGTCGTCGCAGTGACGGCGGGTGGTGACCACAACTGCGCTATTCTCGATACCGACGCTCTCAAGTGCTGGGGATATGATGACTATGGACAGCTTGGAAACGGCGACACGAACACCGACCAGAGCACGCCAGTGTTTGTCTCAGGCTTGTCAGCAGAAGTCGTCGCAATAACGGCCGGCGGCGTACATACCTGTGCGATTTTAGATAACAATGCTCTCGAATGTTGGGGATATGACGGCGATGGCCAACTCGGAGACGGTGGCACCAACACCGACCAGAGCACACCAGTGTCTGTCTCGAGCTTGTCAACAGGAGTCATCGACGTAGCCGCGGGCCTATACCATACCTGCGCTATTCTCGATACTGGCGCTCTCAAGTGCTGGGGACGTGATGAAACCGGCCAACTTGGAAACGGTGCAATGAGCATCGACCAAAGTACGCCAGTGGATGTTACTGACCTGTCATCGGGAGTCGTCGCTGTGGCGACCGGCGACTACCATACCTGCGCTGTTCTTGATACGGGCACTTTGAAGTGTTGGGGAAGTGACAATTACGGTCAACTCGGAGACGGAGTAACGAACACCAACAAGACTGTACCGGTAACTATCACGGGCGTTTTTGGGGAAGCTAAGGCCGTGGCCGCTGGCTATGCGCACACCTGTGCTATTCTTGATACCGGCCGTCTTATGTGCTGGGGATTCGATGGCTCTGGCCAGCTCGGAGACGGAGGCACAAACACCAGCCAGGGCACACCAGTGAATGTTGTGGGCATGTCAACGGGAGTTGTTAGCGTGACTGCTGGTGATGCGCACACCTGTGCTCTTCTCAATACCGGAGCTCTCAAGTGCTGGGGATTCGACCACTTTGGCCAGCTCGGAGACGGGGACACGAACACCAGCCAGGGAACGCCGGTGGACGTCGCGGGCTTGTCAACAGGGGTCATCGCCGTGGCGGCGGGCAGCTACCATACCTGCGCTCTCCTCGATACGGGAGCCATCAAATGTTGGGGCAGCGACAACTTTGGCCAGCTCGGAGACGAAGGCACAAACACCAGCCAGGGTACGCCGGTGGACGTCGCGGGCTTGTCATCGGGTGTCGTCGCAATAGCGGCGGGTGGCCCCCATACCTGCGCCCTTCTCGATACCGGCGTTCTGAAGTGCTGGGGACACGATTTCCGCGGCCAACTCGGAGACGACAATTGTTGGGGATTGGGTTGCTCCATACCGGTTGACGTCGTGGGTATCCCGTAGAGCGTTGTTCGGGGAAGAGGTTCCGCCAAGCGGTCACGCTACGCAGCACCGGCATGAGCTGAACCACGAAAAGTCACCACGAAGAAAACGTGCAGCTCGCACCGCACGGGGCTTTGTGAGGTCTGCAACAAATGGATGTCCGAAGTTCATTACCAGGTTGAGGGTCGAACCTTCGAGGTTGGCGGGGAGATCTGTGTCACGCAGCACGAGTGCAATAGCCACTTCGGGCACGCGCCTGCCTTCTGGGAGCCCGCGACGTGCGCCATGCTATTTGAGCCACGCAACCTGGACCGTTGATCGTGCATTGGGCTTGCGCTTGGGCAGACGCGGAAGGCCGCCGTCTTGTGTTCCCCTCCCTGCTTGACTCTGCTAGCTCCTCATTTCATGACCAAGAAGACCGACAAACCGTTAGTCATCGATCTCGATCAGCGGCGGCCAACCGTCTGCGACATTCTGGCATTGATCGAAAAAGTCCGGGGCGAACTCGGACAACTATCACGGGCCGAGCAAGTAAATGGTCTGGTTGGCGGGAAACTGCAGCACGAGGTGTCCGGATGGTGCGATGCTGGCGGAGGCACCCTTGCCGATGGAGTCGGGAATTGTGCCGAGCAGCCGGTCCCAACGCAACGTGCCGGTCTTCGTATAGGCGAGGGCATGGCCGCCGTCCGCATCCTTCTGCGCGCCAAGGTAGACGGTGCCATCACCACCGATGACGGGAGCCGAGAGATATTGACCCGCCTCGGCACTCCAATGGCTGCCGTGGACCGTGTCGACTCCGTAAACAAACTGGCCATGCGTGAGATAGACCCAGCCGTCATCGCCGAGGGCAAGCGCGGAGCGTGAGGTGCTGTCGCTGGCATTGTCATCGATCCACTCGCCAAACGACAGGCTCGAACCGTCAACGGCAGAGAACGACCCGACGCGGAAGTCGTGCCACGGGCTTCCCGAGTCCTCGAGCAGGTAGAGAAGTTGCGATCGCTCGTCGAGGGCTAGCCCCTGAGCTCGCACAAGCACCGTCCACTCCACAGCGTGGGTCGTTGGGGAGATCGCAAGAATGGCGTTATGGGTTCCGACGTAGATCATGCCGCTACTGGAAACAACGAGGCCTGTTGTCACATTGCTCTCAAGGTAGAGTGACCAGGAGGTGGTCCCATCGGTGGGGTCGAGGACCGTGAGAGTCGACAGATTGGAGATGAGGGCGATCTTTTCGTCGGGAAGAACAGTGGGCAGCCCGATGTAGTATGTCACGTCTGTCGACCACAGGTTCTCAAGCGTCTGCGGGTCCCAGGCGACGATGACGGTATTGGTACCGGTCCCGCTGAGGTAGACCGTGCCGTTGGGAGCAACGACTGGGGACCACACGTCGGACCAGCCTGTGAACTTCGCATCCAGGGTGATCGGGTCGAGGGCTTGCCAGTCGTCACCCATCGCGTAGAGAGTCCCGTCAGCAGCAAATGTGGCTTCGCCTGGGAAGCTCCGCGTCGCGGTAATCGTCGAGAGGTCCTTGCTGTTTGTGACTGTGCCTGTTTGCGAGCTGACAATGGGACTGCGCCCCGTGCGCGCGTTGCAGCGCCCAATGGTGACCCACGCCGGTGCGAAAGAGTTCTCCAGAGGAACGCACGGGTCGTCTCCGACACTCGTGCCGAACGAGCTGAGATCCACGTCGCCATTTGTGCCGGTATCGCCGACAGTCGCTGTGTCTCCAACACCTGCGTCACCGTAACCGCCGGCATCTCCATCTCCTCCATCGTTGAAACCGTCGGATTTCCCCACGTCGGAGTCGGCGGAACGATCATCGCCAGCCGCGTCCCCTGCCGACCCATCGTCTATGCGGAGATCGCCGTCAAAACCACCGTGGTTGGGTGTCTTATTCGAGCACCCGACCATCAGAAGACCAGCAATGGCGATGCTTAGCGCGGGCAGTGATTCTTGGGCGATACTCATCTGTCGTTTCCTGTGTCAGCTGATTGGCTTCTGTTTAGGCCACCGACTCAGAGGCTTCACCATCGCGATCTTGTTTGAGTCGCTCCATTTTGTGACGGATGACGTCACGCTTGAGCTTGGAGAGATAATCGACGAACACCTTGCCGTCGAGGTGGTCGTTCTCGTGTTGCAGGGCCACCGCGAACAGACCATATGCATCAACTTTGAACAGCTCGCCCTTCTCGTTCTGCGCCTCAACGACGACGTGGCCTTTGCGTTGCACGGTCTCGGTGACTCCAGGAACAGAGAGGCAGCCTTCTTCAAAATCGATCTTACCGTCGGCCTCAAGAAACTTTGGATTGATTAAGGCGACCGGGCCGGTGAATCCCCAGTCTGCAAGCTCGTCCGCATATGCCTGGTCCTTGGTGGCCTCCCCTTTGGGATCGAGATCAATGACCAGCACCCGTTGGGGCACGGCCAACTGGGTGGCGGCAAGTCCGACACCTTTTTCGTGGTACATGGTGTCGAAGAGGTCGCGCACCAAGGCCCGCGTCTCCTCCGTTACCTGCTCCACGGGTTTGGCTATCTCCTTGAGGGCGGGATCGGGCCAAATGCAGATCGTCCGTAATGCCATGAGAAACTCCTACGGGTCTTACAAAATTGATATGCCAACCACGACGCCCGATGGCAAGCCCATGCGTGTTGCCCGATGCGGCCGTCAGACGCAGGCCCACAATCGGCGCGAGCTGACGATGGATCACAGAGGCAATTCGCAGAACCCAAAATCGCGAAACAAGTCGTCTTCTGGGCCGATAACCGGATCGAATCGGCACTAGGAGATCCTCATGGAAGTTCGCATCTTAGAGCAAGCCCAAGCGCATCTCGAAACCATTCGACTCGATCCCGACGCTGCCGAGCAAATGCAAAAAACCATCGAGCAGGCCATTGGGTTGGCGGCTCGTGGCAACGGCAATCGTGTCCTCGATTCCGCAGAGGGACAGGCCATTGTCGCTGCTTATCAACAGGTTGTGGGAGAAGATGGCCACCTAGATGCGTCGAAGTCTGCTGCGTTCATTGATGCTGTCAAAGCACAGACCAGCACTTTGCAGCTTCAACAACCCAAGAGCACCGAGGTTTGTTTCACCTCCGAAGGAGACGGGCTCAAGGTTTTTCGCTCTAAGGTTCTCGGCCCCATGCAAGAGGTAATTGCCAAGGCCGCGGGACGCGAGGTTGCCTTCAACGTCATGATCTTCTCGTTCACCGACGGTGAGATTGCCGATGGCATTCTCCAGTTGGCCCGTGAGAATCCCAACGTCACGTTTCGCATGATCGCGGACTGGAGTCAGCTCTCCACGACGGGTGACAAGCAGGCGCGGCGGATTGCGGCGGTGGCGCAGGCAGAGGGTCTCACCAACGTGCAGGTGAAGATCAAGAAGGACAATCCCTACGTTTGGAGTCAGAGTCGTCAAGAACCAATATATTTGCACGCCGCCACCCAAGGCCTCAATCATCACAAAGGCTATGTTGCGTTGATCGACGGCCGACCCGAGAAGTTGGTGACGGGCAGCTACAACTGGTCTGTGAGTGGTGCCAGGAGCAATCACGAAAACGTCATGGTGCTCGACCGGGCTGACTCAGACAATCGCCCCATCATGGGCAGCTACCAAGAAGAGTTCGAGGCGTTTTGGAATAACGATGACGCAGCTCTCACCGTGTCGGAGGCATTTGCCGAGCAGGAGCGGATCTATCAACAACTCCATGCGGAAAACGGCAGCGTATACACCCCAGGCTCCATTGCCAGTGAGATCTGGGATGACATCGAGTACGACGCCACCAACAACAGCCGGGCCTTCGATATCAACAGTCTCAGCGATGAGGACAGTGCAGCCCTCACGGCGCTGATGGGTGGTACGTTGAAGGAGACAATCCAAAGTGAGCTCAACACCTACGGCCGATTTGCCTCTTGGACCGAGCTGCTGGTGCGAGTGCCTGAGCTTGCGGCGTTGCCAACGTGGCAGCGGGAGCCATTGCGCGTGCTCGCGGAGTACGGTGATGGAGGCTTGTCCATCAACTCCGCCACCGTCAGTGAGCTCCGTCGAGCTGGTTTGAGTCGGCTCCAAGCCAAGAGCCTCGTAGGTTTCCGCAACGCGCACGGCGCATTCGAGTCGCTCAACGAGATCGACGATGTAAGTTGGATCGGCGGGCGGACCATCGACAAGGTCCGCAACACGTTGACCGACGACGGCAACGTTGCCTGCTACTCAGGCAAAGTGCCGGGCGGTGAGACAGGTTACGGTTTTGCCAACACCCATTCCCGGATCATGTCAGTGCCCACCCGCGGTGCCACAGAGGCCTATCGCCCCAGTTACGGACGAGTCGTTCCTCCAAATCGTGGTGAGCAGAGTGAGGTCGAAGCGAACCTCGCCTCCGTGGTCAAAGACATGTTGCGGCGGGCAGAGCCAGGCCAGACTTTTCGCATGGCAATGTACGGCATGTCGACCAGCTCACAGGAGTTTGCCGAGCTCAAGGACGCTATCGAGCGCGGCGTCGCGGTTCGCGTGATCATTTATGATAGCTACAACGAGGGTGCCATCGAGAAACTCAAGGAGTTTCGCAGAAGCGGATACGATGTCGACCTGCGAGTCATCAGTTCCAAGGTCATGCATGAGAAGTTTGGCGTTGTCGGCGACGACGTTTTCAACGGCAGCGCCAACTGGTCAAGCAGCTCGATCACGAAACACGCCGAAGACCGCTTCCTCTTCCGCAACATGCCCAACCTCGCCCAGCGCTTCGTCGAGGAATTCAATCGCCTGTGGGAGTCGGGGAATCTCGCTGCCCATCGGACGCCGATGGGCACTGGGGTGCGCCTGCGCTCTGGTGGAACGGTGGCCTAGAGCAGCTTGACTCTCGATGCTTGGTGCTTGAAAAGAGCCCATGGCCAAGAGTCGAATTGTCTTCATGGGAACCCCCGAGTTTGCCGTACCCTCATTGCGGGCTTTGTGCGAACGGGCCGATAACTGCGAGGTTGTTGCCGTGGTCACCCGTGAGGACAAGCCGTCGGGGAGGGGACGCAAGCTCAACCCTCCGCCGGTCAAAGTCTACGCCGAAAGTCAGAATATCCCTGTATTGCAGCCCAAGGGCGTCAAGAACCCCTCGGTGCAACAAGAGCTACGTGCTTTCTCCCCGGACCTGATCGTTGTGGCTGCTTACGGTCGGATCTTGCCGCCAGTCGTGCTCTACTTACCGAACATCGCCTGCGTCAACGTACATGCCTCTTTGTTGCCAAAACATCGAGGGGCATCGCCCATCGCCCACGCCATCCTCGCTGGGGACCAAGAGGTCGGGGTGTGCATCATGCAGATGGAAGAGGGGCTGGATACCGGTCCGGTGTATCTCGCCCGAAAGAAACAAATGTCTGCCCAAGCAACCTGTGGATCTCTCACCGAGGAGTTCGCCGAGCTTGGCGCCCTGGCCCTGCTCGACGCATTGCCGGGCATCCTCGACGGCTCCCTACAAGCTGTGCCCCAAGACGACGGTTGTGCCACCTACGCACCGCTATTGAAAAAGGAAGACGGTCTCCTCGATTTCTGCGAGCCCGCCGCGGTGCTAGAGCGCCGAGTCCGCGCCTTTGATCCATGGCCTGGTGCAACCACCTACAAAGGCGATCTGCGGGTGTTGGTGTTGGCCTCAAGTGTCAGCGACAAGGTTGACGGTGAACCCGGGACGGTGGTTGAAGCAGGTGGCCGCGGAGTTGTGGTTGCCTGCAGGAGCGGATCCCTGCGCCTCGAGCGGGTCAAACCTGCTGGCCGCAAAGCCATGGACGCGAGCGCTTGGGCTGCCGGACGTGGCATCGCGGTCGGTGACCAATTGGGCGGCGCCCGAGAGGACCAAACCACAACCATACCTTGACCCCTATGGGCTGCGACCCCTAGACTCCCCCCCGAGGCTTGCGAGCGAAAGGGCTGTGGCGTCACGGGTATGGCAGGCGGACAAGGCACTGTCTTTGGGAAGTACTTCCTGCTCAAGAAAATCGCCTCAGGCGGAATGGGCGAGATTTTTCTCGCAAAGCTGCGCGGTCCTGTGGGTTTTGAAAAACTCGTAGTCATCAAAAGGATCCTGCAGCACCACCTCGAGAACCAAGAATTCGTCGATATGTTTTTCGCCGAAGCGCGAGTTGCTGCCCAACTCACCCACTCGAACATCGTGCAGATCTATGAGATGGGCGACATTGACGAGTGTTACTACATCGGCATGGAGTACGTGCACGGCAAGTCGTTGCGCGACGTGCTTGAAGCCGCACGCAGCCGCAACGAGTACATTCATCCCGCTCACGCCATCGAAATCATCAGCAAAGTCTGTCAGGGCATGGCCTATGCCCACAATGCAACCAACATGTCTGGCGAGGCCATTGGCGTTATTCACCGTGACCTCAATCCCCAGAACGTGTTGGTGAGCTACTCTGGCGAGGTCAAGATCATCGACTTTGGCATTGCCAAGAGCCAGATGCAGCAACACAAGACGGAGACTGGCACAATCAAGGGTAAGTTTGTCTACATGTCGCCGGAGCAGAGCGCCGCGGAGCCACTCGACGCTCGTTCGGATCAATTCGCCATAGGCATCTGCCTCTACGAGGCGCTGACGTCCGTCAATCCGTTTGCCAAGGACAACGTGGTCCTCTCCTTAGATGCTATTCAGCGGCAGAATCCACCGCCCTTGTCAGACTACAATCCGATGCTGGCACCGCTTGATTCGTTGATCGCCACTGTCCTGGCCAAGCGGCGTGAAGACCGCTTCAACGATTGTGCCCAGCTGGGCGACGTCCTCCAGGGCATCAAGGATTCGGTCCTCGACTCGGCCCCCGTCTCCCTCTCCGACTACATGCACGATCTCTTCGCCACCCAGATCGACTACGAGAAACGCGTCATCCTCGACTCCGATTCGGCCAACAGCTCGCAGATCCTGGCTATGCAACGCGGCCTCGAACGGGATCAATCGGGTCCCCACGGTGCCTACCGTCTCAAGACGCCACATCCTGCACCCGTCCCCGGGCAATCGTGGGGATCCTTCACTCCCCATGAGCCGCCCCCCGAGCCGCATTCTCGCCTGCCGTTTTTTTTGATCTTTGCCGCAATCTTGATTGTGTCGTTCGTGGCAGCAGCCGTCGTCTTCAAGAATCTCAATGCACCCCACGAGACCGCAGTGGCCGCCGCGACCGAGATCAATCCCACCCCGACAACAAACCTACCCGTCCCCGCCGCGGATCCATTGCCCCCAGAGTCTGCGGCGGACGAACGCACTGAAACCAGTGAACCCACTGGCGATCCGGCGGCAACAGCAGCCACCGAAACTCCCGAGTCAAAGCAACCGGGCACCAGCCGCATGCGCAAGCGTCGCGGTGGCAAGCCAACCATGTCGCCCAATCCCCCGCACACCGAAAATGGGGCGTCGTCACCTGCGGAACCATTATCGCCAGACACACCATCGCCTGCCAGGTTTGGCACCCTTCAGGTGTCCACAGTGCCGTCGGTGCAGATCAAGCTAGGTGGTCGAATTGTGGGCCAGACCTTCAAACTCGATGCCGCAACGGGCAAGCTGGTCTTCGGCAGCGGCCAGTCGGGTCCATTCACGGTTAGTATTCGCTATCGCGTCGTCGACGACGACATCACCTTCGCCATCGAATCCGAGCCCTGGGCCATCGTCCGTGGCAATGGCGGCATTGGCCTAGGTCGAACGCCGCTGAAGGGGCAAAAGAGCAGCGGCCGCGACGTGTTTGAGCTGGTCAATCCCAAAGAGCAGCGCTCCTTGCGCATCACCCTTGGATTTACACGATAGGCAAACCAGCGGATCTTCGTACTGCCGAATGCCGAAAAGCTTACCGGGTAATCAAGCCCGTTGGAGCGACAATTCTGCGTTTCTGTTGTGTACTTTGACGGTGACGAGTACGATTGCCGTTGTTGTCCCCTGAGCAAACGTGGGATGAGAATGCCGTGAAAAAGTCTACCCGATTGGCAAGATTGTCGTTCATGCTGGTGTGCCTCAGCATGGCAGTCCCTGCCATTGCGTCTGCCGACAGTTCGATGCCACGCATTGTCCACGAGGCCTGTACGGAGTTCGTCCGCGGCCGCCCATACACCATTTCGGCCCGTTTTGAAGACGAGTCACAGCTATTCGATCCCAAAGTTATCTACCGCACGCGTGCGGGAGGTCATTGGAAGCACGCTTCGTTCAAAAAAGACGGCGACGAATTCCACGTAGTCCTGCTGCCAAGAGAGATGAGGAAACAACTCGAGTATTTCATCGAGGTCTTCGACGAGTTTGGCAATGGCCCCGCACGAATGGGCAGCCCTGATGCACCGATCAAACTGAAGGCGGCAAAGGGTGCAGAGGCGTGTGAGCAAATCCCAAAAAACACAGAGGTGGTGGTGATGGCAACCGGCTCACCGGAGCCAAAACCCACACCCGTCACACCCGTTACACCTCCGGTTAAGTTGGAGGAGCCCCAGGGCGAATGCTCCAATGAGGTTCGCCCCCTCTATTGCGAACCATGGCTATGGGGTGGTGTCGGCGCTGTTGTGCTCACCGGCATCGGCATTGGCATCTATTTCATCGCCTTTGACGGTGATCCTGACAAGAATGTGCCAGGAACCATCCAGCTGCGGGCCTTTGGCCCCAACGTGACGGGTGCGCAATGAGGTCTCTGCAAATTCCAATATCCATCGTCTTGTTAACTTGGCTGTGCAATTGCGGCACAGCTGAAGATGCCGCTCAGGATGCCGAGCTGAGTTTCAGCCCCCACATTCAATGGTCGAGAGCCATCGATTGTCCCAACGCCGCGACGTTGGGTCTCTACATGAACGCGGCCATCGACGTCGATGGCCACAATGATTTGTGTCCACTCGATGTGAACACCAGCACTCTCGCTGCCACTGGCGATTGCGACGGCATTCGCACAGGCGACATCACCTTCGTCGGGTTGGACTACTTTTATGTCAAGCCATCCGCCTCCAGAGAACTGGTCTCGCTGTTGTACACGGTGGGCTGGGTGGACCTTCGCGCCGAGGCCCTGGACGAAAACACGAAAGTGGTGGAGGTCGACCTCAGCGGTGACACGGTCAACAGCTTGACGATAGACACGCAACCGGAGTTCGAAGACCTCGGTACTGCGAACTGCAGTTCGCTCAAGGGCGACGCCAAGAACCTGTGTAACGCTGAACAATGGGCCAATGAATGGCTCCGTTCCCGTGAATATACTTTCGATTTGAACCAGAACGGTACCGCCAACCTCGAAGAGGCGTGTACCATCGGAGTGGACGCACCATGAGTAAGAAGAAGTTAGAATCATTCAAGATTGGTGACACCAGGAAACCTGGCATCTCACAGCCCAAAGCGGGTCAGGAGACGAGTCGACAGGCGGCAAGCGAAGCAGCATCTTTGGGGTTTCGGCGAATCGAGACCATTCTCGAGAACGACGAGGTAGGGACTGTCAGCGCCAGCCTCAATCAACTTCTGCAGTCTTTGGAGAGCCTGGAGCGGAAGGCTGGGACCAACAAGGACAAGGTCGCCGCGAAACGGGCGATCGTCGCGGTGGAGAGAACCGCTGATTTGCTCGATTATCTTTTCCAAACCAAGGCGCAAATGGCTGAATCAACTTGATTTTGCATGATTTGCTAGACTGCCTGATTTTTTCAGCCGAAACGAGCCGCGGCGATAAGGTAGATAGGTACGCAGAAGGAATCGGGAACGTTTAAACAGGAGACGTGTGATGGACAACACGGTCAACAATAATACAGGACTTAGGGTTAAAATTGACACCAGCCGCACCCGGCAGGCACCCAAGACCGATTTTGGCAGCATGGTGGGTACGGGCCTTTCCCGCACCGCCAATGCGGTCATGGATGCGGGCTCGTTAGCTGCCCCATTTATTCCTGGCGGTGCGGTCCTCTCCGCAGCCATCACGGGCGTTGGCTCCCTGAAATCCTCGGCAGCGGGCCAAACAGCGAGCGGACCTGCCCCTAACTCCACCGGCCTGATTGCCTCGAGTGGCCATGTGGGAGGTGGTGCCCTCACCTCGACATCAGGCGCTACGACCGCCCCACCTAGCACCGGTGGGGACATGATGTCGCAGATGCAGCAATTCCAAGAAATGAATCAGAGCTTTAACATGCAGTATCTGGGGTTGCAGCAACAAATGCAGTCGGACAACCGGCAGTATACGTCGCTGTCGAATATCATGAAGATCAAGCACGACACCGTCAAAGCGTCGATCAACAACATCCGCTAAACGGTATTCTCCCATAAGAACGCCACGGCCACTTTTTCATGGCTGTGGCGTTTTTTTGTCTCCCCAGATGACGGAGACAAAACGGCGATTTTATTTTCCTTGTCTGGCATTTGGTATATCGTGCACGGAGTGCAGACGTAGGCTCGAGGATCCATGGGGGATCGCGGGTTGTTTTGTGCTCAGCGAGTGATGGCATCATGAGTGAAGAAGTCATCGTCAACGGCATCGTCGACGTGCCGCAACAGGATGTTGTACTCTTGCTCGAAGCCGGGTACCTATACATGGAGCTCGGCAAAAACAAAGAAGCCGAGGAGGTATTCCAGGGCGTCTGTGCGTTGGTACCTCACAGCGAGGTACCCCAG
This sequence comes from Deltaproteobacteria bacterium RIFOXYA12_FULL_58_15, assembly GCA_001798605.1. GTDB lineage: Bacteria > Myxococcota > XYA12-FULL-58-9 > XYA12-FULL-58-9 > XYA12-FULL-58-9 > XYA12-FULL-58-9. The sequence goes on along the minus strand of MGST01000002.1, from coordinate 17,957 downwards.
ATGGCCCTAGGCCACCTCTATTTTTCCATGGGCAGATTCAACCCGGCGCTCAAGGCAAACCAGAGGGCCATCGAGTTCAACGGCACTTCAGCGGTGGCACATGCATCTGCGGCAGAAAGTCTGTTCTTCCTTCGACGTCACAGTGACGCCATGGAAATGTTGGACAAAGCTATCAGCCTCGACCCAGAAGGATCTGCTGGCGATTTTGCGCGTTCGCTCAAAGAGGCGCACGAGCTCGGCGTGTTCGGTTGAACACTGAGGAGTCACAATGAGTTCTATCGGCAGTGGCGGCCCGCCAATAAAACCTGATGGAGTGAGACCCGATGCCGCGACCTTGGGCGCAGCCAAAGAGAGCGCCATCGACAAGACCCACAAAAAAAAGCAGACAGAGAGCAATAAGGTTCTCGACAGCTTTCAACGGGTTGCCCCACAGCTGGCGAAGCTCGCTGGCAAAAAGATGGGTGGTATCCAGTTCACCAATGAGCACCTCGCCCAGGTGGCGATGGCTTTTGCCGGCCTGCTCAGGAAAAATCCAAATGCCCAACGGCGCGAACGCGCACGCATGTTCGCCAAGGCGTTTCTCACGAGTCGCAAGTTCGGACAAATCTTTGACCAAGCGGACGAGTCCGAGCTCGAGAGCATTTACGATCAGATCGGCGACCAACTCGATGGGTCGCCCGTTTTGGCACAGCTGGTAGACGAAGTGACCGAGGGTGCCCGCAAGATAAACCTGGGCTGACTCTCTGGGGGAAGGCATGACCAAGAGCCCCACCGAGACGCGCACAAGCCGTGTCGGTAAAACAACCGCAGCCAAACCTCCAGCCAAAGGCATTGCCAAGGCTGGGGCCAAAGGCACCGCCACACCTGTGACCAAGGGCACCGCCACAACTGCGATTGAGGGCACCGCCACAACCACGGCAGAGAGCACAACACCGTCCGAAGGCATCTTGGGCAAACCAAAAACCAAGGTGACAGATCTCGACCGGCGAACCTTGGCTGAGAAGTACCTTCCCTACGTCCGGTCAATTGCTGGCAAAGTAAAAAAGACGGTAGCCAAAGAGATTGAATTTGAGGATCTCGTCGAATACGGCATGATCGGGCTTTTCGAGGCCGCCGACCGCTACGATCCCGAGTTCGGTGCCAACTTTATGACCTTCGCCTATTACCGTATTCGTGGTGCCATCTATGACGGGCTGCGCGGCATGGGTTGGATGAGTCGCACGGAGTATGCCAAAGCGCGCTTTGAAGAACGTGCCAACGAGTATCTGGCTGAGGTGGCCGCCGCCCAAGAAGCAGGCAGCGAAGTTCCCGAGAACCCCTTTGAGCACGCGGTGCAAGACCTCGCAACCGCGGTTCAAGGATTGGCTGCGGTGTACGTCACCACACTCGATGGCACCGATGGCCTGCAAATCGAAGACGAGCAATCGCCCCAGCCTGAGGACAGTCTCGGACTCGCGCAAGCACGTTCGTTGGTGCGCGAGACCATCAAGAAACTCTCAGAGCAGGAACGCGAGCTCTTGGAGATGTATTATTATAAGGAGATGAGCCTCCAGGAAGTCGGTGAGAAGCTCAAACTTTCCAAGAGTTGGACCAGTCGTCTGCACGCCAGGGTGATCGAGAAATTGCACCGTATGCTCGAGGATTCCCTCAGCTAGCAATTCCGCGCTCAAATCGGCAAAACCGTCTTCGCTTCAACCAGACACGGTTAAAATCATTGACAAAATTATAGTTGGAATTTTTGTCAACCCAGAAGCCAATGAGCCGATAATGTTCCTGTAAATGGCAAGAGTGTTCCCAATCGAACGACATGCACACCGGCGCATGTAGACATATAGATGGAGGTTGCAAATGGATCCCAGTGGTGGCGGCGGCGGAATCGGAAAAGCAGCGGGAGAGCTACTCAAGGAGCTGGAGAAGGCACAGCAGGATCTGCAGAAACTCGACAAGGCTCAGCAACCTGGTGGTCAGAGCTTTCAGAGCGTCATGCAGGCGCAATCGCCACAGGGCGTTGAGGGCGCCACTCAAGTTCAGGGCGTTCAGGAGTCACAAAAGGTTCTCCTGCAGGCCCGGGTCAACGCCAACCTACCCACCACCAAGGTTGGTGAAGCCGACAAGACACAGCAGACTCGACTCACCAAGATGCTCGACGGTTTGCTCGGCGGCCAAGATCGCATGACCAAGATCATGGACATGGCTCTCTCAGGCAAGCAGTTCAGTGCGCAGGAGCTCATCGCCATGCAGGCAGGTGTCTATCGCTTCTCCCAAGAGGTAGAGCTCACCTCGAAGGTGGTCGAAAAAGCCACCAGCGGCATCAAGCAGACCATGAATACTCAGGTGTAACCGCCCGTAGAATTGTTACCCTCTGACCTTGGTATTGACGAACTCAGCAAATCAGGTTGTTGCCAATACCCCACTCGTGCGCTAGCGTTCGTCTCGGTACCGATCTCTTAAAGATCGGCTTTGCACTGACACGTGCTAGGAGCTCAACGCCGTGACCAGCATACGCGACCGCCTTGGCCTGAGCGCTCTCTTGTTTATCAGCGCCTGTGGCACCGAAACCATCGTCCATAAAACCGATGAGCGGCAAGCCAACAAGATCATCGAGGTTCTTGCTGCCGAAAAAGTCACCGCCATCAAAGGCATGGTGGACACCGGCCGTGAGGTCTATTTCACCATCTCCGTGCCAAAGAGCGACCACCTTCGGGCCATCCAGACCCTCAACAACAACTTGCTGCCGACACCCGACGACATGGGCTACGACAAGGTGTTCCTCGAGGGTGGCTTGATCCCAACCAGCGCCGAAGAGAATGCAAAATTCCTGCAAGCCCTCGAGGGCGAAATCCAACGCCAGCTCAAGCTCATCGACGGTATCCTCGATGTCCAAGTGCAGGTGGTGAAACCAAAGACCGACGCCCTCTCCACCACAGAGGAGCAACGCCCCGACACCACCGCCTCGGTCACCGTCAAGTACCTGCAGTCGGCAAGCGGCTCCAAGCCTTTGAGCGAGCCACAGGTACAGGCGATCGTCGCCGCGGGTGTGGAAGACCTCAATCCCGACAAGGTCGTGGTGGTGATGACACCGGCGGGGGGCTTTAGGGCAACACAATCCGGCCCCTCCACCAAGGGCTCGACACTCACGGGCTTCTGGGGACAACGTACACAGAAAGAGCTCAACATGATGGCCGCGGCCCTCTTGGGTTTCGTGGTGCTGTTAGGCCTCGTCTTTGTGTATACGCAGATGCGGCTGCGCACCGTGCGGGCGCGGCTCTTGCGTTTGCAAACAGAGATCGCCCGTGCCCGTCGTAAGCCGGATGGCTCTGTTGGTTGAGATGACAGCGCGTATGCCGCGGCCACGAGTTTCTCGGACAATCGATGCACCCATTTTTTGCGCCACTAACTGACCGAGAGGCCATGCTCTTGCTCACCACCCTGACAGTGGGGGGCAGCGAGGACGTCGCATTGTTCGCGCATCTGCCTAGCGACACGCGAGGGCGACTGCAGGAAAAGGCACAGGCGCTCCTCGCCATCGACAGCAAGAAGCGCGTGACCTTCATGGTGCACGAGCTCAAACAGGCGATGTCCTTCAAGGGCCTGCGCGGCGTGGAACGGGTCGATCCGTCTTGGATTGTCCAGGGCCTCAAGGGCGAAAACGCTCGGGTGGTCGCCACCATCCTCATGTCTCTGCCAGCACCGACGGTGCGTTCGGTGTTGCGCCGCCTACCCTCAGGCATTCGCAACAAGCTGCCACCCAAAGAAGAGATCAAACGGGTGCCACTGCAATTGGTGCGCGCTGTGCGGCAAATCTTCGAATCACGATTTGCCGCCATGCCTGAGCCGTCACCCAAGGGCTTTGCCTTCCGTGACGTGATTCAGCTCGAGCGCAAGGAGCTCTATCGCTTAATGCGTGCTCTCGGCCTCACCGAGCTAGGACAGGCCTTCGCCACCGTGGGCAAGCTCGCTCTCGCTGAGCTGTGTCGACGATTGCCGCGGGACAAAGCAGAGGAGCTCATCCTCTCGGTGCGCCACGCTTCGCGCATGGACCTGCCCGATATCAAGACCGCACAGCGATTCCTGTCCAGGGTTGTGGTCAACTTCAAGGACACGGAAGAGTTCTTTCAGAAGTCGGGCCTGTGGCGACTGGCCAAGGCGACCTTGCTCGAAGACGAAACGTTCCGCGATGGTTTCCGACAACGTTTGCCCCGTGACGCCGGCCAGCTCCTCACGACTTACATGGAGAAGGCGGCGGAGATGGAGGTCGAGGACGACGCCCTCAGGCGTCTCCAAGACAGCGTCTTGCTGCGCATTCGCGAGCTCGCAAAGAGCGGCGAGATTGCCCCGCGCTGGGGAAGCGTTGAAATGAACTTCTACGATCCCAGCATTGCCGAAGCCCATGCGCAGGAGCCTGAACCAGAACCCATGTGATTCCACCCCTGCTCGCTTTCCTGGCGGTGTCGTGGCAGAATTGTGGGCATGGTCAAGGTAATCAAAAGTAATGACGTCGACCTCGGGGACATTTCCCCCGACACTGGTTTTGCGGAAACCAAACGACGCAGCCCCGTGGTCAAGGGCGAGATGGTGGCCGCACGCAGTGACGCGCAGGCATACATGGACCAGGCCAGAACGGAGATCGAAAGGCTCAGGCAAGAGGCGGAGCTAGAGGCCGAGCAGATCAAGGCGAGCGCGTACGAGTTGGGTCTCGAAGAAGGTCGAGCCGCCGGTGCTGGCGAGCTCACGGAGGTCGTCGCCCGCGCCAGCGCCCGCATGCAACAAATTGAGGCGCAGGTGGAGCCGCAGCTGCGCGAATTGGCGTTGACGATTGCCCGCAAAATCATCGGCACCGAGCTGTCACAAAAGCCCGAACGCATCGTCGATATCGTCAAGCAAGCGCTCAGTGAAAAGGCTAGGCAACGGCGCGAGATTTTCTTGCGGGTGCATCCGGAAGACTTGCAGTACATCCGTGAGAGCCGCGCCGAGCTCATCGAGGTGCTCAGTCGTGCCAAGGAAATCGGCATTCGCGAAGATCCCGATGTCGAGCGCCATGGTGTGGTCATCGAGACCGACGCCGGTTCCATCGACGCGCAGCTCAGCACGCAGCTCGACATTTTCGAAAAGGTTCTGATGAACGTGCATTGAACGGGTGTCGCCGTTCGGGCCATGACCAATGAAGACGCGAGACACAGACAGTTGGAGGATGGGATGAACAAAACGGGGCTCGGCGCACCGATCATCGACCTCAGCAAATACATCGATGCGGTCGAGCAGACCGAGACCATTCACGTACGCGGCCGCGTCACGGAGGTTACGGGCCTGGTGATCAAGG
>MGST01000002.1:0-12427 GCA_001798605.1 Deltaproteobacteria bacterium RIFOXYA12_FULL_58_15 | reverse complement strand
CGATCTGGAGGACTGGTCGGTGGAACGGGCGGCTCCCGATCCCATGAAGCGGATGCGTGTCACCGAGCACTTGGCGATGGGAGTTCGCGCCATCGACGGCTTACTCACGGTGGGCCTGGGCCAGCGCATCGGCCTCTTCGCCGGCTCCGGCGTTGGTAAGTCGACGCTCATGGGGCAACTCGCCCGCAATACTGAGGCCGAGGTGGTTATCACCTGTCTCGTCGGCGAACGTGGTCGCGAGGTTCGGGACTTCATCGAGGAGTCCTTGGGCGAAGAGGGCTTGAAGAAGTCCGTGGTCATCGTCGCCACTTCGGCACAGCCATCCTTGGTACGCGCCAAGTGTGCCTTTGTTGCGACCGCCATCGCCGAGTGGTTTCGCGATCAAGGCAAGAAGGTGGTCTTGATGATGGATTCGGCCACCCGCTTTGCCCGCGCCCAACGCGAGATTGGCCTCGCTATCGGCGAGCCGCCAGCCCGTCAGGGCTTTCCTCCCAGCGTCTTTGCACAGATCCCCAGGCTGATGGAGCGCACCGGTAACAACGAAACCGGATCGATCACCGCCTTCTACACAATTCTGGTGCAGGCGGGAGACATGGAAGAGCCCATTGCCGACGAGGTCCGCGGTATTTTGGATGGTCACATTATCCTCAACCGTGCCCTTGGCTCGCGGAATCACTGGCCTGCCATCGATATTCTGCCCTCCCTTTCCCGTGTCATGGCCAACGTCGCCTCTGAGGAGCACAAGCTCGCTGGGGGGCGCTTGCGTGAAGTGCTTGCCACCTATGAGAAACAACGGGATCTGATTCTGCTCGGTGCCTACCAATACGGCACCGATCCGAAAACCGACTATGCCATCGACAAGATCGAAGAGGTCGAACAGTATCTCAAACAGGGCGTTCGCGAGTGCGACGATTTTGACACCACTGTCAGCCGCTTGGTCGACATGTTCAATGACGCCTCCTGAGGTTAAACCGTGGCCGTCAAACCGGAATACCGCCTCTCGACTGTGCTCAAGATGCGCGAGCGCAAAAAAGAAGCGGCAGAGCAATTCCTGGCGGAATGCCTCAAGGCATTGCGCGTCGAGCAAGATCGTTTGCGCGACATGGAGAATGAGCTCGAACGGATGATCGCCAAACGCAATACGAAGATGCGCGAGTACTCTGAGAAAGCCATGCGTGGGGAGATGGTCGCGCAGGCGGTGACCTCTTCCAACGTGTACATCGAGCGGCTCAAGGAGCTCGAGGAGAGCCAGAAGGACGCCATCGAAGGACAGAAGTCCGTCATCGTACAAAAGGAGGAAGCCGTGCGTGGTGCCCGCAAAGACCTCGTCGATGCGACCCAAGACCTCAAGGCCCTTGAGAAACACAAGGAGAAGTGGGAGGACGAGGTCAAACGGGAGATGCAGGTCAAACAAGACGAAGCGATGGACGAGATCGCCCAGACGATCTTCCTAAAAAACCATTGATATTTCTGCGTTTTTTGATTTCGATCATTTTTAACCCGTACAGGCCCCGGGCCATATGTAGGACAGATTCAGACAACACGGCCGCGGCGTAAGGATCAACACGAGCGGCGGGGAGATAGATATGAGTGCAGTTGAAAACGACGGCAAAGCAAGGGAGGCGCAACAACGGGAGCAGGAGCGTCTGAACCAAAAGCTCAACCAGGAAAAAAACCGCACCGACAAACAGGATTTTTCGCGACTGGTGTCGTCCAAGCAGGAGCAAACCGCCAAGGCCAACAAGGAGCAACACGTCCGACAGGGAGCGCAGCTAAGTCAGAAAACCGACGCCCAAAGCAAGCTCCTCGCGAAACAGGGGTTTCAATCCACCAACTTTCAACAGCAGCTGCAAAAACAGGGTGAGGCGAGCGCGGGTGCCAACAGATCAATGACCCAAACGCGGGCCAAAGATGCTGACAAAATGAGCGAGACAGCTTCCAACAAGGAGAGTGAAGGCACCAAGGCTCGCATCAACAAGGAAGGCGACAAGCTCGCAGCCATATCCCGTGACGATCGCAGCGGCGGCGGCGGTGGCGGTAAGGACTCGGGTCCGGGCAGCAAAGACTCAGGTGGTGGCAGCAGCTTGGGCATGGCCCACGGCGCTCTGCCCCAGGCCGAAGCGGCACACACATCCGCTGCCCAAAGTGCGCAGGGCGCCAAACAGCTCCCCCAGGAGGTGCTACAGCAGATCGTCGAACGAGTGATGGTCGGCATCAACAAAGAGGGACTCAACGAGTTCCACATTGAGTTCAAGAACAACATTCTCGCTGGTTCCTCACTGCGACTCACCGCCCAAGACGGCAAAATTTCGGCACACTTTCACACCAACGACAAGAACATCAGTCGCCTGCTCAAGGCGAGCGAGGGACAGCTCGCCCGTGCATTTTCAAAGAAGGGATTGACCCTGGAGAAGCTCGAGGTTGAAGGCGGCTGACTCGGAACCAGCCGCTACCCCACGCCAGTTCGCTTGCGCTGCTTCGGTCGACCCCATTCGGGGTTTCGATGCGCGGTGGGCACCAAAGGTGCCCACCTTTGCATCTCGGTCCCAAATGGGATCGACCTGCGCATGCCGCGAAGTGGCTTCGGTGCCTCCCAGATTTTGGACGCCAGTACCTTGCTCGATTGGCACAGATTGAACGATGCGTTGCCGACACGGTCGTGTCGACAACTGCATCAGCTCAGAGAAGCCGATGACCTGGTGTCTTTGTTTCTTGCCTGAAAGATCCGCCGGAACGCGGTGGGCGGACTAGCCCGGAACCAGCCGCACAGATTCATTGAAGGTCGTTTGTTGGATTTCGAACACGGTCGGTAACTCGGAATCCTGCAACATCGACTTCGGCGACAACACCTCCACTTGCAACTCTGGCAGGCGGCGATCGAACCAGCGGCGCTTCTTGAAGTCGCAACCTCGTGGTGTTACCGTCCGCCGCTGGAGCGTTCTCCGGCATTCCATCACTGGCTGTGGGGCTAGGTGGCTCGACAGGGAGGTGGAAGCTGGTACGTCACATTGGAACATCAATGCCCACGGTCCGGCCGTTCAGATTCACGGGACTCAAGCGGTACACGAGCGATCAAGTCGCGGTGCGCGAGAGCTTCGCCACCTACCTGTCGTACAAGCCGTTTGCGGCGGATTTTAAGGGTGCCATCACCCAAGTGCTGGAGCGTTACCTCAAATCACCTTGTGATCTCGGTGGGATAGAGCTCAAGTCTGTTTCGCGGGCCGAACTCGGTGCGCTGGTTCCCGCTGCGGCGTGCATTGCCATTGTTGGTGCCGCCCCAGCCGAACAAAAAATCCTGGTGGAGATTGACCCTCAGCTCGCGGCATTTGCCATTGACCGATTGCTCGGCGGTGCAGGGGACACAGGCCGAATTCTGCGACCCCTGACCGAAATCGAAACCGGTGTCCTTTCATTTCTCGCTCTGAAAGTGGTGAGCCTGTTTCACAGCCATTGGGAAACGGGACAGGAGCTCTCACTGAGTCTCGACGGATTCGCCTCCACGCTCGAGGAAGTGCAGGCACATGTCGATGCTGAGGCTGGCTTCCACATGCTTGGGGTGAGGCTGGTTGCTGGTGATAAGTCTGGTTACGCGCGGGTGATGCTCCCAGATAGCCTCATTACCCAAAGTTTTGCCTCACCGTTGCGTCAGCATGCCAACACTGACCTCGAGCTCACCCACATGCGCGGCAATATCAAACGCATCGGTCAAGCCGTGGTGGAATGCAGAGTTGAGGCAGCCACTGTTGACCTGGGCCCGGAGGATATTGCCAATCTAGAGGTTGGCGATATCGTCATTCTCGAGAATCACGAAGTCACGAAGACATCCCTGGGTCCCGAGGGCATGGTATTTTTGCGAATCGGACTCGGTAAAAACGGTGGTGTTCGTGGTCGCCTGATATCGGACAGCGATCGCGTCCAATTCAAGATAGTAGAAATCATCACCCAGGAACAACCCCTGGAGGACCCCATGGCAAACGGCAACGTACAAGAGCCGATGGACGAAGAAGAAGACCAAGAGGATCAGGCGGCGCCCGCTGATAACCTTAGCGAGACCCAAGGCTTGTTGCGGGATGTTCCGGCACCGGTGGTGATCGAGCTCGGTCGCATTCGCCTCAATACCACTCAGGTTGCGCGCTTGCGCACCGGTCAGATTCTCCGGCTGCCACGCGGCCCCAATGATCCTGTCGATCTCGTGGTCAACGGTAAGTTGTTCGCCCGCGGTGAGCTCATCGAGGTCGATGGCGAGCTTGGCGTCCGTTTGCTGCAAGTTGCGCCGGATTGACGGTTCGCATGCATTGTATCACCAAGTTGATTGCCGTCCTTGTCCTGGTCCTTACGGGGGGCGTGGGCACGTTGAACTTTGCCCAGGCGGAGAAGACTGAAGCGCGCACAGTCAAACCAACGGCGGCGGCCACCGGAACAACGAACACCGGAACAACGAACACTGGAACAACGAACACCGGAACAACGAACACCGGAACAACGAACACCGGAACGACGTCTGGACCCGAAATGCCACAGGAGGCAGGTGCCTCCTTGGAGGCACCGCCGCCCAGTACTTGGGACCAGATTCACGAGTCAGAGACGAATGGAGAGCAGGGCAAAGAGGAGATCTCCTGGGGCGCACAGCTCCTCAAGACTTTTTTTGCTCTTCTTTTGGTCATTGGCCTGATCTACGTCCTGTTCAAGGTGGGCCTCGCGCGCTTTGTCGGTATGGCGGCATTCAAGAGCGGCAAGACCATGAAGGTTTTGGAACGCATCCAACTGGATGGTCGCCATGCGCTGGTCATCGTCCTGGTCACAGAGCCGAAAGAACGTCGTCTGCTGTTGGGTACCGGCGAACAGGGCGTCCAGGTCCTCGCGGAGCTCGATGGTGTTGCGACCCCACTCCGGAAGACTGCGCAAGCGACATTCCAACAAGCCATGGAACAAACCGCAGACCCACAAAAAGACGCGGCCAAAGACAACCGAGGTTCCAATGAATAGAGCACTCGTCTCCCGGATCTACTTCGGGGTCGTGGCCTTCGCCTCGACAATGGCTGTCAGTCCGTTGGCAATGGCACAAAAGTTCGACATGACCGGCAACGAGAGCGTCACCAACCGGCCGATCTTGCTCGTTGGCGTCATTGCCGCGCTGTCTTTGGTTCCATTTCTGCTCATGATGACCACGTCGTTCGTAAAGATCGCGGTGGTCATGTCGGTGGTACGCCAGGCCATTGGCACCCAGCAGATCCCGCCCACTCAGGTGATCACTGGCATGGCGATCATCCTCACCATCTACGTCATGACCCCCGTGGGGCTCGACATCTACCACGACGTCGGCGGTGCCATCGAGAAGCAACAGAAGGGCAAGGCAATCGACTGGGACAACCTCACGGCAGATACCCTGCAAACCGTCCTCACCACCGCCAAGGTCCCGGTGAGAGGATTCTTAATCAAACACACCCACCTGCGCGAGCGCGACATGTTCTACAAGCTCGCCTGGAAAATGCGCAAACCACGGGACCGAGCCAACCTCACCGACCAAGACTTTTCGATCATCGTCCCCGCGTTTGTGATTACGGAATTGAAGGAGGCGTTCCAGATAGGGTTCATCTTGTTTGTGCCATTTCTGGTGATCGACATGATTGTGTCGAACATCCTCATGGCCCTCGGTATGCAGATGTTGTCCCCGACGACCATCTCGCTGCCGTTCAAGATTCTTCTGTTTGTCTTGGTGGACGGGTGGTACCTGATCACCCGTGGCCTCTTGCTCGGATATCAGTAGGAGACAACCATGGATCAACGCGCCATCGAGTTCATCCTGCGCATCACCTCCGAGGGCCTCTTGATGATCGTGGTCGTCTGCGGCCCACCGATTCTCTTGAGTATGATCGTCGGCTTGTCGGTATCGCTGTTTCAAGCGGTAACGCAGATTCAGGAGGCAACACTCACCTTCGTCCCCAAGATGCTTATCATCTTCGCGACGCTTGCAGCATTGGGCCCATGGTTGGGCGCGGCGCTGTTGCGCTTCACCGCCATGTGTTTTACCGAGTTTCCGAAGCTCCTATATTGAGCTCAGCGCGCACCCGTCCATTCCCATGGAACCAGCCAACGCATTCCTACGTATCGCAGGCGCACTCTTCGAGTCGATGGAGTTTATGCAGGTCCTGATGACCATTGCGTTGGTATTCGGCCGCACCGTCCCCGTCATCGTCCTCACCCCATTTCTTGGCGGACGGACTGTCCCCACCGAGGTCAAGATGGGACTGTCGATCGGTGTCACCATTCTGGTCTTCCCGCTGGTGAAAGACTCGCTGACAGAACCCGTGCCGGTCGCCGTGATCCCCTTTTTGGCGCTGTTTCTCAAAGAGGTCTTCATCGGTTTTGTGCTCGGCTTCATCAACTCCCACCTGTTCTGGGCAGTCGAGATGACGGGCCGGATAATCGATACGGTGCGTGGCTCGTCGATGGCCGAGGTCCTGGTTCCGGGCTCGGGTACCCGCGCCACCCCCTTTGGCAACATGTTCTACAATCTCTTGGTGGTGCTGTTTTTTGCCGGTGGACATCGAATCTTCATTGAGGCGTACTTCTTCTCCTTCAAGAAGATCCCACTCACTCAGATGGTGGATGGCGGCTCGGGTCCCTTGGTTGAGCACATTCTCACCATCACCAACGAGATGTTTTTCATTGCCGTGATTCTGGCGGCCCCAGTGATTGCCGCGACATTCATCACAGACGTTGTCTTCGGCATTCTCAATCGCGTCGCGCAGCAATTGAATGCCTACTTCATGTCGATGCCAGTCAAGGCGATGGCCGGCATCATCATGGTGCTGATCGCTCTTTATCCATTCGTTGCCCGACTCAATGATTTCATTATGTGGTCGCTACGATCCATAGAGACCACGCTCGAATTCCTTGCGAGCTAGACCACGAGTGCACCTACGGAGACAAACGAAGGTTACCCCTCAGGACGTGAGGACTTGAGGGTTGTGATCGCTTCGGCGGCCAACAGGTTGGGGAGGGTTCCCACCACGCCAGCGAGCCGATCAGCGAGGGTCACCGTCGACAGTTCTTCGATCACCACCGCGCCGTCAGGTTCACTGCCGAGACGATATGCAGAGATGGCGGTTGGATAGATACTCACCTCCCGCACCAACCACTGCTCATCGAGAAAATCGAAACGCGTGATGGTGTGCTGGCGGTCGGCAACGATCTCCCGGGCCAATGGATGCCACGTGGGCTCGAGCTCGTAGCCACCTTCCCTTTCGACCAACACGCCTTGCTGACGGAGAGTGTCAACCGATGCCTGCCAGGTCTCATCGCTCGGTGTCCGCACGATCTTGCTCTCCGGCTCGTCGAAATAGGCGAGCACCTCATCGAGCGACATCGTGTCATCGCCGCTATTCTCCCCTGGCGCACCGCGTAAGTCGCGAGCGAACACCGCGAACACCAAGTAGTCACCGGCCGACATGCGCAGACTGCGCGGGGCATCTGAGAGCGACGCTTGGAAGTGCTGGGTCAAGTTTGCCGCAAGCGCCGCCTCACTGCGCAGCGGCCCGAAGGAATGCTCATCGCCATCGCGTCGGTATTCGACACCGCCATCGCCGGACAGATAAAAATTCCGAGCTCTGGTGCCGTCTCCTTTGGCCGCGAGACTCACCTTGGCGTTGCATTCGCTCACGGGCGTCAATCTGTCCATCAAGTGTTGTGCTGCCCCTGAACTCGAAGCGTTGAGCAGTCCTCTCTTCTGTAGGCTCTCGAACACAACCTCAGGATCGCCAGGCTGAGCGTCGCTGTCTTCGAGAAATCTCAAGGGCGATTCGAAGGTAGGAAAGAGATCGCAGGTGAGCCGGAAGAACGCGAGCTCATCGGTTGTCAGCGTCAAATAGCCAATTCTGGCCTGAAACTTAGGCCCCGACATGTCAATCCTCCCCCAAGGGATCGACCTCGAGGGACTCGGCAAACGCGTCTCCAAGCAGCGCACAACACTGACTCGACCGCCCGAGCTCTCCCCGCTTCGCACCCGTATCGAACTCCGCACCTTCCCGCACCGAACCGTCTAATGTACGCGCGATGAGCTCTGCCATCGCGGCGCGCGGCGATAAATCAGCCAGCACGCCACTTGCTTCTTCGCCTTGGTTGCCGGCGCGGACGTCTGTCTTGATAACCTCGCGCAGGTGCTGCGGAGTCTGGGCGTCTTCGCCGTACAGGCTGCTGCCAATGGACAGGAGGTGATGACGTTTGCCCCATTTGGTCTTGAGCTTGCGGTGGTGGTTGAGAATCCGATCGAGCTCCTCATCGAGCCGAGGGTCTCCGAGCTTGCCTGCGATCTGCTGCAACAGGGCCATCTTGCGTGCCCCCATAGACATCCGCCGTTTGAGGATGGCGAGCTTCTCGCGCTTTGCGCGCAAATCCTCGCCCATCTTTTTGCGTGCCTCTTTGGCAAACCGCTCCTCGGCGAGCTTCTCCAACATCTGACGAACCGCAGCCAGTGCTTTCTCCACCTCCGAGAGATTGGTGGCCATTTGGCTGGCGAGGGTAGCCACCATGCGACGGGCGGCGGTGGGATTATCCCGGGCCAGTCGGAATAGATCGGTCGAGCCAGATGGCTCTCTGCCCATAGCAGCGGCCTTCGGGCTGTTACCTGATCGGGCGCTCTCGGCTTTGACAAAACTATCTCGCGGGGCCTTTGCGCTCGAGTCGGCCTGTTTGGGCGTCCTGGTCTGCGCGGGCTTGGCCACCTCTTTGGTCGTCTGCTGGGTCACCGGAGGCAAAATCCCCGCGGGAGGCCCACCAATCTTGCTGCCATCTCCAATCACGCGAGCAACCTAGCAAGTGTGAACGGGGGGACACAATACGCTTTCTGGCAGACCTGGCAGACCGCAACCACCGCAACCACCTTGACGTGTCACACCTGTCCCCTATTCCCAACGCGGCCTATGGGGTAAGCTCGTCGCATGGCTGATGGTGGCACCGGCGAAAAAACCGAGGAACCGACGCCGGAGCGTCTGCGCAAGCTGCGCAAAGAGGGCAATGTTCCCAAGAGCAAGGATGTCACCACGGCATTCAAGTTCCTCGGCGTCTTTACCGTCCTTGCCGGCCTGTTCCCATATATCAGCGACCGGGTTATGGGGTTTTTTCACAAGGCCCTATTGGCCGCGACCTCACCCGAACAGACGGAAATCTTCCTCACCGGCAGCATCCTCTATGAGGCCCTGATCACCATGTTCATGGTGGTAGGCCCCATTTTTGGTGTCGAGTTGGTGTTGGCCGTTGCCTTCAGTGTGGCGCAGGTGGGCTTTATGTTCACCCTCAAACCAATCACACCGGACATCAAGAAGCTCAACCCGATCACCGGACTGAAAAACCTCTTCAACAAAAAGAAGCTGGTTGACCTCTTCAAGACCACCCTCAAGTTCACCCTTGTAAGCTACCTGTCCTACGTGGCGCTGCGCGATGCTCTACGCGATGTGGTCTTCATCGTCCGCAGTGATCTGCTCATCGGCCTGCGCGTCATTGGCAGCATTATCTGGGACTTCACCATCAAGATCGGCGGCGTCTTCATCATCATTTCCATCTTCGATGCCTTCTACCAGAAGCACAAGTATATTAAAGAGAACATGATGTCCAAATACGACGTCAAACAAGAGTACAAGCAGTCAGAGGGCGATCCGCATCACAAGGCCGAGCGCAAGCGCTTTCACCATGAGATTCTCAACTCGGCGGCACCGTCGAACGTCAAGAATGCCGATGTCGTGGTCCGCAATCCCCACCAGATTGCTGTCGCCCTCAAGTATAACAAGAGCAAGGGCAAAGAAAACGCCGCCCCGGAGGTTGTTGCCAAGGGCGAGCGGTTGTGGGCCGAGGGCATCCTCGACGCAGCCAAGCGCTACGGCGTGCCGATCGTCCGCAACGTGCCTCTCGCCCAAGCGCTCAACAAATTGGAGATCGGCGACGAAATCCCCGAAGAGCTTTACGAGGCCGTCGCTGAGGTTCTCAACTTCGTATTCCAATTGTCCGAGGAACAGAAAAAGAAGAAGGGTTAGCTAGCACTTGGGACAAGACGTGACGTCGATTGAGAAGACCCTGGCGAAGCAAGGGGGCCAATCGTAGCGCCTGCGTCGCCCCTGTGGCGCTCGTGTTCACTGACGAGGTGTCGGAGATTGCACGCTGAAGTCGGTCGCGTTATCGCCGCTATCCCGGTGGTCGAGGGAACGACTGATGGCTTGGCCCTCCGCTGCGTCAGGAGCTGGCGAGCCCTCGCCCACATCAACCCCACCGGTGCCATAGGCCACCGTATCCCAGACGATGCCGCCGGCATCGATGAGCAAGAGAAGGTCCGGGCCATTTTGCAAGTTGGCAAAGGTGTCGACAATGTCCGCCTGGCCCTGGAGGCCTGGACTGGATAGGGGGTGCACGATGAGGAAGAAGCCATCCGCGCCGATGGCCCCCGTCAGGGGTAGGGCATCATAGAATCCGCCGGTGGTGCCATCGTAGGCCTCAAGGCGCCAGCCATCAAGTGGTGTTCCCACCGGGCCATGGATCTCGACGAAAGCTTCCGGCCCATCTTCCCCAGATTGATTGTAGAAGAGCTCGTTGATGAGGACTGGCTGGAATGTTCGGTTTTCGACAGCGTAAACCGAACCATCTTGCGAGGGCACATAGAGGGTACCATTGGACCCGAGCGACAGGGGCGCAGATGCTTCTGCCAGAGTTTTCAGACGCCACAGCTCGTTGCCTTCAGCGTCGAAGCCGTAGACAAAACCGTCGTCACAACCAAAAAATGCCTTGCCCACGCCATCCACCAACGCTCCGCCGCGGATGGGACTGCCCCGATCGGCCTGCCACAACAGCTCCCCCTCAGGGGAGAGCACATGCAACACCCCGTCGGTGGATGCGGCATATATGTGAGCCTGGGGACCAATGGCGGGTGTCGCAGTGACCGCATCACCAGTATCAAACGACCACAACCGATCGCCGTCGGGACTCACAGCCAACACTCGACCCGACGCGGTGCCGATGTACAGGGTGCCATCCACGCCAATGGAAGGGGCGGCGGTGATCTCTTCGGCAGCAGAATGACGCCACAACTCAACTCCCTGGGTGGTGATGGCCACGAGATCATGGTTGACGATGGCATAAAGGGTGCCATCGACCCCGGCGCTGACTGGAAGGGTCACGGGTCCCCCCAAGTCCAAGGCACGGATCGCCACACCGTTTTGCCCAACCAACAACAACTTGCCCTCAGTGGACGGTTGAACGATCTCATGGGTGGGCAACAGTGTGATCGAAGAGGTCAACCCTGGCGATTCATAGGTCCAGTCCGTGGCACCCGCCAATGTGAAACCGTGCAGAATGCCTGCATCGCCGACGAACATGCCGCTCGGCCCAATGGCCGGCGAGCCGCGCAGGGCGACATCATATCCAGCAAACAGGAGGAAAGCCTCGGTGCCGTCGGCATTGGCACCAGAAATATGGCCCATAGGGAAATCGGGATCGAACGCTGAGGCCGCAACGATCAACCTGTTGCTGCTGTCGATGGCCACACTGTGACGCAGCGGAAAACCAGGCGCAGGGCGGTTCCATAGGATTGTGCCGTCGGGGGCGATCGCCATCAGTCCGCCTGCAACCCTGATGTAAAGAACGCCGTCATTGCCCACAACAGGGTGGAGATAACGCCATGAACCGGTCGTCGGAATTTCGAGCTCCCAGATTTCTTCGCCGTTGCGCGGATCACGTTCGCCAATGATTGCCGTATATGTGCCGTTCCAGTCGTCGTGCACAACGCCGACATAGAGCTCACCAGCCGGCCCCACCGCAACATTCGCTTCATCGTAAACTGGGTAGCGAGTACTCCACCGCACAGCGCCGTCCGCAGATTCCAAAACGGCAAAGTATCCGTTGTCACCGCCGACGTACACTGAGCCATCTGGTGCAACAGCGAGGTGTTCTGGCTCCAGGTCCATGGGCTGAGACCATAGCCGCTCGCCAGCGGCCGATATCTTCTCTACCCAATCCGGATCCCGTCCGGCAGAGATGATGGCACCGTCGGGTCCGACTACCGGCTTGACATGGTATTCACCCATGATCGGTTCGGACCACAACTGCAGGCCGGTGACATCAAAGGCACGCAAGGTCCGAGGGTTTGGGTAGTCATTGCTTCTGGTGTTGACATAGATGGTGCCATCTTCGCCCACGACACCCGCGTCGACTGAGTTGTCCAGGTCGTTGTCAAAAATGACTTCGCCCAACTCGGCGTCCAATGCGATCAGCCCGCCGCCGGCGCAGAAATAGACAGCCCCATTGCCAACGAGCACATCGTGCACGACAGAAACCGTGTGCGTCCAAAGTTGGGTGCCATCAGCGCCAAACTTGATCACATTGTTGTGGTTCTGCACCGTCACCAATCCGCCAGCCACAGGAAGAACGTCCATGAAACGAAAAT
>MGST01000001.1:3432-23412 GCA_001798605.1 Deltaproteobacteria bacterium RIFOXYA12_FULL_58_15 | reverse complement strand
GCAGCAACTCTATTTTGTTTACAACAATCCTGACGAGCGCTTGCGCCCATTCACGCGGAGCCAACGGGTACTCGATGAGCCTGGCATTACCAAGATCAATCTAACAACGGGACCACAAGCGATTACGGGCTCGACCAGGATGCAGGCGACAACCAGTGAGACCTTCGTCGTCGCCATGATTCTCGAGGTCGCGGTGCAGCAAGTGCTCAGCAAGCACCTCAACGAAAAAGAGATGCGCCAGATCGGATTTGCTGGCGAGATCGATATGAGCGAACAGCTCAAAGAGTTCTCGTCGATTTTGGCCGCGACTCGCAAAGCCGTGCCTGTTCTCGCCCGTCTCACCGATATGGAGACCAACGCTTACGACAAAGGGCATTTCTCAACCTATTTTGCCCAAGACGGTTTGATTACCGTTTTCATTGACAGCACAGAGCGAAGTCCAACATTTCGACTCTATCCATTGGATACGGTGACAGAACCGAAACGAAAATCCTGGATTCAGGTGCGGGCACCGGCAGCGACCGTCGAAGAAGCATGGAGCGTCTTTTTGGGCAGGCCATTTCGTGGGCTCGCGGCCGATTTTTATCAAGGGCCGTTTGCGAAAGATATTGACGATCCCTATTTACGGCGAGCTGCCCTCGCGAGCCTCAAGAACGCTGGCGATGAGCAGCAGAGTCTCTATGACTTTTCATTCACAAGCCTTAAGAGTGAAGAACGTGGACCGAAGCCCGGTGACATGGGCGTGATGGTTGCGCTGACCCCAGAGGAGACAGAGTTCAGCAAACCCGATTCATACTTCCGCCAGTTCCTGCAGTTGTTTGGCGAAGCCGGAGCCGATGTGGCGTTGTTGCTGGTCTCCGACAAGACCGACGCTGAAATCGAGGAGATTGAGAAGGCGCTCCGAGCAGCTTTCTCTGGCAAACCTGAGCAGTTGCTCTTGGTTCCAGTTCAGGTGCAGGCCGATGGCGATCCGTTTGCCGTACGCCAGCAGATAGCAGCAAAGATGCTGCTCAACGCTCATTCTACTGCGGTCATGGCCAAGCTGGGTCGTGTGGTCGGTAACACCATGACCAACGTGAGTCCAAGCAATCTCAAGCTGATAGGACGCGCAACCTTCTTCATTCAATCGCACGTCAATGACCAACTGCAGAAGGCCGCCTGGCAGCAGAATCACGGTCCGCGAGACTTGCTGACCTACGCGGAGGCCAACGCCGTTCTGTTTGACTCGATCGCTTATCTGCGTGACCGAAGGCAGGACGCTGGGCAGACCGCCGAGGTGGCATTCTCTATTGTTCGGCTCCTCGAGACCCTTCGCGACAAGAAGGCGATTGAGCGTCAGTCGACTCTCGATATTATCAAAACGATGGACCTGGGCAGCTACTTAGCCCAATACAAATAGTGTAGATCGATGACCGAAAGGAAGAAGGGCGGGCCCGTCTTTCTCAATGGTTACTCTTCTTTCTCCTCGGAGCGCGTGGCAACGCAGCTCGGGGAGACAAGTCGACCGACGCAGACTCCTCTGTTTGCGTTTCTTCCTTGCTGTTGATGTCGGGCCCTTCTCCTTCAAGAAGAATGCCGAGGCGCTCTCGTGCGGCGACGACGACGGCGGGATCCACAACCTGCAAAGACGTGCTCACGCCTTGTCCCAACGCACGGGTCACGGTTTGCAGGACACGCACACGGGCGTAGTGCTTGTTATTGCCGGCAATGACATTCCACGGCACGGATTGGGTTGAGGTCCGCTCAAGCATCTCGTCGATGGCTGCCTCATAGCTCTCCCATTTCTCGTGGTTGATGATGTCGTCCTCGGTAAACTTCCAGCTCTTGTAGGGATCGCGCAGCCGTTCGGTGAAGCGCCGGAGTTGTTCTTCTCTGCTGATATGCATGAAGATTTTCACTACGTGCACGCCATCGTCGATGAGCAACCGCTCCATCTCATTGATCTCTGTGTAGGCCCGCTGCCATGCCCGCTTCTTTGCGTATCCATCTACACGCTCGACAAGCACTCGGCCATACCAGGAGCGGTCAAAGACAACGATCTCTCCCGGCGAGGGGAGACGTTGCCAAAACCGATAGAGGTAGTGCCTCCCTTGATCCTCGGCGCTTGGGGCACCGATGGGATAGACCGCGTAGCCGCGAGGGTCGAGCTTCTCAGTGAGACGTTTGATGGCACCGCCCTTGCCGCCAGCGTCCCAACCCTCGAAGAGTATCACCGCCCTGTGTTTGTTCTGGTGGTAGGATCTCTGAATGCGCAGCATCAACAACTGTAGTTCGTTGAGCTTCTCTTCGTACTTGTCGTGCGCGAGTGATTTGCGCATGTCCAGCTTGGAGAGGCGGATTTTTGGCTTGGCCAGGACAATCTTGCTCGGCTTGTGCATTGCGGCTCCAGGGCAAAAGGTCAGGATGCGCAGCCATAAAAGGATGAACCTGGATGTGGGATCAAGGGGGCGGCGATGATGGGTGGCGATCCCAACAGCAATCGTGGAAATGTGTGTGGCAAATGGCCCCAAAGCTGGACTCCACTGTGTGGAGCCGTGCTAAACTGGCAAGGCCTATGGCAAAGGGACGGGACGGCATGGCGGGACGATTTTTCAGAAAGATATTTGGTCGCAATCGAGAGGAGTTACCACCAGAGACGGCAGTAGAGCCGACACTGGAGCCGACACTTGAGTCGTCAACCAAACCGTTGGGTCGTCAACGGCGGGATACGCGATTCGCCATGGCTGAGACGGGAAAGGACGAGGGCTCCGCCTTTGTCATGTTTCCTCCCGATGTCAATGCCCATCCGATTCGTGATTTGAGCCGGCGTGGGATGAGCCTGCGCGCCTATTGTCCAGTCGAGCTTCTTCCAAAGGTAGGTGTCCCTGTTGACGCCCGCGTCCACGTGGGAGGACAAGAGCTGACCGTTCGAGTTCTCGTGGCCAATGTCGATGGCCAATCGGTCGGCTGTGCCGTCATTGGCGACAACCCCGAGTGGAAAAAGTTAATGGATGACATTGGTAATCCAATTCGGATTGGCAGAGCTCTCCAAGAGGTCAAAGACGATGACGGCACAGAGGGAAGTCCAGATGGGCTCTACTCTCGCCGATATCAGAGCGGGCCTTCCTTTGACCTTTACGTCTGGTTGCATGAAGACCATTCCGTGGCATCAATTCAAATATTCTTCATGTGGACTGTCGTCGAATGGGACGCCGAACACGGCCTACGTACCGGTCAGATGGAAAATCCTTCAACCGGTGAAAGGCAATACAACACCACCAATCTCTTTTCCCTGCGCTCGCCCCCCGATCTCGCGATTCTCGAGCCAGTACGGCGAATACTCATCGCTGCCAATATTCCTGACGAATATCGCCGTCCCTTCGTGCGGGACTGATTCGAATATTGGGGAATCAACACGGGCAATCAGTGGAGTCGCATCACGGTTTCGAGAAACGTAACCTTGCGACGTGACAACACCACCGCGGCAACACAACGCACATAGGTGAGGAGTCCAAACTCACCGATGATGTCAGACGCGTTGGTAACGAGATGCCGAGTTGTGATGAGCCCTTGCATGCATTAATTATCGGCTCTGACGGCGAAGTGTTGTGGCTCGATCGAAGAAATAGCCTCGAAATCGCGATGCCATCAATGCGGCCCAGAACCCACAAATCGGAGCCGCGAATCACGGGACCGTGAGAATTCCCAGCCGGTTCGATGCGAAGTCATACCCACCTGTGCTACCAGCAGCGTCGGTGTCACCGTAGGTGAAGGTCAGGCCGCTGTCGAAGCTGTAGCGAAAGGTGTACCAATAGGTGCCGCTCTGGACATTGTCGGGAATGGTCACCTTGGCAACAAATTCATCGTTGTCGCTGACCTGCACGTTCCAAGCCGCCGTTGTCCACACCCACGAACCGGTTACGGTGGGGTCGTCGCCGATGGGTCCATATCCGAGCTCAGCCAAAACGCCTTCGGGCATACCAGCCGTCTCGGTGACACCCGTCTCAAACACCTGGCCATATACATTCTCAGAGGTCGCGCCGGCCGCCACTGTCATCTCTGCAGGGTGTTGCAGGTTGCACCAGTCCGCCTCGGCCGCCGAATCGGTCTCGTTGTTGACACCGGTGTAGGTCCACCCGTCTGCGACGACAGCGGAGCCGCCGAGCGGTGGTGGATTGGAGAGCACGACGTCTCCGCGCACCGGCGTGGTGCCATCCCCAGGTGCACAGCTAACGGTGGCTATGCCACGACCGTCATCGAGGGCGTCAATGACAACACAGTTGGCACCGGCAACCCCTGCGAGCTCAAGGTTGATTTGATTGTCGTTCGCGTCACCGTCAATGTTTTGAATGCTGGTGAAGTCGAGTGTCGTCATCGTCAGGATCGATGGTGACGCCACGACCACGCTGTTGTTCGGCGCGTAGGTGATCACTGTTGGTACCACGACGTCGTTAGGCGTGCCCGGGGTCGGTGTGGGATCAAAATGGAAGTCGGCCGAGTTGTTATTGCTGTCGTTGCTGGTGGCGTCGCGGGCGATGGAAATCGCGATCTCTGAGGCAATGATGTTGCCAATAGGCGCGGTTTCGAAGTGGCCACCTGCTATTGCGGTGCCATAGCCGACGATGTCAATGGTGGCTCCAGAGTCTCTAACGCGAAGCTTGATGGCGTCCGGCCCGTTTTGTGGATCGCCGGAGCCGAGAACGATGTCAGCTCCCGGAACCAAAGTGGAGCCGTCGGCCTCACCATCGGCAACCACCAACAGACCATCCACGGGCATGCGTAGATCCTCGGCGAAGTTGACGATTGGCGGTTGATCTTGACCTACGGCGCCGGCCCCGGCAATACCACTTAGGCGTATGCCGGCAAGAAAGCCGCCCCCAGGCCCAGCGATCTCGACGAACGTACGGTTGAAATCAGTGCTACCAAGAACGGGGTGGCGCCAATCGTAGAGGACTTCATTAATAACAAACTGGGTGCATGATTGGTTGGCACTGCCGCCGGTGTCCTTGACACGAAATGTCACGCACCACTGTGCGCCATTGTTGTTGTCGCCGTCGCCGTTGACCGTGGCAAGGTCGAGCTGTGTGGAAACGTCGACCACCGCGGGAAACGCATTGGTTGGAATCGCAGTATTGGGATCAGTGTGAATGCTGGTGAAGTCGACAGTGTCGATGACGTTACCGTTGCCATCGGCAAGCACGAGAGTGTCCCCCGTGTCAGCGAGGTTAGCAATGCCATACGCCCAAGGCACGCCCTCGGGCATCGTGTTTGGGGCTCCCAAACCGCGGGAGTAGGTCAAAGGGGGGACGATAATGGCGGCACCGGGACTGTCTGGATGGTCTATCGCCGCGCCGTTGATCGTCCATGCACCAATGTCAACGGCGGCGCTGCCGCGATTGTAGATCTCGACGAATTCGCCCTCGCTGTTGGTCACGGCACGGAACTCAGTGATGATCACGTCGATTGCCAACGTACCTGGGTCGCCAACGTTCGAGTCGCCAAGGTTCGAGTCGCCAGAACGCGAGTCGCCAACGTTCGAGTCGCCAAGGTTCGAGTCGCCAACGTTCGAGTCGCCAAAATGTGTGTCACCCGAATTCGAATCCCCTTGGCTGTGATCGCCCTGAATGTGGTCGCCCGTCATGGTGTCACCACCAGTATTCGAGTCGCTGGGCGTTACGGTATCACCGAGGGTGCGACCCGATGGGTTGTCAGAGCATGCAACCGCAAGAACAAGAAAAGTCAGCAACAAAGAACGCATGGACACCTCCGGCGCATGGAGTGTGCCCAATGCAGGAGCATTTGGCAACGTGCGATGTGTAGTGGCGCATTTCGACGGCCATCTCCGTCTGATTTGCAGGGGTTTTTCGGGTCCTGTCACAGTGACATTCTGGCGTGTGACATTCGAGCGTGTTGACATTCGAGCGTTGACGAGCTGTTTCATGAATGGTACCTTCATCCTAATTAGGTGGTTTCAATAATGGCTTTGAGCATCAAGAATCCAGAGGCGGAGCGATTGGCTATTGAGGTAGCCAAGAGAACGGGTGAAACCATGACCCGTGCGGTCATCGTTGCATTAGAGGAGAGGTTGGAGCGGCTCAGTGGGCAGCGCCGGGCACCAGATGTGGTAGATGCGCTCAAGGAGATTTCGATTCATTGCAGCAGCTTGCCTGACGACGATATCCGATCCGCAGAAGAGATCCTCGGATACGACGACCGCGGTGGGTTCGGGGACTGAATGGTCATTGATACCTCTGCCATTCTTGCCATCCTTCTGGGTGAGCCAGAAGCCGATGTTTTCATCAACGCAATCGCTAATGCTGGCAAACGATGGGTCGCCGCTTTCACCGAGCTCGAGTGCGCGGTCGTCATCACCGCAAGAAAAGGCCCTTCGGGTGCCCGCGACCTTGACCTGTTACTGCACCAAGCTCGCGTTGAACAGGTGGGCATGGACGCAGAGCAGGTGTCCATTGCCCGCAGGGCCTATGCGCAATTTGGCAAGGGTCGACACCCTGCTGCGCTAAATCTGGGTGACTGCTGTTCCTATGCGCTGGCCATGCGAGCTGGCGAGCCACTTCTGTTTAAAGGGGACGATTTCAGTCAAACCGACGTTCCGGCAGCACTCGGCTGAAAATCATGACGACCATGAGTTCAACCCACCAACCTGTGGGAGCATGCGAGCGATTCGTCAACGGGAGCCAGGCCAACTACCTGTGCCGCTCGAAGATGTCGAGCAGGGCATTGTAACCTCTACCGCGACAACATGATGGCGGTGCGCCCAACCGACCTGCCTATTCCTAGCGGGACAGCCTCAGACTTAAAATTCCGGAAGGCGCATGAAGTAGCATGAAGTCGCATGACGGCGCATGGACCCCCTGACCCCCTGAAACTATGGCAAAATTTTGTCGATAACGTGGTAGTATGCGAAGAACGCTTTTCTTTGGGAAGACGGCTCATGAGCGTCAAATCGACCGAGCAGGCAGGCCAACAGTTCTTGTCGACACAGCATGTCGCGTCTCCCGATCATGTCGATCCTTTGGCGAAAGAACAAACGACACTGACTTTGGAGAAGACGATTGAAGGCCAGTGCCTCAACATCGATGTGTTGGAAGCCGACTCGAAACAGAAGACCGCCCCATCCTGTTCAGATACAGCAGATCGAATAGGACTTGAGGCAAATCCCCTCCTCAAACCCGGCGAGCCCGTGTGGCTCACCCGCGAAAGTTGTCAAAGCAACGACATCAGGGCATTTCAAACACGGCTACGGCAACTGGTCGACTCACGTGGTTATCAAATTAGGACGCTGGGTCAGGTGGCAGGGATCCCCATCGAGTTGGTGGTTCCCAAAAAAGAGAATGGTGGCCCGCACATAATCATTGCCGCCGGTTTTCACGGTGAAGAACCCGCAGGTCCTTGGGGGCTGTTGCGCTTTCTCGAGGATGCCGACCCGCAGTTACTCAGGGCCGTCAACGTCTCCTTTCTTCCCCTGATCAATCCCACTGGCTTTGTTAACTCCAGACGTGTCAACGATTGGGGGCAGGACCCAAACCGGGGATACACGACACGCGATCCGGCACTTCCCAGCGCCGCCAAAGATCTGGTCACGACTCCCTCCCCTGAAGGAATCATCCTCAAGGAACATCTACCCGACCTGTTGAAGTATGGGAGAGATGGATTTGTCTCACTGCACGAGGACGGCGATGTCGGTGAGTTTTATCTGTACACATACGAAAAGCATCCGCGTGTCCTCACCGGCGCCTTGCGAACGACCCTCGCTGGTTTCTTCCCACCGTTGCCGGGCGACAATGTCTACGGCGTGCCCCTCAATAACGCGGTGGCGGAATCGGTGAAAGATGGGTCGTTCGAATCATTCCTTTTTGAGCAGGGCATTTTGCGGATATTCACCACAGAATCGGCAGGCAAAGCGCCCATCGACAAGCGATGCGAGTGTAACGCTGCTGTTGCACGAAAGTACGTCGAGAAGGTTCTGACCTACACGAGCCACGGTGTGCTCGTGCCGGACCATGGCCAGCCCAAGAACGAACGCCTTTGCGATTTTTTGGCCAAACAGATCGACGTCTTGCACCAACGGCCCTTGGATTCGCAAGAAGAGGTGATCGTCGAGCGCATGGTTCGCCGCATCCTCTCCTTGGACTTGATGCCGTCCGGCACAGCGCTTGGACAACTTCCTCCCCATGTGGCGGCCGCAATCATCTTGGCAGTTGTGCTGCGGCGCGCGCATTTTCCCTCTCACCAATTTTGCTCCCTCGAAGAGACAGACAAACAAATTGAGAAGTTTTTGCCTCAGGTTGCCGACCAAGATTCTTCCGCGGCGCAAATAGTGTGGCAAGTTCTCGATGAGCTCGAGGGTCGAGAAGGTATTCTCGATGGAGTGGCATTGGACCTCAAACACACCGTCTTCCGCCAAAACGGGAGCCGTCATTTCTTCGCCGATGGGGAAACGAGCGTTCTCGAAGTGGACAGAAGTGGCGAGACCGTGGTGGTGCGGTTTGCCTACGAAGGCACTGAGGTCACGGTAGGTCTCTCACAATTGAGTTCGGACACGCTTGGCCAGATCAGCGCCAAACTATGTGGATCTGGCAGTTCGGAAGCAAGACAGTTGAGAAGAGCTTGCATCGAGCATATTTGCGGAAAATCCGAGCATCTACGAAAAGGCCGTGCGCGAGTCGACGCGGTCGTAACGAATGCACTCACCGCCGACACATCTGACGCGATCAGCACAATGCCGACAGATTCTCGTTCAAAGGGTGAGAGTCTCCTCGACAACGCCCTGTCTTTGCCAAATGGACGGCAGGCTACATCGAGCTGGTGCGGCGCAAAATGCGTGCAGCTTGTTGCAGCGTACTTTGGAAAGAGCGCCGACCGCGAAGATGAGTTCGCCGATCGTCTCGGAACCTCCTCGGAGCACGGCACCTTGCCTGAGTCGATCGCCAAAGTTCTCAACGACTTGGATGTCTCTGCCGAAGTCAAAGACGAAATGAGCTTCAAGGAGCTCGAGAGGATCGTGGAAGAGGAACGGTTTCCTGTTATCGTCGCATTTCAAGCATGGAAGGATGGGAGCAACAGAACACCGTATCGTGATGATTGGCTGGACGGCCACTATTCGGTGGTCATTCGCGTTACCGACGATTATGTCGTTCTTGAAGATCCGAGCCTAAATGGACAACGTGGTGTTCTCACCAAGGACGAATTTCTCCAACGTTGGCATGACATCGATGGTCTGGGACGCGTTAGAAATCAGCTTGGCGTTATTGCGCGATCATCCCCTTCGAGATACGCCTCAGAATCAGCGGTTGCCATTCTCTGATGTCCGGGAGCTTCACGTGCGCGTTTTCTTGATTGTCTGTTTGTCGCCGATCGTACTCCATTGCGCCCACACCGCGCCACCCGCCAACGAGGTGCCGACGATGGGGTCCGCTGAACAGTCTGAGTCCACGGCGATGGCTGAGTCCACGGCGATGGCTGAGTCCACGGCGATGGCTGAGTCCACGGCGATGGCTGAGTCCACGGAAGATTCTGAGTCCACGGCGATGGCTGAGTCCACGGAGCCGGCTGAGTCCGGTGAACAATCAGCCGGCGCAGCCATCGAGCGGGAAGCCCTGGAGCACTGTCAACATGCCCAGGAGCTCATCGACGCTGGCGACGCGGCAGGTGCCCTCATAGAAATTGACGCCGCCTATGCCGCGTTATTGGCTTTTCCTCCACCCGCG
This sequence comes from Deltaproteobacteria bacterium RIFOXYA12_FULL_58_15, assembly GCA_001798605.1. GTDB lineage: Bacteria > Myxococcota > XYA12-FULL-58-9 > XYA12-FULL-58-9 > XYA12-FULL-58-9 > XYA12-FULL-58-9. The sequence continues at coordinate 13,705 of MGST01000001.1, read as the reverse complement.
CGCAGGACTGATGGTGGTGTGTCCGACGACCACGAACAGATATCTCAGGACATCCGCTTACTCATCTCAAGACTCATCAGTCGTGCTTACAACCCAACCCACGAAGTCGCCACCGCCTCTTCTGATCTTGGATTCGCGACCACTGACAATGCAGAGGTGCAACGGGAGATCCGCAGCATGACCGGCTCCCAGCGTGAGGACTTCATCGCTGCCTATCGTCGCTCTGGTCGTTATCGCCCGTTGATCCTCAAGAAATTGGAGGAGGCAGGACTGCCCAGCCAACTCAGTTGGTTGCCGTTGGTGGAGAGCTGGTTTCAAGTGAACGCGCTCTCGGGTGCCAGCGCCCTGGGTATGTGGCAATTCATCTCATCAACCGGCCTGCGCTATGGCCTGCGACGAGATAGGTTTGTTGATGAACGACTCGACCCAGAGAAATCGACCAACGCAGCCATCGCGTATCTCAATGATTTGCATCGGATGTTTGGTGACTGGCCGAAAGCCCTGGCGGCCTACAACTGTGGTGAAGGCAAAATCTCCAGACTGCAACACGCGGGCTCGGGCTTCATGGATTTCTGGGATCTTTACGCACTGCTACCCAAAGAAACACGCCGCTACGTCCCGCGCTTGATCGCCGCAGTACAAATCATCGAAGATCCAGCCCTATTCGGCATGGAGCTTCCCGAGCCCGATGCACCCGTCATCGAGGTCATGACAGTAGAGATCAACCGACCAGTCAAGCTCGCTGCCATCGATGCAGCACTGTCCTTGCCCGCGGGAACCACAGCCAAACTAAATCCGGCCCTGCGACATCAAGCCACTCCAGACGAAAACTTCATCCTCACGCTGCCCAAGATCGAAGGTGAGCACGACGACGCCAAAGCAACGATCGTAGCAGCCATTGCAGCTCTCCCAGTATGGGTTGCCCCCCGCACCGATTACGTCATCCACCGCGTCCGCCCCGGTGAGACCCTCTCGCAGATCGCCACCCGTTACCACGCGAGCCTCGCCGCCATCATGCGGGTCAACAACATCAGAAACCCCCATCGTGTTTGGCCGGGCCAACGTTTGCGCATCCCCCTTCGGGGTTAGACGCCTGTCGCCGTGTTCTAAGGGTGCCAGTCAGCGACTCAACCCACCCATTCGTGAACGGTATCCTTTATGCGAAGCCATTCGCCGCGGGCGAGCTCGCCAGCGGCCGTAACAACCAGACCCTCGCCGCGAAACACATTGCGGGCAGCGCGACGGATGCTCGCATCTTCAAGTCTCTTGATTTGGCCGCCAAGAGCCGCCATTTCGCGCTCTACTCCGAACAGAGTGGCACGACCATACCAGCTGGCCAAGTCTGCAGGGGAATCGTGCATGAACTCGATACCGTAACGGTAGCGCCTGCAAGTTCGCAGCAACTCATCATCCGAGAAACGGAATCTGCCGGCCGCGCGGGCAAACTGGAGAATGCTCTTCACCGCTTCTGCTGCACGATTCGGAGCAACGGAGACTTCGAATTCGAACAAACCGCAGTCCCCGTATGTGCTCAGACCGGCGTGCAACGCGTATGCAAGGCCGCGACGATCAACGAGCTCTGCATGCATGCGCGACGCGAGACCATCAGCCAGTAGCCGCGCGAGCATCACCAAGGCGGGGTACTCGGGATCGTGAACTGGCACCGCGCGAAAGCTCAGCCGTAGGTCCACCTGACTCGAGGCGTCGCGTACATAACGCATCAACGGCTCGGGCTTCGGTGCTGGCGGCTGCTCAAGCAGTGGAGATTGGCCCTGCGGCAAACCACCAAAGGCGGCTGCGACCTGCTTGATGACGCGATCGGTGTCGATGGGGCCAGCGACACTCAGAACACTGTTGGCACCGACAATAAACGTGCGTCGATGCTCTTCGAGATCACGAATGGTCAGCGCCTCTAGATTGTCCAGTGTTCCTTCGATGGGCAAGCCGAGACCGTGACCTCCGAAGATGGCGCTATGGGCAATGTTGTCGAGGTCTACCATGCGACCACTGGCATCGCGGGTCTCTAACAATTCCTCCCGCAGGATGTTCCGTTCGATCTCAAATGCCCGATAACGCGGGGTTTGCACCAAATCCCCCAAGATTCCGATGGCATCACCGACCGCACTCTTGTGGCAACCGGTGGCGAAGAGAATATGATCCCGGTAGGTGGCCCCTTCGAGAAATCCTCCGAAATCCTCAGCCGCTGCATTGAGAGCGGTTGCGTCGGGAAACTGGGACGTGCCACGAAACAACATGTGCTCGAGCACGTGCGTCATGCCGTTGTTCACCAGGCTCTCATTGCGTGAGCCCACGCCGCCGTAGAATGCAACATAGGCTTGGGAGAGATGACGGCGCGGACACAAGACCAATGCCAACCCGTTGTCCATGAGATGTCGAATGACCGTGGGCTGTGGGGTTGTACCATTTGCAGTGGCAATACCTCGCCTCTGCCTGTTTGACCTCATGGGGCCCCCTCACTCGAGGTAGGTGCAGATACCTCCTTGGCGGGCTCCGCATTTTCTGACGGTCCACCATCCTGGGTGGACTCCTTGGGAGCTGGAGGATTGGGGCCAATCCAAACCCGACAATCTTTGACGCGCCCATCGGTGGTGGTGGTAATGGAAAAGCCTGTTCGGCCTTTGGACAACGAGTGATGGGTTTGCAACTCCGACTTCACATGTGGCATCCGCCATTTGGCGATGATGGGGCACATACATTTGACGAACCTCGGGTCATCCGTGATCCAACGATTGCGATGCGCTTTGTCTGCGCAGTGCTTGATGCTGCCGAAATAGCGTTTGACGAGATTATTGATGTTTTGCACGTCACTTAGCTGCTCGGGATCACTTTTATCAAGGGTGGTCTCCTGCTTGCCTACCAACTCCACACGCCCTCCCGCCTCGGGACGGTTGAGCACGGCAGTTATCCTGCCAACGGCGCGGGCCATTGTTGTTCCATGCGTCAGACATATCTCGACTGTCTTGCTCGTCTTTTTGACCTCAACCTTGGGCTCCTTGACCGGCTCATTCAGCTCGTGTTTTTCCGCCGGGATCGTCGCAATCAATAACATCGTCGCCGGGTCGGCGAGCGCAATACCGTTTGGGCCGAGCGACACCCGATAATGGCGGGCAGGCACATCCACGTCACCAAATTTCGCACTCACGGGGATTGTGACATCAAACACCGACTTGGTCGTGCCACCGTCCCGGCGCTGGGCGCGGGCGGATGACGACAACGCAGCAACAACAGCAAAGGTGGCGAGAGTACGTGCTCCCATTGGGCTCCTTACCAAGGTATACCTGCAGGTGACAGGTGTTGGGAATCACTCGAGAACCACTCTGTGCACCTTCTTCTTGCCTGCCCGCAGAGTCAACCGGCCATCGACGAAATCGGCAATGGTTACCCGATATTTCTCATCTTCCGGTTTTCTGTCATTGAGCTTGATCGCATTTTGACGGATCAGCCGCCGCGCCTCATTCTTCGAGCTCGCGAGCGCCGTGTTCGTCAGCAACTCAGTGAGCAGCACACCTTCATCGAGTGCGGCGAGCGAGAGATTGGTTGTGGGAATCTGTGCCGCATCGGCGCTGCCGCCCCGCGGGATCTTGCTCGACGGCAATACCTGCTCTGGCAAAGCGCGGCTACCAAAAGCCGCCTGTGCCGCACTGTGCGCCTCGTTGGCGGCTGCCTCACCATGAACGAACACCGTCGCCTCGTAGGCAAGCACTGATTTTGCAGCGTTGAGGTCCGCCCCCTGCAGTGTCGACACAGTACGCACTTCTTCCATCGGCAGAAATGTGAAATAGCCGAGCATTCGCTCGACGTCATCATCATGCATGTTAACCCAGTACTGGTAATAATCGTAGGGACCGAACCGCTTGGCGTCTAGCCAAACCGCCCCTGACACCGTCTTGCCCATCTTCTGACCGGCAGCGTTGAGCAAGAGCGGAAAGGTCAACCCATGGACCTGGGTCTGTGCCACTCGTCGACAAAGATCGATCCCGGCAACGATATTTCCCCACTGGTCGTCGCCGCCCATCTGCAGAGTGCATTTGTATCGTTGGCACAACTGCAGGAAGTCATAGGCCTGGAGCAGTTGATAGTTGAACTCGATGAACGATAGACCGCGTTCGAGCCGTTGTTTGTAAGCCTCGGCGGCAAGCATGCGGTTGACGGAGAAGTGGCGGCCAATGTCGCGGAGAAACTCGACATACTTGAGGTCGAGGAGCCATTCGGCATTATCAACCACCTGTGTTTTGCCGCCCTCGATGTCGAGGAAACGCCCCACTTGGGTGCGAAAGCTGTTGATGTTGACATCGATGTCACCTCGCTCCAGCATCTTGCGCATCTCTGTCTTGCCTGAAGGATCACCGACCATGGTCGTGCCGCCGCCGAGAACGACAATAGGCTTGTGTCCCAAGTGCTCGAGGTGGACGAGCGTCATGAGCACGAACAGATTGCCAACATGCAAGCTCGACGCTGTGGCGTCAAAACCGATGTAGGCCGTTACTGGCCCCGTGCCGAACATCTCTCGCACCGCATCTTCGTCAGTCACCTGTTGTACGAAGCCACGTTCCCTCAATACTTCGAAGGCGTTTTCCATCCACGGATCTCCTTGGTCACTGTACCTGCGCCCAAAGTCTGTGCAGGTCAAGGACAGCGAAAAATTGTGTGTTGAGTCCACTGCTGGTAACGTCCCGCAATGCGCATCATCGCTATCATGTCGGTTTGTGTGTTGTTCGTCTCGGTCACCGCAAGAGCAGCGAACCTTCCCGCCGATGCTGGCGTCTTCGACGAAATCGCTGGCACCCGATCCCATGCCATGGGCGGTGCTCATCGCGGCGTTGGAACGTCCAATGACACCCTTTACCTCAATCCTGCGGGAATGGCCCTCGGCCGACGTTATACTGTCGAGCTCAACTATGGTTATTCGCCTTTCGACGGGCTCTCGGACTTGAACATTTCAGCGGTGGACTCAAAGTCAGGTCCGGTGGCCGGCGGTCTCAGCTACACCCACACCCGCGGCGATGGTGAGGGCGTGGATGCGGGCCTGCACCGCATATACATTGGTTTCGCCTATCCCCTCAGTGACTCTATCGCCGTCGGCATTACGGGCCGCCACGTGCGCGGCACTTTCATGGAAGATGGAAAAGAGCGGGACCTCGAACTCTACACCGGTGATGTTGGCATCATGCTCAAGCTCGCCGATAGTTTTGGCGTCGGCGTCGCGGCTCACAACGTCATTAAAGAGAAGATGACGCGAATGGTACCTCTCACCATTGGTGCCGGCGTGTCTTTTTCGACGGGAGCATTTGTTGCAGCAGCCGATTTTGAGTTCGACACCCGCGACAGCGACAACGAGCTGCAGACCTACCGGCTCGGAGCCGAGTATTTTGTTGGCGACGCGTTCCCGATTCGCGTTGGTTTCAACAATGCGCCGTTTACCCGCAGCGATGGCGCGAGCAAGAACGAATACGTGATCACTGCCGGAACCGGTTGGATCAACAACGGTGGTGCCATCGCCATTTCATTTCATCGCTCCGTGGAGCGGCCCCACAACTGGGGATTCATCGGATCACTACAGTTCTTCATGTGACAGGTCGGCGGACCAGCCTTGTGGATCGAGATGAACTGTGGGAATGGCTCCCGATCTCGGGTGTGTTCCGCAACTCACTCGAACGCCGTACACCTGCGCAATCATGTCGGGTTTGAGCACGTCGTTCGGTGTTCCCTCCGCCACAAGCTTGCCGCCGTTTAGCAGAAGCAGGCGATCGCAGAAAACCGCCGCGAGGTTAAGGTCGTGCAGGGACATCAGTACGACAGCACCTCGCTTGGCGCGGCCGCACAGGCCTGTCATGACCGCGGCGCAATGTTTGAGATCGAGGGCGCTGGTTGGCTCGTCGAGCAGGAGAACCCCTGCCCCCTGCAAGAAGGCCCGGGCGACAATGACCTGCTGGCGTTCTCCCCCCGAGAGCCGATCGAAACGGCGAGAGGGTGAATGGATGAATCCAACCTCAGAGAGGACCGCAGCCACTCCGGCGTCGTCTCGCCTAACCCCATAAAACCTTGCGCGATGGGCGCTACCCATGCTGACGACAGCGTCAACACGATATGGGAAAACGCTGTGGGTGTTCTGCGGGACATACGCTCGGCGGTCGGCACGCTGCCGGGAGGAAAGACCCGTGAGTGGATCTCCGTTATAGAAAATCTCTCCCTTGGCCTCGAGCAATCCGGCCAACGACTTGAGCAGGGTGGTCTTGCCACTTCCGTTGGGTCCGACCAATCCGACCACCTCGCCAGCGTCGGCTCTCAAAGTGACGCCGGTCAGAATCGGTGTGTCACCGTAGGAGAAGGATAAGCCAGCGCAGGCGAGGGAAGTATTCATGTCAGTCGAGGGGGGGGGTGTGAAAGAGATCTAGAAGGATCTCTGCTTCCCGAAGACTGGAGTCGAGTGCTCGCGCCATCTCAAACATAAGGCGGGCACTGTGAACGAGACCGATATCTCGCGCGGCGGATCCTCGGATCAGAAAGATCTTGCCGAGAAGAAGATTGGTCTGAGCAAGGAACGGATAGAGCGTCACAGCCTCCTTGAGCAAAATCTCTGCCTGGTCATACTCACCGTTGCGGTAAAGGAGCTCCCCCCTTTTCACCAACGCCCGTGCTCGAGCTATATCGGCAGAATTGGGCTGTTGTGCTTGCGGTGTTGCCGGCTCCGGCTCAGGAAGCACTCGGACAGCCGCAGGTTTCGGTGGCTCTGGCCTAACGACGGGCGCGACGGTTGGAGCGATAACCACCGGGGGTGGCCTCACCGCGCTACCTGCACAAGCCACAGTGCAACTGAGGGCCCACCAAAGACCGATACCCAATTCTTTTGTCTTTGCCGCTGTTACCACGTCACCGCATCGTCATGCTGATGGTTGGGCGCCTGCATATCATGCAAAGGTCGCAATTCCCAGTCGGGGGTTCTGCGGTTCTGCGGTTCCGCAATTTCTGTGGTAGTGCGGTTTGATACCGGCATACCCACACGAGCTATGACGCTCGACACGTCGTGCTACAGATGTTGGTGATGCACTGATCAATCGCAGTGCATGGTTGTCCAGTGTCGCGTCGACAGATGTGGTCTGTGTCACACGAGCTCGCATAGGGGGAGTCGCTGCAATCGGCGTCTTCGTCACATGCCCCCCCCGTGGCGACAAACGTGGCAGAGCACGTGGTGACAATGCAGGGCCCGGTGCAGTCGCCGTTCACGGCGCAGGAGGTAGGGCAACTCGTGGCAGCCCCATCACAATAATAGGGAACACAACTCGGCGAGCCAGCACTGCCGTCAGCATCGGGTGTGCAGGAGAAGCTCGTACTACTGCCCGTGCAACTATCGCAGGCTCCCAAACAGGTGGCTTGGTTCGCTGCACAGCTGTACCCGCCACTCGAGCTGCTACAGACGTCGCAGTTCCCAGTGCATACCGAAGACTGAGCAATGCAACTGCCTGTGGCACATGAGTCACAGTTGCCGTCGCAGGTGCTATTGCAGCAGGTGCTGTCTGCACAATGACCGCTGCTACACACAGTACCATCGCCACACGACTGACCGTTGTTGAGCAGGCAAACCGTGCCCACGCAACTATGATGGGTCGCACAGTCGTTGTTGTCGCCGAAGTCACAAGTTCCGCTGGTGGAAGCTAGATTCGAGCAGATTCCGCCAATGCAGGTGTTGACGCATTGGTCGTTGGTAGTGCACGCCTGCAAATTGTCACGACGGCAGATGCTGCCATCACAGGAGTTGCCGGAGACACAGTCATCGTCATCGTCACAAGCCGCGCCTGTGGCGGAAAGACTTGCGACGCATATGTTGGCGATGCAGGTCACAGAGCAAGCGGAGTTGGTTAAACAAGAGGACGGACAGCTAGAGCCACCCGTACACAGATAGAGCGTGCACGACCCACTGCTGCCCGAAATCAGGTTCGAGCAAGTGTAGCTCGTGCCACTGCCGCCGCAGGTCTCGCAGCCGCCCGGGCATTCGGTCTGATCGGACTCGCAATTGTAATCGGTGCCTGAACCACTGCAGTCACCACATTCGCCGCAACCCGAGTTGTCGGGCGCGCAGCTATAACCCGAGCCGGCGCTCTCACAGCTGTCACAGTTCCCCGTGCAGACAGACAGCTGGGCGGCGCAGGTTCCACTCGAGTTGGCGCAGGAGTCGCAATTGCCATCACAGGCAATGTTGCAACAGGTGCCGTTTGCGCAGTGGCCGCTCAGGCATTGCTCGTCGGAGCCACACGAGTCGCCACGGTCGCGCAGACAAGCGCCGGTGTTGGCCTCGCAAATGCAGTCGCCGCCGTTACAACCCACGGAACCCGAGCACAATGTCGTCGGCACGGTGTCAGTCGTATCTTGGTCGATGATGGCACATGTGCCATTGGCGGAAGCCGTCAGGGCCGCCGAGCAGGCTCGACACGTCGCCGTGCATGCGGAGTTGCAACAATAACCATCGACACAATAGTCGGTGGTGCAGGTGTTGGCATCCGAGCAATCTGAGCCACGTCCGCGTTTGCAGCTGTGGTCGCCATCACATTGACAACCGGTCCCGCCACACCCGGTGGAATCGTAGCAGTTATCGGCGTCCTGTTTGCCAAACACAACTGGTGCGCAGGTACCGTCGGCTTGGCCGGTAAGAGCAAACAGGCAACTCTCGCAGGTGCCATGGCACTCGGCGTTGCAGCAGACGCCGTCGGTACAAGACCACCCAGGTTGGCAATCGGAGGCTGAGCCACAAGAATCCCCGAGATCGTCATAACACTCGCCACTGTCGTTGCTGCCAACACGTTTGCACGTAAGATCTGTGCTCCCATCTCTGCCAGTACCGCAATCAAAATAGGGGTCACTGCCGTCGGTGATGGCAATGTAAACAGGTGCCGTCTCGCCACTGCAGCCATCGCCGGGTGTTTCACACAGGGGCCGCCCGGAAACGATATTCCCCTCTCCAGATGAAGAACATGCCTCTATACGAGTCTGACAATCTCCGGTTCCATCACATGAGGAATTGTTGACGTTGGCACGGAGATAACACTGGGCTCTGTCCGAACTATCGTTGCGAATGCCATGGAAGAACGGGCCTTGTCCGTTAAAGGAACTGTCGCAGGTGAAGGTATCATTGCACTGATTGAATTGGTCGGTGTTGTTGTCCTGAGGCTGGTAAACGGGACTTGTGGTGTCAGAACAACCAGAGACAGCTCGTTGGCAAAGCGGGGGTTCCAACGCCAACACCTTGCATTGGGTCTCGATTGGACACAGGTCTGCTGCACGCTCGCAGGTCTCGGCACCATTGCAGAGTACTTCGTCGGCCGTTTGATCGGCTTTTTCGTAGCACAGATCATTGTTGAGCATACAGTAGTAACCAGCACAGGAGACTTCGTCGCATTCGTAGCTCACATCAGTGCCGACCTGGCCCACCCAGGTGGGGCCTTCGAGCTCCGTGCAACCTGGCCCAGAGTTGGTGCAAAGCGGCTGCATCAAAGACGAAGCGGTATCGGCAGTTGGCGCTGGCGCATCACAGACGATACAGTCTTCGGCCTTGGTGGTGCAGCTACCTGTTGTGTCGCTGCAGTTGTAGCCAAACTCCTCCTCGCACAGGTAACAGTCTTGGTGGGAGGAAGGGGACTCAAAATAGCCATGGTGGTACGGACCGTCGGTGCTGCAATAATCCGATGGGCCATCCGCACAGCTTCCGACACAGTTAGCATCGCTTCGTGGCAATTCGTCCCGGTTGCAACTGAGATGCCCGAGCTCGCCGGAACACGCTGCGGCCGGCCGCACCCCAGTGGTCAGATCCTCGAGATCCATGCGTGGCTTGCCGATAACGCTGTCACTGTCGGAGACAGGTCGGTTGAAGGGATCGTGGTCGCAACGACAATCGTCGTCCAGCTCCGCTCCGCTGGTCCAGTCAACACTGCAGGCAAAAGTGAAGTTGCAGTTGGCGTCAAAGGTCCCTCCCACCACCACAATCGGCCGGCAGTCCTCGCTCATGCCAGGATTGACGCAGGGATTGGAGCCATCGCAGTCGATGAACTCAGCGCCGCGGGCTGGCATTCGGCTGGTCGGCTGTCGGGGATCACCATCGATGACCGTGCCACAGTCGGTGTAGCCGTCATGGTCGCCATCAAAAAACGGCTCGTCATCAACCAGCCCGTCGCAATCGTTGTCCTGGCCATCGCATTGGCCAACTTCGCCAGCGCTTGGATCACTGGGCAGCTCGATCCAACCGGGTGCCGTTGGATTGCGT
>MGST01000001.1:0-3371 GCA_001798605.1 Deltaproteobacteria bacterium RIFOXYA12_FULL_58_15 | reverse complement strand
ACTGTTGTGCTCCCGCGCGACAATTGGACCCTGTGCCGGCGTTGTCCAAAACCAGATCTGTGTCGTCGGCGTTGATTTTGCCGAGGAAGATTGGCCGCGTGGTGTTGGCCGGATCGCACGGACTCCCCTCGTCGACTGCACCATCACAATTGTCATCCCGATCGTTGTTGGGTAGCTCACCGCTCGGATGAGGTCCGACACCAACACACTCTGTCTGCCAAACACCGTCTTGGCACAGTTGTTTACCAAACGTGCATTCGCCGATACCGGCGAGATGCAACAGATTCTCCGGAAGGGTGGTGCAGTAGCGCCATGGCGTCAAACACGGATTGCAGGGGCAACCCTCGTCAATGGGCAGACCCGAGCAGTTGTTGTCGAGATAATCATCACAGATTTCGATGGTGAACGGATTGATCCGCAGATTCTGATCGTTGCAGTCACAACCGTCCCGATTGCAACTGGCAAAACCGTCGTTGTCGGCGTCGATGAAGTCTTCCGTCAACACGATGGAGGCGTCGAGTCGCTTGTTTTCCTCAAAAGCATACACAGCAGACGCCGCGACTACCGAATGGCCATCGACAAATCCGCGGGCATGCACCAAGAATTCATTTTGAATGATGCTGGACGGCAAGATCAGCACCACGAACTCATCAACGGTGATATCCCTCCCGTCGAGATCCTTCTGCACTTCATCGGACTCGTAGGCGATGTTGCGAATTCGAAGTACGATTTCGTCTACGCGAATGTCACTCGAGATCCGGAGCAGCAGCGAGGTCTCAAGCCGATCAGTCTCAGAGCACCCAATTCCAAACATCAAGGTAAGCACGCCTATGCGAATGAGCACGACACTCCTAGGCATCAGAAAACCTTCCTCCGTTCGGACAGCGACTGACGACGGGTTTGTGGATTATACTTGGCAGCAGGATTCGCGCAATCCGCGGCACTGTGTTACACAGGCGCCATGAGCATCACATACAAAGGAATCGATCACTTGGGCGTCGTCGTCAGTGACCTGGAAGCTGCCACGGACACTTACGGCGAGCTCCTCGGCATGCCGATCACTGGCGGCGAGGAAATCCCGGAGAGAGGCATAGAGGTCCGATTTGTCGACACAGGTAACAGTCGAATCGAGCTGCTCGCGCCGATGCGAGGTGACTCTGAGATCAGCCGTTTCCTCGGCAAACGCGGCGAGGGGCTGCATCATATTTGCCTAGAAGTTGAAGATCTGGAGGCGACACTCAAGCAAATGAAGACAAATGGGGTTCGCCTGATCGACGAGATACCAAGGCAAGGCTCTGGTGGCAGTCGGGTGGCATTTGTACACCCCAAGGCCACCCACGGGGTTCTCCTCGAGTTGGTGGAAATCGCAAAACTGTCGCATGGAGAAGACGCATGAGTAGCGAAGAGAACGACGACAAAAAGGGCAAACAAGTTCAGATCCAAATTCAACTCGACGAAGACACCGCCCAGGGCATTTATGCCAACCTGGCCCTCGTCAATCACACAGAGACCGAATTCACCCTGGACTTCATGTACCTGCAACCGCAGCAACCCCGCGCCAAAGTGCGGTCGCGAATCATCTCCAGCCCCAAACACACCAAGCGCCTTCTCAACGCCCTGCAAGAGAACATGCGTCGCTACGAAGAGCGGTTCGGCACCGTCGAGCTCAGCGGCCCGAATCCAGCGGACCAGTTGCTACAGTAGACGCTGGTTCTAAGTTGCTGTGCCAAAACGGCAGGCAGTTGCGTCACCCAATACGGCATCGAGGATCCGAAAGCGCTCCGGCAGGTTCGCGCGAACCTCCTTCTCGACGGGCTGCCCGGCAACATGCAAATAGATGGCTATCGTCTCAGCCAAATCTTCTTGGTCCGATATGTCAAAGATGCTGGCGGCATTTCTCCGTGTGGCTGCGTATCTGGAAGGCGCACAGCCATCGATCGCCATGGCCACATTCCACAACTCCGCCACAACGCTATCTTTGTCGGCGTCGTAGATGTCGGGAAAGCCCGACCCGTCGAAGTTCGCTTCCCACAGTGTATGTCCGCCTTCATGGGCCAGGGTGTTGACCATTTGGGGAAGAGTGACTTCGTCGGGAGTGGGAAAGATTGAAAGGCCTGGGTTGTGACAGATCATGGCGCTTCGATTGAGTACCGATGACAGATTCTTGCCGTCTTCTGCATCGTCGGGATTCAAGCCGGGATGCAAATGAATAGGGGATAGTTCGTCGCGTAAGAGCGGCGGCAGCGAAGCCAAACACGAAGCCACTTCTTCAACCGTATGGTAATGGCCACAACTGGGGTCCTGATTCATTGCCACAAACACATCATACGACCTGCCCTCAACGGTGATTCGATAGTGAAGAGCTGGTATCTCAGAAGAACCAGAGAATCCGTTGCACACCTCAATCAACTGCGGAGCCGAAATCGAATACTGCGACGAGAATCTGTCAATCAAAGACGACACGAATCCCCGTTCGTCGGGTGGGCCATTGACGATGTCTTGCAGCATCTTCTCTTGCTGGTCGACAGGGCGCTGTTGAAATGCCGCATCCCGAACCAAGCAGTGCAAGGTGCCGCCGGCGCGAGCATTGAGCAGGTTCGTTGAGTGCCCCAACCCGCTGCTCTTTAGCAATGCTGCGAGCGGCTCCGCAGCAGGCAGGGCCAGGTTCACCAGCCAAGATAAGCACTCCCTCTGATCAGGTCCTGAGAGTCGCCAGAAACCCGAAGACCCCGCCAAAAGGACAATCGTCTGCCGCGCCACCTCTCCACTCTCACTGCCCCACCGACCGAAAGCTCGCAGGGTGCTGTCGATTGTCTTCGGATCGGCTGTCACGAAGCCTTCGGCTTGCACCAATTGCAGCAGATGTGTCGACGCCTCCGGCCATTGTGACAACAGCTTGAGAACTGCAAGTTGATGATAGTCCGCGAGCTGTGCAAATCCCTCGCCAGCAGTCATGATCTCCAAATCTGTGAAGGCACGGCTGTTGTTGCGAAGAGATGCCCCAGTCTTTCTGATTTCCTCTTGGATGAGCACTGGAAGATTGACAACCGCATCTCTTGCGTACAGGCCAATTGATGGGGAGTCCGGGTCTTTGCCTTGTGGGTTCTTTAGAACCTCGGCGAGGGCCGTCAACGCAGCGGCAACCCGGACAGACAATTGAGTCAAAGTTTCGTTGGAATGAGGCGACTCGTCATTGGACGAAGTGGGTGTTTGAGTGGAAGGTTGACCGAGGATCTCGAGCAATCGGGTCAACTCAGCCCGAGTCGCCAACGTGCCCAACTGCTCAGTCCTGTTGTTGCGCTGCACCGTAATGGAACCATTCGGTGCCACGCTGATTTCGCGCGAGACAATCTCTGACTGATAACCAAGTG